>NZ_JAPYKO010000012.1:0-185633 GCF_037179585.1 Mesorhizobium argentiipisi (SeqCode)
CCGGCTCGGTCAAGCCGCACAAGAAGTTCGTGGCCGAAGCCTACATCCTGACCAAGGACGAGGGCGGCCGTCACACGCCGTTCTTCACCAACTACCGTCCGCAGTTCTACTTCCGCACGACGGACGTGACCGGCATCGTGACGCTGCCGGCCGGCACCGAGATGGTGATGCCCGGCGACAACATCACCGTCGACGTCGAGCTGATTGTGCCGATCGCGATGGAAGAGAAGCTGCGCTTCGCCATCCGTGAAGGCGGCCGCACCGTCGGTGCCGGCATCGTCGTCACCATCAAGGAATAATTGGACTGAAACGGATCTGTCGCGGGCGCGGGAGCTGCCCGCGCCGCGCCAGAACAAGGAATTGACGCATGAACGGACAGAATATCCGCATCCGCCTTAAGGCGTTTGACCACCGGGTGCTCGACGCCTCGACGCGCGAAATCGTGTCGACCGCCAAGCGCACCGGCGCCAACGTCCGCGGCCCCATTCCGCTGCCGACGCGGATCGAAAAATTCACGGTCAACCGGTCGCCCCACGTCGACAAGAAGAGCCGTGAGCAGTTCGAAATGCGCACGCACAAGCGGCTGCTCGACATTGTCGATCCGACCCCGCAGACGGTCGATGCTTTGATGAAGCTCGATCTGGCGGCCGGTGTCGACGTCGAGATCAAGCTCTAAGGAATGGAGCGCGGCAAGGGGCGTTGCCCCTGGCCCGCAACTCTAAAGGAATTGAACCGATGCGTTCAGGTGTGATTGCAAAGAAGGTGGGAATGACCCGCATCTATAACGATGCCGGGGAACACGTTCCCGTCACCGTTCTCCAGATGGAGAACTGCCAGGTCGTGGCTCAGCGCACGCAGGAGAAGAACGGCTACACCGCCGTCCAGCTCGGCGTTGGCCTTGCCAAGGTGAAGAACACGTCGAAGGCGATGCGCGGCCATTTCGCCGCCGCTTCCGTCGAGCCGAAGGCGAAGCTCGCCGAGTTCCGCGTGTCGGCCGACAATATGATCGACGTCGGCGCCGAGCTGACCGTCGAGCATTTCGTCGCCGGCCAGAAGGTGGACGTCACCGGCACCTCGACCGGCAAGGGTTTCCAGGGCGTGATCAAGCGGCACAACATGGGTGGTGGCCGCGCGACCCACGGTAACTCGGTCTCGCACCGCACGCACGGTTCGACCGGCCAGCGCCAGGACCCCGGCAAGGTGTTCAAGGGCAAGAAGATGGCCGGCCACATGGGCGACACCCGCGTCACCACGCAGAATGTCGAGGTCGTCTCGACCGACGCCGATCGCGGCCTGATCCTGATCCGCGGCGCGGTTCCCGGCGTCAAAGGCGCCTGGATCCTGGTTCGCGACGCCGCCAAGGTTGCGCTGCCGGCCAATGCGCCGAAGCCGGCCGCGATCCGTGCCGCTGCCGCCAAGAACGAAGCCCCGGCCACTGAGGGAGCCGAATAATGGATCTCAAGATCACAACGCTGGGCGGCAAGGACGCCGGCAAGGTGAAGCTCTCCGAGGAGATTTTCGGCCTTGATCCGCGCGAAGACATCCTGCAGCGCGTCGTGCGCTGGCAGCTCGCCAAGAAGCAGCAGGGCACGCACAAGGCCAAGGGCCGCGCCGAAATCGCGCGCACCGGCGCCAAGATGTACAAGCAGAAGGGTACGGGCCGCGCCCGTCACCACTCGGCTCGCGCTCCGCAGTTCCGCGGCGGCGGCAAGGCACACGGCCCGGTCGTTCGCAGCCATGAGCACGAGCTGCCGAAGAAGGTCCGTGCGCTTGGCCTCAAGCATGCTCTCTCGGCCAAGGCCAAGAGCGCTTCGCTCATCATCGTCGACGAGCTGAAGCTCGCCGAAGCCAAGACCAAGGCGCTGGTGGCGAACCTCGAGACGCTGGGGCTGACCAACGCCCTGGTGATCGGCGGCGCCGAGCTTGACCAGAACTTCAAGCTGGCTGCGACCAACATTCCGAACATCGACGTGCTGCCCATCCAGGGCATCAACGTCTACGACATTCTGCGCCGCGGCACGCTGGTCCTTTCGAAGGCCGCCGTCGAGGCTCTCGAGGAGCGCTTTAAATGACCGACCTCCGTCACTACGACGTGATCGTCTCGCCGGCGATCACCGAAAAGTCGACCATGGCTTCCGAGCAGAACCAGGTCGTCTTCAACGTCGCCAAGAAGGCGTCGAAGCCGGAAATCAAGGCTGCCGTGGAGGCTCTCTTCGGCGTCAAGGTGACGGCTGTGAACACGCTCGTCCGCAAGGGCAAGATCAAGCGCTTCCGCGGCACTGTTGGCCGCCAGGGCGACGTCAAGAAGGCGGTTGTGACGCTGGCCGACGGCCAGTCGATCGACGTCGCGACGGGTCTCTGAGCAAGGCCGCGAGGACAGGACAATGGCACTTAAGAAATTCAACCCGGTAACGCCGAGCACCCGCCAGCTGGTCATCGTCGACCGCTCGGGCCTCTACAAGGGCAAGCCCGTCAAGGGCCTGACCGAAGGCCTGACCAAGTCGGGCGGCCGCAACAATTACGGCCGTATCACCGCCCGCTTCATCGGCGGCGGTCACAAGCGTTCGTACCGCATCATCGACTTCAAGCGTAAGAAGTACGACGTCGTCGGCACGGTCGAACGTATCGAATACGATCCGAACCGCACCGCCTTCATCGCGCTAATCAAGTATGACGACGGCGAGCTGTCCTACATCCTGGCTCCGCAGCGCCTGGCTGCCGGCGACAAGATCGTGGCCGGCGAAGCGGTTGACGTGAAGCCGGGCAATGCGATGCCGCTGGCCTCGATGCCGGTCGGCACGATCGTCCACAACATCGAGCTGAAGCCGGGCAAGGGCGGCCAGGTCGCCCGTTCGGCCGGCGGTTACGCCCAGCTCGTCGGCCGCGACCAGGGCATGGCGATCCTGCGCCTCAACTCGGGCGAGCAGCGCGTCGTGCACGGCTCCTGCATGGCCACAGTCGGTGCCGTGTCGAACCCCGACCACGGCAACATCAACGACGGCAAGGCCGGTCGCACCGTGTGGCGCGGCAAGCGCCCGCACAATCGCGGCGTGGCCATGAACCCGGTCGACCATCCGCATGGCGGCGGCGAAGGCCGCACCTCGGGTGGCCGTCATCCGGTTTCGCCCTGGGGCAAGCCGACCAAGGGCAAGAAGACGCGGTCCAACAAGGCGACCGACAAGTTCATCCTGCGCTCGCGCCATCAGCGCAAGAGCTAAGAAGAGGTAACGCCAAGTGACTCGTTCGATTTGGAAAGGCCCCTTCATCGACGGCTACCTTCTCAAGAAGGTGGACAAGGTTCGTGAAGGTGGTCGCAATGAGGTGATCAAGATGTGGAGCCGTCGCTCCACCATCCTGCCGCAGTTCGTCGGCCTCACCTTCGGTGTCTACAACGGCCAGAAGCACGTCCCGGTCTCGGTGAACGAGGACATGGTCGGCCACAAGTTCGGTGAATTCGCTCCGACCCGGACCTATTACGGTCACGGCGCGGATAAGAAGGCGAAGAGGAAATAATCATGGGCAAGGCCAAAGCTCCGCGCAGGCTTGCTGATAACGAGGCGCGTGCCGTTCTGCGCACGATCCGTATCAGCCCGCAGAAGCTGAACCTGGTTGCCGCGCTGATCCGCGGCAAGAAGGTCGCGACAGCGCTTTCCGACCTCGAATTCTCGGCCAAGCGGATTTCCGGCACGGTCAAGAAGACGCTGGAATCGGCGATCGCCAACGCGGAAAACAATCACGACCTCGACGTCGATGCGCTGGTCGTGGCGGAAGCCTATGTCGGCAAGTCGATCGTCATGAAGCGTTTCCACGCTCGTGGCCGCGGTCGCGCCAGCCGTATCGAAAAGCCGTTCTCGCACCTCACGATCGTCGTTCGTGAAGTCGAGGAAAAAGGGGAGGCCGCATAATGGGCCAGAAAGTCAATCCGATCGGGCTGCGTCTCGGCATCAACCGTACCTGGGATTCGCGCTGGTTCGCGAACACCGGCGAGTACGGCCAGCTGCTGCATGAGGACCTCAAGATCCGCAAGTATCTCGAGAAGGAACTCAAGCAGGCCGCGATCTCCAAGGTCGTGATCGAGCGTCCGCACAAGAAGTGCCGCGTCACCATCCACGCCGCGCGCCCGGGCCTCATCATCGGCAAGAAGGGCGCCGACATCGAGAAGCTTCGCAAGAAGCTGACCGAGATGACGAAGTCCGAAACGCATCTCAACATCGTTGAAGTGCGCAAGCCGGAAATCGACGCCACGCTGATCGCCCAGTCGATTGCCCAGCAGCTCGAGCGCCGCATCGCGTTCCGCCGTGCCATGAAGCGTGCCGTTCAGTCGGCCATGCGTCTCGGCGCCGAAGGCATCCGCATCAACTGCTCCGGCCGTCTCGGCGGCGCCGAAATCGCGCGCATGGAGTGGTACCGCGAAGGCCGCGTGCCGCTGCATACGCTGCGCGCCGATGTCGACTACGGCACGGCCGAGGCGAACACGGCCTATGGTATCTGCGGCGTCAAGGTGTGGGTGTTCAAGGGCGAGATCCTCGAGCATGACCCGATGGCCTCCGAGCGCCGTGCAACCGAAGGTGATGCCGCGCATGGCGGCGGTGCTGGTGGCGAGCGCGAACGCGGCCGCCGTCGCGAGAACGCCTGAGACATTTGAGAATTTGGAGTTAGAACGATGCTGCAGCCAAAGCGCACAAAGTTCCGCAAGCAGTTCAAGGGCCGTATCCACGGTACCGCCAAGGGCGGCACCAACCTGGATTTCGGCGGTTTCGGGCTGAAGGCGCTTGAGCCGAACCGCGTCACCGCGCGCGAGATCGAGGCGGCCCGCCGCGCGATCACCCGCGAGATGAAGCGCGCCGGCCGCGTCTGGATCCGGGTGTTCCCGGACCTGCCGGTCACCTCGAAGCCGACCGAAGTCCGCATGGGTAAGGGCAAGGGCGCCGTCGACTATTGGGCGGCACGCGTCAAGCCCGGCCGTATCATGTTCGAGATCGACGGCGTCAGCGAGGAGACCGCTCGTGAAGCGCTGCGTCTCGGCGCCGCCAAGCTCTCGGTCAAGACGCGCTTCGTGCAGCGCATCGCAGAATAAGGACAGGCGATCATGAAAGCCGAAGACATCCGGACCAAGACCCAGGATCAGCTGACCGACGACCTGGCCGCTCTCAAGAAGGAGCAGTTCAACCTGCGCTTCCAGAAGGCCACCGGCCAGCTCGAAAAGACCGCGCGCGTGAAGCAGGTCCGCAAGGACATCGCGCGCATCAAGACCATCGCCGCGGAAAAAGCCGCGGCCAAGAAGGGTTAAGGACGAGAACCATGCCAAAGCGCATCCTGCAGGGCACCGTCGTCAGCGACAAGAACGAGAAGACGGTCGTGGTCAAGGTCGAACGTCGCTTCACCCATCCAGTGATGAAGAAGACCGTGCGCATGACCAAGAAGTACAAGGCGCACGACGAGAACAACGCTCACAAGGTCGGCGACCAGGTGTTCATCCAGGAATCGAAGCCGATTTCGAAGGACAAGCGCTGGGTTGTCGTCTCTTCGGATCAGGCTTGATCCGGGCGAACGAACCGAATTTTGGACAGACCGGGGAGGGGTGAAGAACCCGTCCCGTTAGAAAAGAAGAAGGCGGCCAGTCATGATTCAGATGCAAACAAACCTCGACGTCGCGGACAATTCCGGCGCCCGTCGTGTCATGTGCATCAAGGTGCTGGGCGGCTCGAAGCGGAAATATGCCTCCGTCGGCGACATCATCGTGGTGTCGATCAAGGAAGCCATTCCGCGCGGCCGCGTTAAGAAGGGCGATGTGATGAAGGCGGTCGTGGTTCGCACGGCCAAGGACATCCGCCGCCCGGACGGCAGCGTGATCCGTTTCGACAAGAACGCGGCCGTTCTCGTCGACAATAAGAAAGAGCCGATCGGCACCCGTATCTTCGGACCGGTTCCGCGCGAATTGCGCGCCAAGAACCACATGAAGATCATCTCGCTCGCGCCTGAAGTGCTGTAAGGAGCCGGACCAATGCAAAAGATCAAAAAAGGCGACAAGGTCGTCGTGCTTGCCGGCAAGGACAAGGGCCGTTCGGGCGAAGTCCTGTCGGTGCAGCCGAAGGAAGACACCGCGGTTGTCCGTGGCGTGAACCTCATTCGCCGTCACCAGAAGCAGACCCAGTCCCAAGAGGGCGGGATCATCACCAAGGAAGCGCCGATCCACCTGTCGAATATCGCGCTGGCCGACCCCAAGGACGGCAAGCCGACCCGCGTCGGCTTCACCATCCAGAAGGATGGCAAGAAGGTGCGCGTCGCCAAGCGTTCGGGAGAAGTCATCAATGGCTAAGGCTGAAACCAAGCAGGCAACTGCCAAGAACGAGCCGCGCCTCAAGAAGGTCTACAACGAGACCATCCGCAAGGCGATGCAGGAGCAGTTCGGCTACGACAACGACATGCAGGTTCCGCGCATCGACAAGATCGTGCTGAATATGGGTGTAGGCGAAGCAACCGCAGACTCCAAGAAGCCCTCCGTCGCGGCCGAGGATCTGGCGCTGATCGCCGGCCAGAAGGCCGTCGTCACCCGCGCCCGCAACTCGATTGCCGGCTTCAAGGTGCGCGAGAACATGCCGATCGGCGCCAAGGTCACGCTGCGCAAGGAACGCATGTACGAGTTCCTCGACCGCCTCGTGAACATCGCGCTGCCGCGCGTTCGCGACTTCCGCGGACTGAACCCGAAAAGCTTTGACGGCCGTGGCAACTACGCCATGGGCATCAAGGAACACATCGTGTTCCCGGAGATCAATTACGACAAGGTTGATCAGGTCTGGGGCATGGACGTCATCGTTTGTACGACGGCGAAGACGGATGACGAGGCCAGAGCGCTGCTCAAGGCCTTCAACTTCCCCTTCCGCCAGTAACGGCAGCGAAAAAGGAAAAATCTGAAATGGCAAAGACCAGCTCAGTCGAGAAGAACAACCGGCGCCGCAAGCTCGCCGACCAGTACGCCGCCAAGCGCACGGCGCTCAAGGCCATCATCATGGATCAGTCCAAGCCGATGGAAGAGCGTTTCCGCGCCCAGTTGAAGCTTTCGGCGCTGCCGCGCAACTCGGCCAAGATCCGCATCCGCAACCGCTGCGAGGTGACGGGCCGTCCGCGCGCCTATTATCGCAAGCTTAAGCTTTCGCGTATCGCGCTTCGCGATCTGGGCAATACCGGCCAGATCCCGGGCCTGGTCAAGTCGAGCTGGTAAGGAGACACTGAGATGTCATTGAGCGATCCTCTCGGCGATATGCTGACCCGCATCCGCAACGCCTATGGCCGCAAGAAGTCGAGCGTTTCGACCCCGGCCTCGCGTCTGCGTGCCCGCGTCCTCGAAGTGCTGAAGTCGGAAGGCTATATCCGCGACTACAGCCAGACCGACTTCGAAAACGGCAAGTCGGAAATCGAGATCGAGCTGAAATATTTCGACGGTGCCCCGGTGGTGCGCGAGATCGAGCGCGTCTCGAAGCCTGGCCGCCGCGTCTATGTCTCGGCCAAGTCGATCCCGCAGGTCGCCAACGGCCTCGGCATCGCCATTCTCTCGACGCCGAAGGGCGTCATGGCCGACCATGAAGCGCGCGAGCAGAATGTCGGCGGCGAGATTCTCTGCCAGATCTTCTGATCCGGCGCGAGATTGATGAATGGGCTTCGGTTCTCGGGATCGCGCCCGGGAACTGGAACCTGAAACCAAAGAAGTGACGAGGACAACAAAATGTCTCGTATCGGAAAGAAACCCGTTTCGCTGCCGCAGGGCGTGACCGCCTCCGTCAACGGCCAGACCGTGACGGCGAAGGGCCCCAAGGGCGAGCTGAAGTTCGTGGTGAACGACGAAGTACTGGTGAAGATGGAGAACAACGAGATCTCCGTCGAGCCGCGCGACCAGACCAAGAACGCCCGCTCGAAGTGGGGCATGTCGCGCACGCAGATCGTCAACATCCTGCAGGGCGTGAAGGACGGCTTCGAGAAGAAGCTCGAGATCACCGGCGTCGGCTATCGCGCGGCGTTGCAGGGCAAGAACCTGCAGCTGGCGCTCGGCTTCAGCCACGACGTGGTCTATGAGACGCCCCAGGGCATCACCATCACGGTGCCGAAGCCGACCGAAATCACGGTCTCGGGTATTGATAAGCAGCAGGTCGGCCAGGTCGCCGCCGAGATCCGCGAATATCGCGGTCCCGAGCCCTACAAGGGCAAGGGCGTGCGCTATGCCGACGAGCGCATCGTGCGCAAGGAAGGCAAGAAGAAGTAATTGGCCTGGCCCCGAAAAGGCGCAGACTTTTCGGAAAGGCCAAGCCGGAGAAGTGTAACGCCCGCGGGGAGCGGCCGCGGGAGGCTTGGCCTACCGCACAGGGTTGCCCCCGTTTTCTGAAGGCAAGGAACTGACATTATGGCAAGCCCCAAAGAAACCATCCAACGCCGCGCGCAGCGCGTGCGCCGCCAGCTGAAGAAGGTCGCCGGCGAGCGTCCGCGGCTTTCGGTGCACCGCACGTCGAAGAACATTTACGTTCAGGTGATCGACGACGCCAACGGCCACACGCTGGCCGCCGCCTCGACGCTCGAGAAGGACCTCAAGGGTTCGCTCAAGACCGGCGCCGACACCGCTGCCGCCGCTGCCGTCGGCAAGCTGATCGCCGAGCGCGCCGCCAAGGCGGGCGTCAAGGAAGTCGTCTTCGACCGCGGCCCGTATATTTATCACGGTCGCGTCAAGGCGCTGGCCGAGGCTGCCCGCGAAGGCGGTCTCAGCTTCTGATTTTTCGCCGCTGACGACCCAAAGGCGGCGTCAGTAATTAGCAACCCGTGCTTCCGGAAAAGAACAAGGACTAGGATATGGCACAGGAACGTAGAGAAGGCGGCCGCGGCCGAGAGCGTGAACGCGAAGAGCGTGACGACGGCATGGTGGACAAGCTCGTCCACATCAACCGCGTCGCCAAGGTAGTGAAGGGTGGCCGTCGTTTCGGCTTTGCCGCTCTCGTCGTCGTCGGCGACCAGAAGGGCCGCGTCGGGTTCGGCCACGGCAAGGCGCGCGAAGTGCCGGAAGCCATCCGCAAGGCGACCGAATCGGCCAAGCGCGACATGATCTTCGTGCCGCTGCGTTCGGGCCGCACGCTGCATCATGACGTCGAGGGCCGTTGGGGCGCCGGACGCGTTCTGCTGCGCGCCGCCAAGCAGGGTACCGGCATCATCGCCGGCGGCCCGATGCGCGCCGTCTTCGAGACGCTCGGCATGCATGACGTGGTCGCCAAGTCGATGGGTTCGTCGAACCCCTACAACATGGTTCGCGCCACTTTCGACGCGCTGAAGAGCCAGATGCATCCGAAGGATGTGGCTGCCGCGCGTGGCATCAAGTACTCGACCCTTCAGGCCCGCCGCGGCTCCGCCGTTGCGGCTGAAGAATAGTCGACGCTGACCAGGGATTTCGACCATGGCCAAGAAAGCTACCAAGACCATTACCGTCGAGCAGATCGGCTCCCCGATCCGCCGGCCGAAGGAGCAGCGCGCGACGCTGGTCGGCCTCGGCCTGAACAAGATGCACAAGCGGCGCACGCTGGAAGACACCCCTTCCGTGCGCGGCATGATCGCCGCCGTCCAGCACCTCGTCCGCGTGGTGGACGAGGCCTGAACGGAAGCGCAGGAGAAGAATGATGAAACTCAACGATCTGCGTGACAAGGACGGCGCCACGCACTCCAAGAAGCGCCTCGGTCGCGGCATCGGCTCCGGCTCCGGCAAGACCGCCGGTCGCGGCGTCAAGGGCCAGAAGGCCCGTTCGGGCGTTGCCATCAACGGCTTCGAGGGTGGCCAGATGCCGCTCTACCGGCGCCTGCCGAAGCGCGGCTTCAACAACCTGTTCGGCAAGAGCTTCGCGATTGTGTCCCTGGCCAAGATCCAGGCGGCGATCGACGCCAAGAAGCTTGACGCCAAGGCGGCCGTGACGGCCGAGGCCCTGGTTGCCGCCGGCGTCATCCGCCGCGCCAAGGACGGCGTGCGCGTGCTGTCCGACGGCGAACTCAAGGCCAAGCTCTCCTTCGACGTCGCCGGCGCCTCCAAGGCCGCGATCGAGAAGATCGAGAAGGCCGGCGGTTCGGTGAAGCTGCCGGAAGCGGCCGCCGCCGAGTAACGGCGATTTGAAGCGCGACGGACCGGGATGATTCGCATTTTCCGTCGAACCGCGCTTTGACCAGATGAATTGGGCGGCCGCGTCAACGCGGCCGCTTGCATGTTTAAGGTCCGGAGCTTATCTCGTGAGCTTCGGTGACACGCGCGCCTGAACTGCGGGCATAGAGCGTGACACAGAAATCAATGAAGTAGAGCATGATATCGTCCGAAAACCGCTCCATATTTTTCGGCATCATGCTCTAGCGGAGAATCAGGCATGGCTTCGGCTGCTGAACAACTAGCCTCCAATCTGAATTTTGCGGCCTTCGCCAAGGCCGAGGATCTCAAGAAGCGCATCTGGTTCACCATCGGCGCGCTGCTCGTCTACCGCCTCGGCACCTATATCCCGCTTCCCGGCATCAACCCCGACGCTTTCGCCCAGGCCTTCTCCTCGCAGAGCAAGGGCGTGCTCGGCATGTTCAACATGTTCGCCGGCGGCGCCGTGCAGCGCATGGCGATCTTCGCGCTGGGCATCATGCCCTACATTTCCGCCTCCATCATCATGCAGCTGATGACCTCGGTCATCCCGTCGCTGGAAGCGCTGAAGAAGGAAGGCGAGCAGGGCCGCAAGATCATCAACCAGTACACGCGCTACGGCACCGTGCTTCTGGCGCTGATCCAAGCCTACGGCATTTCGATCGGCCTCGAGGGCGGCAACGGCATCGTCAACGATCCCGGGATGTTCTTCCGCATCTCGACCGTCGTCACGCTGGTCGGCGGCACCATGTTCCTGATGTGGCTCGGCGAGCAGATCACGGCGCGCGGCATCGGCAACGGCATTTCACTGATCATCTTCTCCGGCATCGTCGCCGGCCTGCCGCGGGCGATCTCCGGCACGCTGGAGCTCGGCCGCACCGGCGCGCTGTCGACGGGCCTCATCCTCGCAATCATCGTTCTGGCCATTATCGTCATTGCGCTCATCGTCTTTTTCGAGCGCGCGCAGCGCCGCCTGCTCATCCAGTATCCGAAGCGCCAGGTCGGCAACCGCATGTTCCAGGGCGATACCTCGCATTTGCCGCTGAAGCTCAACACCTCGGGCGTCATCCCGCCGATCTTCGCGTCCTCGCTGCTGCTTCTGCCGGCTACCGTCGCGGGCTTCTCGCAGGCAACCAACATGCCGGCCTGGGCAAGCACGATCCTGGCCTCGCTCGGCCACGGCCAGCCGCTCTACATGATCTTCTATGCGGGCATGATCGTCTTCTTCGCCTTCTTCTACACGGCGATCGTCTTCAATCCGAAGGACACGGCCGACCAGCTCAAGAAGCATTCCGGCTTCATCCCGGGCTATCGTCCGGGTGAGCGCACGGCCGACTATATCGACTATGTTCTGACGCGTATCACCGTCGTCGGCGCCATTTACCTGGTGCTGGTCTGTCTGCTGCCGGAGTTCCTGATTTCGGCGACTGGCGTACCTTTCTATCTCGGTGGCACATCGCTTCTGATCGTGGTCAGTGTCACGCTCGACACGGTGGCGCAGATTCAGGGCCACCTGATCGCGCACCAGTATGAGGGCCTGATCAAGAAGTCGAAGTTGCGCGGGGGTAAGAGGAGCAGATGAGGCTGATATTGCTTGGGCCGCCAGGAGCGGGCAAGGGGACGCAAGCACAAAGACTGGTAGAAGAATACGGCATCCCGCAGCTCTCGACGGGCGACATGCTGCGTGCCGCCGTCCAGGCCGGAACCGAGGTCGGCAAGCGTGCCAAGGCGGTAATGGATGCCGGTGAGCTGGTCTCGGATACGATCGTCAACGCCATCGTCGCCGAACGCATCGATCAGCCGGATTGCGCCAAGGGCTTCATTCTCGACGGCTATCCGCGCACGCTGGTCCAGGCGGACGCGGTCGAGGCGATGCTTGCCGAGCGCGGCATTGCGCTCGACACCGTCATCGAGCTGGTCGTCGACGACAAGGCGCTGGTTGGCCGAATCGTCAAACGCGCCGAGGACGCCAAGGCTGCCGGCCAGCCGGTGCGCAAGGACGACAATCCGGAGGTGTTCGAGGAACGCCTGCGCGAATACTACAAGAAGACGGCGCCGCTGACCGGCTACTACTACGCCAAAGGCAAGCTCAAGACCGTCGACGGCATGGCCAGTATCGATGCCGTGACCGCCGAGATCGGCAAGGTGCTCGCGGCCGCGGCGAAGTAGGCTGCGCCGACAATTGAAGATTGCGCTTGGCGGCAATTGACGATTGCGCTTGACTGGAGTGGGCCGTTGGGGTATGGCGGCCCGTCTTCCTATCAGGCATGGACTTTGCTTGCCCTTGCGGGCAAGGCATCCGCTTTGAACCAGGAAACTCCCGCAAGGGCCGGCCTCCACCGGACGCGGGGCAACTTCGACAGCGCCGGGCTTGCCCGGCCCACATGGAGAAAGAGAAGAAAATGGCTCGTATAGCCGGCGTCAACATTCCGACCAACAAGCGCGTCGTCATTGCGCTTCAGTACATTCACGGCATCGGCAAGAAGTTTGCCCAGGAGATCGTCGACAAGGTCGGCATCCCGGCGGACCGCCGCGTCAACCAACTGACCGACGCGGAAGTGCTGCAGATCCGCGAGACGATCGACCGCGACTACCAGGTCGAAGGCGACCTGCGCCGCGAAGTCTCGATGAACATCAAGCGGCTCATGGACCTCGGCTGCTACCGCGGCCTGCGTCACCGCCGCTCGCTGCCGGTCCGAGGCCAGCGCACGCACACCAATGCGCGCACCCGCAAAGGCCCGGCCAAGGCGATCGCCGGCAAGAAGAAGTAATTGAGCGAATAGCGAGTAGCCGTTAGCGAGTAGGGACCCTATTCGCTATTCCCTACTCACTACTCGCTTTTCCAAGGTGGAGCCGCTGGCATTACGGCGGTGTAGAGATCAACTGAAAGGACTACCATGGCCAAGGAAGCCGCTCGTGTTCGCCGTCGCGAACGCAAGAACATCTCGTCGGGCGTCGCCCACGTCAATTCGACCTTCAACAACACCATGATCACCATCACCGACGCGCAGGGCAATTCGATTGCCTGGTCGTCGGCCGGTGCGCAGGGCTTCAAGGGTTCGCGCAAGTCGACCCCGTTCGCTGCCCAGATGGCTGCCGAAGACGTCGCCAAGAAGGCGCAGGAACATGGCATGCGCATGCTCGAGGTCGAGGTCTGCGGACCCGGCTCCGGCCGTGAATCGGCCCTTCGCGCGCTGCAGGCCGCAGGCTTCACCATCACCTCGATCCGCGACGTGACGCCGATCCCGCACAATGGCTGCCGTCCGCGCAAGAAGCGCCGCGTCTGATTTTTAAACGCCGCGCGAACGCCACGGCGTTCCTCCGCGGTTTTCCGTGTCGCCCGCCACGATTGGATGGTGGCGGGGCAAAGGAAGGAAGATATTTATGATCCAGAAAAACTGGCAGGAACTGATCAAGCCGAACAAGATCGAGTTCTCGTCGAAGAAGAAGACGCTGACCACGCTGGTGGCCGAGCCGCTCGAGCGCGGCTTCGGCCTCACGCTGGGCAACGCGCTGCGGCGCGTGCTTCTGTCTTCGCTGCGGGGCGCGGCTGTTACCGCCGTGCAGATCGACGGCGTGCTGCATGAATTCTCGTCCATCGCCGGCGTGCGCGAGGACGTGACCGACATCGTGCTCAACATCAAGGAAATCGCCATCCGCATGGAAGGCGATGGTCCCAAGCGCATGGTCGTGCGCAAGCAGGGCCCGGGCGCCGTGCTCGCCGGCGACATCCAGACCGTGGGCGACGTCGAGATCCTCAACCCCGACCACGTCATCTGCACGCTGGACGAGGGCGCCGAGATCCGCATGGAGTTCACCGTCGACACCGGCAAGGGCTATGTCCCGGCCGAGCGCAACCGCGCCGAGGACGCGCCGATCGGCCTGATCCCGGTCGACAGCCTCTACTCGCCGGTCAAGAAGGTCTCCTACAAGGTCGAGAACACCCGCGAGGGCCAGGTGCTCGACTATGACAAGCTGACCATGACCATCGAGACCAACGGCTCGATCTCGGGCGAGGACGCGGTCGCGTTCGCCGCTCGCATCCTGCAGGACCAGCTCGCGCTGTTCGTCAATTTCGACGAGCCGCAGAAGGAAGTCGCCGCCGAAGCCGTCACCGAGCTCGCCTTCAACCCGGCGCTGCTCAAGAAGGTCGACGAGCTCGAGCTTTCGGTGCGTTCGGCCAACTGCCTGAAGAACGACAACATCGTCTATATCGGCGACCTGATCCAGAAGACCGAAGCCGAGATGCTGCGCACCCCAAACTTCGGCCGCAAGTCGCTGAACGAGATCAAGGAAGTGCTGGCAGCCATGGGCCTGCACCTCGGCATGGAAGTGCCGGACTGGCCGCCGGAAAACATCGAAGACCTCGCCAAGCGTTACGAAGACCAATATTGAGCATGAATTCCAAGGATCGGCGGCGAGAGCCGCTCGATCCGACGGTCATGCGGAAAACCATCAGAGGCCGTGGCCTCTTGAACAACTGAAAAAGGAAAAGAGCCATGCGCCACGGTTTCAAAGGCCGTCGCTTCGCCCGCAGCGTAAGCCACCGCAAGTCGATGTTCGCCAATCTCGCCGTGTCTCTGATCGAGCACGAGCAGATCGTCACCACTCTGCCGAAGGCGAAGGACCTGCGTCCGATCGTCGAGAAGCTCGTCACGCTCGGCAAGCGCGGCGACCTGCACGCCCGTCGTCAGGTCATCGCCCAGATCGGCAACGAGCTGGTCGTGAAGCGCCTGTTCGACACGCTTGCGCCGCGTTACGCTGAGCGCAACGGCGGCTATCTGCGCATCATGAAGGCGGGCTTCCGCAAGGGCGACAACGCCGCGATGGCGGTGATCGAATTCGTCGACCGCGACACCTCGGCCAAGGGCGCCGCCGACCGCGCCCGCATCGAGGCGGAAACTGCCAATGAGGAAACCGCGGCCGCCTGAGGCCCGCGTTCTCATCATGACTTGAAGGGGCCCACGGGCCCCTTTTGCATTCGTCTGCTTGCAAACTATCGGACCAGGGCCAGATAGTCCCGGCCGGTCACGAGATGCCAATTGAACACTCCAGGCAACTCTTCGGTGGCCTTCCGCGGACAGGAGTAGATGCTATCAACTTTCGTTCGGGGATCGATATCCCGGACAAGCTGGAGCACGGTCGACTTGCTCAAATATTTAGTCGCGTCGCGATCGCCGATGAAAGACGTGTCGACCTGGAAATGGATCTGGATGCCGGCGGCACAAATGTTCAGCAGGATGTCGTCGCTTAGCGCCGCGTAGTAGACGGACGCTTGCGCAGAATCCCAAAGACCCGCTGCAAGGAATTCAGACGGCCTCGTTGCGCCGCTGAATCCATCTAACGAGACCTTTAGCTGCCTGGTCAAAGGTTCAAATTCACCCTCAAGCTGTGATGCTCCCTCGATCTGAAACCAATTCATCGAGTATGGTGCGATGCTGTCGAACGAAACCTCCAGCTTGCCGAAGAACCAGTAGACCGGAATTGGGTCGCCTTCGTTGATATTCCACCCGTCAGGTGAGCCGAGTGCCTGCGCAACCTCGATAAGCCTCATGTCGGGCGACACCGGTCCCAAGGCGCCGGTCGTCAGGAAATCGCGGAAGGAGGCGACCTGTTTTTTCATGAAGCTGACGACCGTACCTGATTGCAGATGCAGGTATAGCCGGTTACTGGCTGAAAATAATTCGATTTCATCGCATTAGCCTTTCATTCTGCACATTCGTCGAGACAATGGCGCCCGATCTGGAGGGATTCGAAAATGCACCTCAAACGAGTGTTTCTTGTTGCCGCGCTGGCCGTCTTCGCCGCGGCACCGGCCCCAAGACAGGCTTTTGCCGAGGATGCCGCCAAGCCGGCCGATCCGGGCCTCTCCGATGTGCTGACGGACCTGTTGCATGGCGTCGAAGGCGAGAACGGCACGTCCGGACCTGACAAGCGCGTGCCGTTCGGCCGCGAGGAGGTGCAACTCTCCTTTGCGCCGCTGGTCAAGCAGACGGCCCCGGCCGTCGTCAATGTCTATGCCTCGCAGACCGCCAAGGTGACGTCGCCTTTCGAGGGCGATCCCTTCTTCGAGGAATTCTTCGGCCGCGCCCAGCCGCGCGCGCAGTCCTCGCTGGGCTCCGGCGTTCTGGTCGATCCGAGCGGCGTCATCGTCACCAACTTCCACGTCATCAAGGACGCCGACGAGGTGAAGGTCGCGACCGCCGACGGACGCGAATTCACCTCCAAGGTCATGCTCAAGGACGAGACGCTCGATCTCGCCGTGCTCAAGATCTCGGCCGACAAGCCATTCCCGGTGATAGCCATCGGTGATTCCGACGCGCTCGAGGTCGGCGACCTGGTGCTCGCCATCGGCAACCCGTTCGGCGTCGGCCAGACCACTACCAGCGGCATCGTCTCGGCGCTTGCCCGCAGCCATATCGGCGTTTCGGATTCGGGCTATTTCATCCAGACCGATGCGGCCATCAATCCCGGCAATTCGGGTGGCGCGCTGATCAACATGGGCGGTCAGCTGGTCGGCATCAACACGGCGATCTACAGCCGCAGCGGCGGCTCGATCGGCATCGGCTTCGCCATTCCTTCGAACATGGTGCGCGCCTTTGCGGACGCCGCCAAGGCCGGGCTCGACTTCTTCGAGCGGCCCTATATCGGCGCCGAGTTCGAAATGGTGACGCCGCAGATCGCCGAATCGCTCAGCATGGAGAAGCCGACCGGTGCGTTGGTTTCATCGGTCGAAGGTTCCGGCCCGGCCGGCAAGGCCGGCCTGAAGCCCGGCGACGTCATCCTGTCGCTCAACAACACCCCGGTCGACAGCATCGAGGCGCTCGACTATCGCATGGCGACGCTGTCGATCGGCACCAAGGCAACCTTCGTCGTGCTGAGCAAGGGGCAGCAGGCGACGCTGGAAATCCCGCTGGAGCGCGCGCCGGAAGGCGCCAAGCCCAGTGAGGTCACTCTGCGTGGCCGCAGTCCCTTTTCCGGCGCCAAGGTCGCGGAGCTTTCGCCCAGGCTTGCCCAGCGGCTTGGCCTTCGCACCGATCTCAAGGGCGTCACCGTCATCGATATCAGCCGCGATTCGCCGGCCGCCGATTTCGGCTTCCAGCCGGGCGATATCGTGCGCGAGGTGAACGGCACCACCATCGAGACCGCGGCAACGCTGGCGCAGGTTGCCCAGCAGGACACGCGCTGGTGGCGCTTTACCGTCGAGCGCGGCGGGCAGATACTGCGCCAGGTGTTGCGTTATTGAGGCGATCTGCCCATTTAAGGCATGATCCCGAACCGAAGGCCCGCGTAGCAAAAAGCGGGAACCGGTGTTCGCGGACAAGATCATGCTCTCAAAAGAGCGGAATCGCGTTTCAACCAAAAGACTTGCATGGCCGATCTGTTCAGTTCCGATGAGCCGGAAAAGGCGCCGCCCGGGCGGCCGCTGGCCGATCGGCTGCGCCCGAAAAACCTCGGCGAGGTCGTCGGCCAGGAACATCTGACCGGCCCGGACGGCGCGCTGACCAGGCTGATCGATTCCGGCTCGCTCGGCTCGATGATCTTCTGGGGTCCGCCCGGCACCGGCAAGACGACGGTGGCGCGGCTGCTCGCGGGCGAGACCAACCTTGCCTTCGAGCAGATCTCTGCCGTGTTTTCCGGTGTCGCGGACCTCAAGAAAGTGTTCGAGGCGGCGAAGCTGAGGCACTCCAACGGCCGCCAGACGCTGCTCTTCGTCGACGAGATCCATCGCTTTAACCGCGCCCAGCAGGACGGTTTTTTGCCGGTGATGGAAGACGGCACGGTGGTGCTGGTCGGCGCCACCACGGAGAACCCGTCCTTTGAGCTCAATGCAGCACTTCTGTCGCGAGCGCGCGTGCTGGTGTTCCGTTCGCTGGGCGAGGAAAGCATCGCCAAGCTTCTGGCCCGGGCGGAAGAGACCGAGGGCAGGGCGCTGCCGCTCGACGAAGAGGCGCGCGCGATGCTGATCCGCATGGCGGATGGCGACGGCCGCGCCTCGCTGACGCTGGCCGAGGAAGTCTGGCGCGCCGCAAAGAAGGGCGAGGTGTTCGGCCCGGAAGGCCTGCAACGCGTCATCCAGCGCCGAGCGCCGATCTACGACAAGGGCCAGGACGGCCATTACAATCTGATCTCGGCGTTGCATAAATCGGTGCGCGGCTCCGATCCGGATGCGGCGCTCTATTATCTTGCCCGCATGTTCGATGCCGGCGAGGATCCGCTCTATCTTGGCCGCCGGCTGGTGCGCATGGCGATAGAGGATATCGGGCTCGCCGATCCTCAGGCGCTTGTCGTCGCCAATGCGGCCAAGGACGCCTATGACTATCTTGGCTCGCCCGAGGGCGAGCTCGCCTTCGCCCAGGCCGCCGTCTATCTGGCCACGGCGCCGAAATCGAACGCCGTCTATACCGCCTTCAAGGCTGCGACCGCGGCGGCCAAGGAGTTCGGCTCGCTGCTGCCGCCCAAGCACATCCTCAATGCGCCGACCAAGCTGATGAAGCAGGAGGATTACGGCGCCGGCTACCGCTACGACCATGACCAGCCGGACGCATTTTCAGGCCAGGACTATTTTCCGGAGAAGATGGGCCGGCACACTTTCTACGATCCGCCGGAACGCGGTTTCGAGCGCGATATCCGCAAGCGGCTGGAATACTGGGCGAAGCTGCGCAGCGAACGGAA
Organism: Mesorhizobium argentiipisi (SeqCode); assembly: GCF_037179585.1. Lineage (NCBI taxonomy): Bacteria > Pseudomonadati > Pseudomonadota > Alphaproteobacteria > Hyphomicrobiales > Phyllobacteriaceae > Mesorhizobium > Mesorhizobium argentiipisi (SeqCode). Next base: position 18,815 of record NZ_JAPYKO010000012.1, read on the forward strand.
CAGCTGAGTTCCGCCCTCGCGGTCGGCACGCTTCGTCGCGAAGCCACGCCATGGTGGACCACACCTGTTGCGGCATTGTGCGGGGAAACAAAAAATCCTATCAAGACGCACGGCTGGCGGGGGTCGCCGTGATTTTGTCCCGTGGAACAGGATCGCGCTCCCGCGCGAATGACAATGACAAAGCAAACCGTCAAGACGCTCCGCAAGGCCGCCATCGCCGTCGTAGTTCTCGCGCTCGCCTTCTATTTCATACCGATCCTGACCGCCATCTGGGTCGTCTGCGGCCTGATCGATGTCATGCGCAACGACCAGAAGGACCGGAACCTGTTCGAGCGTTACTTCCTCGGCAACGGCCTGTTCACCTGGCTGTTGTCGCCGTTCAACCTGATCGTCGACCTTCTCTGCTACCGCAATCCCGGCGTCTGGAAACCAGAGCAGTTTCCTGAGGACTATCAGCGCGAGATCAATGAGGTGCTGGACGTCTTCAAGGCGCGCAAGGACGAGATCATCGCCGACATCGACGCCAATTTCGGCGCCGGCCGGCGCGGCATGTATGTCTACCAGTGGTACGGCAAGCACAAGATCGACAACGTTCCCGAATTCAACAGGGATTACAAATACATCAAGACGATCGCGGTATCCGTTTTCAGCAAGCGCGAATCCACGTCCTGGCATTTCGGTCCGCTCCGGCTCAGCCTGCGCATCCTCTACAATCTGATTCCGGTGCAGGCGGAGATCTTCGTTCAGTGCGGCAGCAAGAAGAACTACTGGTACGACAACCCTTTGTTCATCTTCGACGACACGCTGTTCCACCGCTCGGTCAACGAATATGACGGCCGCCGCTACTGCGTCTTCGTCGACATCATCCGGCCGTCTCCGTTCCCAAAACTGATCGCGGGCCTTCTCGCCATCGTCTCGGTCAGCGTGGAGCGCATCAATTCCATCTTCTACAAGAACTGGAAGATGATCGGCTCGTCCAAGCCGAAGGCCGCCGCCAACTGATCACGGCGCTTCTTCAATCTGTGGTTCGGCCGGCGTGCGGCCGAACCTCGGATGTCTGCGCTTGGGGTAATCGTCGCGCTTTGTTGGGTCTTTGGCTCGCACAATGCCTGCCTTAGTGCTATGGCCCCGCTTTCAAACGGAAAAGCGTAGCCATGGCAGGTGTTGAACAGATCACGGTTGAGGCCGGCGAGGCGGGCATGCGGCTCGACCGCTGGTTCAAGGTGCATTACCCGGGCCTCGGCTTCGGCCACCTGCAAAAGCTGTTGCGTTCGGGGCAGATCCGCGTCGACGGCGGCCGGGTCAAGGCCGACACGCGCGTCGAGCCCGGCCAGTCTGTCCGCGTTCCGCCGCTCGACGTCGACAAGAAGGGCGATGCGCCGCTCACCGGCCACTCGATCCGCAATCAAGGCGATGCCGATGTGCTCGCCAAGATGCTTCTGCACGAGGACCCGAAAGTCTTCGTCTTCAACAAGCCCGCCGGCCTTGCCGTGCAGGGCGGCTCCGGCGTTACCCGCAATGTCGACGACATGCTGGAAGCCTGGCGCAACCAGAAGGGCGAGAAGCCCCGCCTCGTCCATCGCCTCGACCGCGACACGTCCGGCGTGCTGGTGGTTGCCCGCACCCGTCTTGCCGCGATGAAGCTTTCGGAAGCGTTCCGCGCGCGCGAAACCAAGAAAACCTACTGGGCGCTGGTCAAGGGTGTGCCGCCCAAGCGCGAGGACAAGATCTCGACCTGGCTGATCAAGGAGCCGACGGAGGATGGCGACCGCGTGCGCGTGGCCGCGCATGGCGAGAAGGGCGCCGACCACGCCGTCTCCTATTACCGTGTCATCGAGCAAGCGGCGCAGACGATGACCTGGCTGGAGATGGAGCCCTATACCGGCCGCACTCACCAGCTTCGCGTTCACGCCGCCTACATAGGTTGCCCGATCATTGGCGACCCCAAATATTTCGAGGCCGATACCAACTGGGATTTCCCGGGCGGCATTCAAAACCGCCTGCACCTGCATGCCCGCCGCATTGTCATCCCGCATCCCGACCAGGGTGTGATCGACGTGACGGCGCCGATGCCGCCGCATATGCGCCAGAGCTGGAACCTGATCGGCTTCGACGACCAAAGCGCGGAGGACTGACTTGGCTGTCGCCCCCGCGTTGGATCGCCGCGATGCGGTCGACATGGCGGCCGCAGCCATCATGGTCGGGCTGACCTTTTCTTGGGGCCTGAACTACGTCGCCGCCAAGGTCTCATACGCTGGCTACGACCCTGTCTTCGTCTCGATCGCACGTTCGCTCATCGGGGGAGCCTGCGTATTCGCCTGGTGCCGGCTGCGCGGCATCAAGCTCTTCGAAGCGGACGGGACGCTGGCCGCCGGCATCATCGTCGGCGTGCTCTTCGGCGTCGAGTTCCTCTGCCTCTATATCGGGCTCGAATACACGACCGTTGCCCGCAACACGCTCCTGGTCAACACCATGCCGTTCTGGGTGCTGATCGGCGGACATTTCCTGCTTGGCGAGCGCATCAACGCGCGCAAGCTCGGTGGGCTTGTTCTCGCCTTCTGCGGCCTGGCGGCGGTTTTCTCCGACGGCATCGCTGCCGGCAGCGACGCGACACTGACCGGCGATCTGCTCAGTCTCGGCTCGGGCATTCTCTGGGCGGCGACCAGCATCGTCATCAAGCGATCGAAGCTGCTCGAGACGAGCGCGGAGAAACTGCTGCTCTATCAGCTGGCCGGCGCCGCCGTCGTTGGTGTCCTGGTGATGCCTTTCGCCGGTCCGCCGATCCGCGCGATTGCCGCCTTGCCGACACTGGCGCTGCTGTTCCAGTCTTTCTATATCGTCGCCTTCACCTATGTGTTGTGGTTCTGGCTGCTCACGCGCTATCCGGCGGCAAGTCTGTCGAGCTTCGCCTTCCTGTCGCCGGTGTTCGGCGTCCTGTGCGGCGCGGTACTGTTGGGCGAGCCGCCGACGGTCAGGATAATCCTGGCGCTCGGCCTGATTGCCGCCGGCCTGATCATCGTCAACCGACCGGCGCGCAGGCAGCCAACACCATAGATCGGCTCGCCGACCGGCAAGCTGATCTATCTCTTTGTTTTGGCGCAATTCCGGACGGAAAACCGCTTCACACTTTTCCCGGAATTGCTTTAAGGAGTTCGGCATGCGCGACTTCCTCGAAGACCTCGAAGCCGGAAAATTGCTGTCCGATCCCGATCCCGTGCGCCGCGCCCAGATCCAGATGAAGACGCCGCTGCCGAAGCGTTTCTACAAGGTCGTTTCGGTGGCTCCCGTGGAGAACGGTTTTGCCATCCATCTCGACGGACTGCCGGTGCGCACGCCGGGCAAGGCCGTGCTGGTGCTGCCGACCGAAAAGGCCGCCGCACTTGTGGCCGATGAATTCAGCGCGCAGACCGAGGTCATCGATCCGGTGACGATGCCCGTCATGCGCCTCGTCAACACCGCCATCGACGGCGTCGCCTCCGACCCGCAGGCGGTGCTGGAGGACGTGCTGCGCTTCGCCTCGTCCGATCTTTTGTGCTACCGGGCCGAGGGTCCGCAGGGACTGGTCGATCGCCAGAACAAACTCTGGGATCCGGTGCTCGACTGGGCACGCAGCAGCCTCGGCGCGCGCTTCAATCTTGCCGAAGGCGTCATCCATGTCGAGCAACCGCGCGAAACCATCGCCGTCCTCGGCGCGCATCTTGGCCAACGCTCCACGCCGATGCGGCTGGCCGCCATCCATGTCATGACGGCGCTGACCGGCTCGGCGCTGCTGGCTTTGGCCGTCGATTTCGGCGAGCTCGACGCCGAGGAAGCTTGGGCGGCGGCCCATGTCGACGAGGACTGGCAGATCGAGCATTGGGGACAGGATGCCGAGGCGGTGGCGCGTCGCTCGGCCCGCAAGCGCGACATGATGGCGGCGGTCAGCCTGCTCGAGGCGCTGCAAGGCTAAAGCAATTTCAGGAGGTGGGCAGCGGCTTTCTGCTCAAGAATTGCGCAAAGCTGAGCCACTCCAAGCGTCGCGCCGCTTTCGCAGTGCACCTAATACCAAAGTCATAATCCCATCGTCGCGGTGCCTTTCGCCCGCCCTTTCTGTCATTTTTCCTTCCTTGGCCGCGTTTTCGAGTCCGCATTCGGAGGAACGCGGACGATGGCGCGCAGCCATCGAGGACAGACGGGATCTCACGGGAGGATACATCAATGGCAATGGCTTCGACCGCCGGCGGAACCAGCCGCGGCATGACGCGGGAGGAGAAGAAGGTCATCTTCGCCTCCTCGCTTGGCACCGTTTTCGAGTGGTATGATTTCTATCTCTACGGCTCGCTGGCAGCCTTCATCGGCTCGACTTTTTTCAGCCCGGCGATCCCGGAAGCGACGCGCAATATCTTCGCGCTGCTGGCCTTTGCCGCCGGCTTCCTTGTCCGTCCGTTCGGCGCGCTCGTGTTCGGCCGGATCGGCGATCTCGTCGGCCGCAAATACACCTTCCTCGTAACCATGACGATCATGGGCCTGTCCACATTCCTGGTCGGCCTGCTGCCCGGCTATGCCAGCTGGGGCATTGCGGCACCCGTGATCCTGATCGCGCTGCGCATGCTCCAGGGCCTTGCGCTTGGCGGCGAGTATGGCGGTGCCGCGACCTATGTCGCCGAACACGCACCGGACGACCGACGCGGCTATTACACCTCCTGGATCCAGACCACGGCGACGCTCGGCCTGTTCCTGTCGCTGATCGTCATCCTGATCGTCCAGGGCTCGCTCAGCAAGGAGACCTACGCCAGTTGGGGTTGGCGCATCCCCTTCATCGTCTCGTTTTTACTGCTCGCCATCTCGATCTGGATCCGGCTGTCGCTTTCGGAGTCGCCGACCTTCCAGCGCATGAAGGAGGAAGGCAGGGGCTCCAAGGCGCCGCTAACGGAAGCTTTCGGTCAGTGGAAAAACGCCAAGATCGCCCTTCTGGCGCTGCTCGGCCTCACCGCCGGCCAGGCCGTGATCTGGTACAACGGGCAGTTCTACGCCCTGTTCTTCCTGCAGAACGTGCTGAAGGTCGACGCATGGTCGGTCAACGTCATGATCGCTATCGCGCTTGCCGTCGGCTCGATCTTCTTCGTCGTGTTTGGCTGGCTGTCCGACAAGATCGGCCGCAAGCCCATCATCATGGCCGGCCTCGCGCTCGGCATCGTCTGCACCTTCCCGCTGTTCAAGGCGCTTACCTGGGCCGCCAATCCGGCTCTGGCCACCGCGCAGCAGAACACACGCGCGACGGTGACGGCGGCGCCCGGCGACTGCAAGTTCCAGTTCAATCCGGTCGGCACGGCGAAGTTCACGACATCCTGTGATATCGCGACGTCCTTCCTGACCAAGAACTCGGTGCCTTACGACGTCGTTGCGACGGCGGCGCCCGGCACGGCTGCCACGGTCAAGATCGGCAATGAGACGGTGGCGTCCTATGACGCCGTTGCCGCTGGCGATCAGGCCAAGGCCAAGGAGGCGGCCTTCCAGAAAGCGGTGAACATGTCGCTGCGGGACGGCGGCTATCCGCTGAAGCGCGCCGCTGCCAAGGTGCCGGACCAGAAGCTCGACGCCTTCATAGCGGCGAATCCCGAACTCAAGCTCGATGCCGCGGCCATCCGCGGCGGCGAAAAGGCGACGGTTCCGGTCGACAAGGCGATCGCCGACAAGCTGCTGACCAAGGACGAGGCGGCGGGCGCGCCCGAAGTCACCGTCTACAACATCCCGGGCGGCGGTCCGTTCGCCATGACTGCCGATCCGGCAGCCATAAACTGGCCGCTCACGATCGGCATCCTGTTCATCCTGGTGCTGTTCGTGACCATGGTCTATGGGCCGATCGCGGCCATCCTGGTCGAGATGTTCCCGACCCGCATTCGCTACACCGGCATGTCGCTGCCCTACCACATCGGCAATGGCTGGTTCGGCGGCCTGCTGCCGGCAACGGTGTTCGCGCTCAGCGCCTACAAGGGCGATATCTACTACGGTCTCTGGTACCCGGTGATCATCGCGGCAATGTCGCTTATCATCGGCATGATCTTCGTCAGGGATACGCTCGGCACAGACCTGCACGCCAAGGAATGATCTCGGTCATCCCGTTCAGACAGAAAGCCCGGCGTGAGCGATCACGCCGGGCTTTTTTTACATGCCGAATTGGAGAAAGCGGTCAGCTCAGCTCTTGCGCTGGTTCTCTTCCTCAATCGCCGCTTCGTGGTACCAGCCGTCGAAGTCGGCGTGCTCGCCGCGAAGTGCTGCAAGTTCTGCCAAGAATTTGGCCTTGGCGCCTAAATTTGAGGCAGACTTGCGTGCTGCGACCGGGAACAGCAGGACTTTTGCCGACGGCCGCGATGGCGTGACTTGCATTGCCGATCTCCTCGTCTTTTCAGGAGCGTACCGATTCACCTTCCCATCAAAATATGCCCTGCGATTCCTTTAGGCAATATGCTTACAAAAAGATCAGCAAATGCCTAATTTATAAGCAAAATCGGCGCCTGAACGATCCAGTCGCATTGCTGAGACGGCTCAACAAAATCAACGCGTTGCCATGACCATTTTGCCGCACCTCGCGAAGGCCGAGTGGCATACGAATTGCTTTTTGACCGTCGGCAGGCCGGCTCGAGCCGGCCGAGCGTCGCCACCATTTGGCGGTGATCAAGCAACGAGAGGCTCTAGAATGACCAAATACAAGCTCGAGTATATCTGGCTGGACGGCTACACACCGGTCCCCAACCTGCGCGGCAAGACCCAGATCAAGGAATTCGCCGAGTTCCCGACGCTCGAGCAGCTGCCGCTATGGGGCTTCGATGGTTCCTCCACGAACCAGGCCGAGGGCCGCAGCTCCGATTGCGTGCTGAAGCCGGTCGCGCTTTATCCGGATCCGGCCCGCACCAACGGCATTCTGGTCATGTGCGAAGTCATGATGCCCGATGGCGTCACCCCGCATGAATCGAACAGCCGCGCGACGATCCTCGACGACGAGGACGCCTGGTTCGGCTTCGAGCAGGAATATTTCTTCTACAAGGACGGCCGTCCGCTTGGCTTCCCCGAGAGCGGCTATCCGGCCCCGCAGGGCCCCTATTACACCGGCGTCGGCTACAAGAATGTCGGCGACGTCGCCCGCCAGATCGTCGAGGAGCATCTCGATCTCTGCCTCGCCGCCGGCATCAACCATGAAGGCATCAATGCCGAAGTGGCCAAGGGCCAGTGGGAATTCCAGATCTTCGGCAAGGGCTCCAAAAAGGCCGCCGACCAGATCTGGATGGCGCGCTACCTGCTGCTGCGCCTGACCGAAAAATACGGCATCGACATCGAGTTCCACTGCAAGCCACTCGGCGACACGGACTGGAACGGCTCGGGCATGCACTGCAATTTCTCGACCAAGTACATGCGTGAAGTTGGCGGCAAGGCCTATTTCGAGGCGCTGATGGCGCAGTTCGAGAAGAACCTGATGGATCACATCGCCGTCTACGGTCCGGACAACGACAAGCGCCTGACCGGCAAGCATGAGACCGCGCCGTGGAACAAGTTCTCCTACGGCGTCGCCGACCGCGGCGCTTCGATCCGCGTGCCGCACTCCTTCGTCAAGAACGACTACAAGGGCTACCTGGAAGATCGTCGCCCGAACTCGCAGGGCGACCCCTACCAGATCGCCTCGCAGGTGCTGAAGACGATCTCGCAGGTTTCGACCGACGCGAAGGTCTCGGCGGCGGCCTGATCCTTATCGGCGCGAGCTGCGGCCCGCAGTCAGCCTATCGACGAAAAAGCCCCGGTGGAAAAAGACTACCGGGGCTTTTTCTATGAACATCGTGCCAAGCCGATTACGGCTTCCATGCATGTGGCCAAAAAGAACCCCGGCAAATTTTTGCCGGGGTTCTTTTTTCGAAAATGTAGCGGCTTAGACCGAATAGTACATGTCGTACTCGACCGGGTGCGGGGTCATTTCGAAGCGCATGACCTCGGCCATCTTGAGCTCGATATAGGAGTCGATCTGGTCGTCGTCGAAGACGCCGCCGGCCTTCAGGAAGCCGCGGTCCTTGTCGAGGCTCTGCAGCGCTTCGCGGAGCGAGCCGCAGACGGTCGGGATCTTCTTCAGTTCCTTCGGCGGCAGGTCGTAAAGATCCTTGTCCATCGGCTGTCCCGGATGGATCTTGTTCTTGATGCCGTCGAGGCCGGCCATCAGCATGGCGGCGAAGCCGAGATAGGGGTTCGCGCCCGGATCGGGGAAGCGGACCTCGACGCGCTTCGACTTCGGCGACGAGCCGAACGGAATGCGGCAGGAAGCCGAACGATTGCGCGCCGAATAGGCGAGCAGCACCGGCGCCTCATAGCCCGGCACCAGACGCTTGTAGGAGTTGGTGAGCGGATTGGTGAAGGCGTTGATCGCCTTGGCGTGCTTGATGATGCCGCCGATGTAGTAGAGGCAGCTCTCCGACAGGCCGGCATATTCGTTGCCGGCGAAGGTCGGCTTGCCGCCCTTCCAGATCGACTGGTGCACATGCATGCCCGAGCCATTGTCGCCGAAGACCGGCTTCGGCATGAAGGTGGCCGTCTTGCCGTAGGCGTTGGCGACCTGATGCACGACATACTTGTAGATCAGCATCTTGTCGGCGTTGCGCACCAGCGTGTCGAACTTGATGCCGAGCTCGTGCTGGGCGGCGGCGACCTCATGGTGATGCTTTTCGACCCGCACGCCCATCTCGGCGAGCACAGTCAGCATTTCCGAACGCATGTCCTGGCAGGAGTCGATCGGCGGCACCGGGAAATAGCCGCCCTTGATGCGCGGGCGGTGGCCAAGATTGCCGGTCTCGTAGTCGGTGTCGTCGTTGGACGGCAGTTCGGTCGAGTCGAGACGGAAGCCGGTGTTGTACGGATCGGCCTTGTACTTGACGTCGTCGAACACGAAGAACTCGGCCTCCGGGCCGACATAGATCGTGTCGCCGATGCCTTCCGACTTCATATAGGCTTCGGCCTTCTTGGCGGTGCCGCGCGGATCGCGGTTATAGGCCTCGCCCGAGACCGGATCGAGGATGTCGCACAGGATAACCATGGTCGACTGGGCGAAGAACGGGTCCATGTGGACGGTGTCGGTGTCGGGCATCAGCACCATGTCGGACTCGTTGATCGCCTTCCAGCCGGCGATCGAGGAGCCGTCGAACATGACACCGTCGGCGAACATGTCTTCCTCGACCTCGACGACATCCATCGTCACATGCTGCAGCTTGCCCCGCGGATCTGTGAAGCGGAGGTCGACGAACTTCACGTCGTTGTCCTTGATCTGCTTCATGATGTCTTTGGCTGTCGTCATGTCATTTCTTCCCTGTGTGATGACGTCTGGAATGGATTGAAGGTCAGATGGCGTCGATGCCGGTCTCGCCGGTGCGGATGCGCACGACTTCCTCTATGTTTGAGACGAAGATTTTTCCATCGCCGATGCGGCCGGTCTGCGCCGCCTTGCGGATGGCCTCGATGGCGCCTTCGACAGCCTCATCGCCGAGCACCACCTCGATCTTCACCTTGGGCAGGAAGTCGACGACATATTCGGCGCCGCGATAAAGCTCGGTGTGACCCTTCTGGCGGCCGAAGCCCTTGGCTTCGGTGACGGTGATGCCTTGGAGTCCGGCCTCCTGAAGCGCTTCCTTCACTTCGTCCAGCTTGAATGGCTTGATGATCGCTTCGATCTTTTTCATGTAAAAAGTGGCCTCCACTGCCAAGAAGACGGGTTGTGTGCCCCGCTTGCGCCTTCATCAAGCACGAAGCGTGCCAATCCTGAGGAGTGCAGACGGTGAGGGGCGTTTTCGAGCCCGTGCCGCACGCGGATGCAAATTCGCGTCATCGGCTGCATCGGATGCGTCATGGACGCCCAAACCCTATACATCGCCCCTCCTCACGTCTGCGCAAAAAATGAGCAGACAGCGCAACTTGCAAGCAGAACCCCTCTCGGACGCGACCGCATGTGCAAGATAATACCGCAATCGCGCTGGTTTGCTTCGAACCGAAAACTGGACAATGCTTGATCGCATGGAGATCGGCAATCCCATGCACAATGAACTTCTATCGCCGGCCGAAATGGCCGAGGCCGACAGACTGGCGATCGCGGCCGGGCCGCTCGACGGCTATCGCTTGATGCAACGTGCCGGCGAGGCGGTCGCTGCCGCCGTGCTGGCGCGCTACCCTGGCGCGAAGAGGGTGCATGTGCTGTGCGGCCCCGGCAACAATGGCGGCGACGGCTATGTCGTGGCGCGGCTGCTGGCCGACGCCGGCGTCGATGTGGTCCTGTGGACATCGGGCAAACCGCGGGCAGGCAGCGACGCCGCACTTGCGGCGGCGGATTGCGCTCTCGAGCGGCACCCGCTTTCGGCCTTCACCGCGGAAGCCGGCTCCCTGGTTGTCGACGCGATCTACGGCGCGGGCCTGTCGAAGCCTCTCACCGGCGACGCCAAAGGCGCGGTCGACGCCGTGACCAGGCTGAACCTGCCGGTTGTTGCGATCGACCTGCCTTCGGGCGTTTCCGGCGAAAGCGGCGAAATCCTCGGCTCCGCATTTAGCGCGGCGCTCACGGTGACCTTCGCGCGAAAAAAGCCTGGGCACCTGCTTCTGCCTGGTCGTGGGCGATGCGGCGAGATCGTGTTGGTCGATATCGGCATTCGTGACGAGATCATCGACGCGATTGCGCCGCAAGCCTTCGAGAACCGGCCTGGGCTCTGGATCGCCAACTTTCCCGCTCCCGCCGTCGACACGCATAAGTACAAGCGCGGCCATGCAAGCGTCTTTTCAGGCGGACCATCCGCGACCGGTGCGGCGCGCCTCGCAGCGCTTGCGGCCGCAAGAAGCGGGGCAGGGGCCGTCACCGTGCTGTCGCCGGCGAACGCCATGCAAGTCAACGCAGCGCATCTGACCTCGATCATGCTGCGCAAGGTCGACGCGATCGAAGACGTGCACGACCTTATCGGGGATCGCCGGCCGTCGGCTTTCGTCCTCGGCCCCGGCTTCGGCATCGGTGACAAGGCACGCGATTTCACGCTCGCCGTGCTCGCCAAAAACCGCCAGGACGGCGGCGTCGAGGGCCTCGTGCTCGATGCCGACGGCATCACCTCTTTTCGCAACGCGGCCTCGACACTGTTCGAGGCGGCCGCCAGACCGGACGCGCCGGCGTTGATCATGACGCCGCATGAGGGTGAGTTCGGCAGGCTGTTTGCGGACATTGCCGCCGACAAGGCCTTGTCGAAGCTGGCCAAGGCGCGCGAAGCCGCGCGGCGCGCCAACGCCGTGATCATCTACAAGGGCGCCGACAGCGTGATCGCCTCGCCGGACGGCCGCGCCGCGATCAACAGCAATGGCGCGCCTTGGCTCGCAACCGCCGGTTCGGGCGACGTGCTGGCGGGCCTCATCGTCGGGCTTCTGGCGCAAGGCATGCCGGCCTTCGAAGCGGCTTGCGCAGGAGTCTGGATCCATGCCGAAGCCGGCAGTCGATTCGGACCGGGCTTGATTGCCGAAGACCTGCCGCTGGCGATGGTGCCGGTCCTCCGCGAACTGACGGCTGTCCAATGAAGCTGCTGGGCTTCCTTGTCACCGTCGTTCTCCTCGCGGCTTTCACCACACAGGCGGCGCGCGCCGCCGGTCGCCCAGTCACCATCGTCGACGACCCTCGCGTGCTCGCCGCGCTCGATGCCAACGGATACGGCTTCGCCGGCCTCTTCGGCGTCGACGGCAGTGACGACCTGAAATCCCTCTACGACTCCGCACCGGCCTATCACGCCATCGTCGAAACGGTGGCCGCCGACGTCGCCGCGTTGCGCGCCGACATGAAGGCGGGCGGCCGTGCCCTCTACGAAGTCACCGACGGCAATGTCGGCCGCATCCTCGACATGCGCTGGCTGAAGACGAACGCCGCCCGATTCCGTCTGGTCGGTGTCGTCAACCGCCTCGACCGGCGCGATTTCCCAGCGCTTGGCACCGAGACGAGCTGCGGCGAGGTGCGGTTCATCTATCGCCTAGCCTACAGCTTCAGGAAGAACGGCAAGCAACTGGCCTCGCGCCTGCCGTTCAACTTCAGCGCCATATATCGCGTCGCTCCGGACGCCGACGGCGGCTGTATTGGCGTTGCCGGCCGCTGGACGCCGCAAATCGACGAAACGGTCGACGCCGGTTGGCTGACCGGCGGACCGCTCGAAAAGGCCTCGCTATCTTTCAAGCAGCTCGAACTCAACGCGCAGGTGGTGCGCTTTCCTTCCGGCCAGGAAACCGAGTTCGGCGGCCAGGCCGCTTACCTGATGCGCATCTTCAGCATCGATGGCGCGACGGTCGGCGAGAAGCCGCTGGAAAACACACCGGACACGGCCAGGCTTGCTGAGGACGCCGATCTGAAAGCGCGGCTTGCCGACTATGTTCGCGCCAATGCCGCGGCGGTCGATCTCGGCGTCTACGAAATCCCGGATGAATTCCTCGCCCGAAAAGTCATCTCCTGGTCGACCTTCGGCAGCGCAAGGCAAGCCAATCATCCGTTCACGCCGCTGTTCGACGCGAAGGAGTTCGCCGGGCTCGACTATTCGAAGTTTTCCTTGGCACGCACGCCGGACGGTTTGGTCGAGCGGCTCGACAACGGTGCCTGCCAGGGCTGCCATCAGGCGGGCTCGACCGCCGGCTTCCATTTCATCGGTCTCGACGACGCCACGACCTCGCCGCTCAACCGCATCGAAGTCGGTATCTCGCCGCATCTCCACGCCGATATCCCGCGCCGCGAAGCGTGGCTCAAGGCGACCGCCGAGGGCAGGGAGCCCAATCGTTTTCGCCCGCTCTCCTTCGCGCCGCCCGCCGCCTGGAAAGATACCGGCGAGCCCGCCTATGCGCCGGCTGAAAAGGCGATGCCATGCCTGATGCCGGAAGACGCAAGCCGCTTCGGCGGCACCTGGCAATGCGGCGCCGGCACGGTCTGCACACCGATCGCCACCGCTTCGGGAGTAAGAACCAAACTGGCGCAATGCCTGCTGCCGAAAGACAGTCCCGCCATGTTTTCGGGCCATCCCTGCCTCACCGGCTCGATCGCCAGCAACGTGACGCAGCCGTTCAACGATCGCTACAAGATCACCGGCCAGTTCGCCGCTCCCGCGCCGTCGATCTCGCGCACCGCCTATACCTGCCGGCCGCCGAAGATCGGCGTTCCGGGCGGCTTCGCGTATCGCGCCTGCGATGACAAGGATCGCGCCTTCGCCGCCTTCAAGCCCGGCAAGCCCATGCCCAGCGAAATCTGCGGACTGGTCGGCGGCAAGAAGTTCGACATCTGCGTGGCCACCAACAATTTCGACCAATGTTTGGGCGGCGCCGTCAACCTCGGCAACCGTCCAGCCTGCTCGGCCGACCATTTCTGCCGCGAGGACTATATGTGCCAGTCGCTGCCGCCGGACACGCCGGGCGCCGCCAAGGTCAAGGGCATCGGCTTCTGCTCGCCGACCTATTTCATCTTCCAGATGCGCATTGACAACCATGCCACGCCGTGGACGACCACGGCGCGCGCCGGCATGGACGCCGGCTTCGGCGCGGCAGCCGAGGAATAGGTCAGGCAACCTAGCTGGGGCGCGGCTGCCTCACGGCGTCGGCCAAAGCGGCAAGAACGCGCTCCTCGCTGATACCGCGTGTATCCTGGACCCAGCTCGGCGTCGAAATCGGCGGCTCGAGATAGCGCACCTGGTCGTTCACCGGTCCGGTCTCATAGGAGCGGTTCGATCCGAAGATAAGCACGCATGGTCCGCCCAAGGCCGCGGCCGCATGACAGAGCCCGCCATCGACGCCAAGAAAGACCGTCGAGGCGGCGATCTGGCATATGGCGTCGGTCAGTTGCGGCGTCGATGTGAAATCCACCGCCTCCGGAAGCGCTGCCCGGATCTGGGCTGCGGCCTCGCGTTCGCGCGGGCCGCCGATGAGCCAGACCGACCAGCCGCGCCGGGCGTGATCCTTCGCTACCGAGATAAAACGCTCCGCCGGCCATGAACGGAAATTGCTGAAAGCCGAGGTGTAGAGCGCCAGCGACGGCCTCGCCGGATCAATTCCATGCCGGGCGCGCCAATCGGAAAGTTCCTCGGCTGAAACTACCATTTGCGGCGCAGGCAGGCGCATGTCATCGCCGGGCTTCTCGCCCAGCATCGCGATCGCGCAGACTTGCTCGAACAATCTCGTCTTGCGCGGGCCGAACGCCACGAAGCTCTTCGGCCAGCCGGCGGGCAGGCGGTTGATGATGCCGAACTGGAATTCGCGCGGATAGCCGATACGCTCCGGTATGCCGGCCAGCCATGGCACAAGCGCGGCCTTCGTGCTGCTGGTGAGCATATAGGCCGCCTGGTAGTTCTCCTTGCGGATTTCGCGCGCCAGACCTGCGCGCTCTTTCAGCCCGGGCCTCCAGTGCTTCTCAACGATCCAGGTCTTGCGGATATGCGGCATCAGCCGCGCCAGCGGCGCGGCAAGCGGCGAGGTGGCGACGTCGATCGGATGCCCGGGGAACTTCTCGGCAACTATCCGGATTGCCGAATGGCAACGGATGAAATCACCGATCGCCGGCAAGCAGAAGACGAGGATGGGACGCAACAGGCGCTACCTTTTCGATCCGGAACGGCCGCTGCCAATGGCGAGCGTGACGGTGATTTGTCACGGAAGCGCTTCGCCATCAAGGATGCGGGCATAGAGTTCAAGATAGGCTTTTGCCGTTTTCTCGATCGGGAACCTGTCCGCGGCAGACTGCCGGCATCGCTGCGCCGACAGGCCTCCGATCTCGGCAAGACCGCGCCCGAACTCCTCGTCGGTCTCGAAGAAGCGGCCGGTATCCGCATCGACGGTTTCCACGAGCGCGCCGCGCGGTGTGGTGAGCACGGGCGTGCCGCACAGCATGGCCTCGACCTGCGCCATGCCGAACGGCTCCTCCCAGGAGATCGGGTTGAGGAATGCCTTCGATTCACCCAGCAGGCGCAATTTGTCCTGGCCGTCGACCATGCCGTGAAAGCGGTAGCGGGCGGAAAGGCTCTTGAAAAAGACGCCCTCGCGACGTGTCTTGCTGCGGCCGAGCAGCTTCCAGCGCGAGCCGCCGGCGATATCGAGGGTGAAGTCGAATTTCTTCGCCAA
Organism: Mesorhizobium argentiipisi (SeqCode); assembly: GCF_037179585.1. Lineage (NCBI taxonomy): Bacteria > Pseudomonadati > Pseudomonadota > Alphaproteobacteria > Hyphomicrobiales > Phyllobacteriaceae > Mesorhizobium > Mesorhizobium argentiipisi (SeqCode). The sequence continues at coordinate 33,923 of NZ_JAPYKO010000012.1, forward strand.
GTCCACCGCCCGGTTAAGCCCCTTTCCGGCCCGCGCGATGGCCGCCATGAAAAACAGATGGTCGTTCTTCGACGGTGCCAGGCGATAGGCGTCCACCGGAAAACCATTGTAGACGAAGGTCTTGCGGCCATGCAGCTCGGCATGGCGGGCGCTGAGGAAGTTCCAGTTGGGCTGCGGCCGCGGATAATCCGGAAGATGGCCATGCTCGGTGTTGAGCGTCGGAAAGGGGACCTCGATCTTCCAGGCGTGGAGGTTGACGATCTGCGTATCGCGTGGCATCGCCGCCCGGCATTCGGCATCGCTGATCGCATGCCTGACCTCGCATAGTGGATGCGATGATCCCGGCGCGGCGATCAGGACCACATGGTGCCCGAGCCTGACCAGCTCGGTGATCAGCCATTCGACCTGGCGTTGTGTGCCGCCATACCCCTTCGCTGGAATAAGGCTCTGGGCTGCAAGGGTTATCCGCATTTCTTATCGGTGCAGCTTGTCACAGCGGGATGTTGTCGTGCTTCTTCCAGGGGTTCTGCATGTCCTTGTTGCGCAGCATGCGCAGCGCTCGCGCGACGCGGCGGCGGGTTGAATGCGGCATGATTACCTCGTCGACGTAGCCGCGTTCGGCTGCAACGAAGGGCGACAGGAAGCGATCCTCGTAAGTCTTTGTATGGGCAGCAATTTTCTCGGGATCGCCGATATCCTTGCGATAGATGATCTCGACCGCGCCCCTGGCGCCCATCACCGCGATCTGCGCCGTCGGCCAGGCATAGTTCATGTCGCCGCGCAGATGCTTCGAGGCCATCACGTCATAGGCGCCGCCATAAGCCTTGCGGGTGATGACGGTGATCTTCGGCACTGTCGCCTCGGCATAGGCGAAGAGCAGTTTGGCGCCATGCTTGATCAGCCCACCATATTCCTGCGCGGTGCCCGGCAGGAAGCCTGGCACGTCGACGAAGGTGACGATTGGGATAGAAAAACAGTCGCAGAAGCGCACGAAGCGCGCGGCCTTGCGGCTGGCGTCGGAATCGAGCACGCCGGCCAGCACCATCGGCTGGTTGGCGACGAAACCGACGGTGCGGCCCTCGACCCGGCCGAAGCCGGTGACGATGTTCTTGGCAAAGCTCTGCTGGATCTCGAAGAAATCGCCTTCGTCCGCGACCTTCAGGATCAGCTCCTTGATGTCGTAGGGCTTGTTGGCATTGTCGGGGATCAGCCGGTCGAGCGACCGGTCGTGATCCGTCACCGACTGGTAGCATTCGATCTCGGGAATCTCGGCTGTGTTCGACGCCGGCAAAAGATCGACCAGCCGGCGCATCTGCAGCAGCGCCTCGACATCATTGTCATAGGCGCCATCGGCGATGGAGGATTTGGTGGTGTGCACGCTTGCGCCGCCGAGGCTTTCCGCGGTCACCGTCTCGTTTGTCACGGTCTTCACCACGTCCGGCCCGGTGACGAACATGTAGGAGGTGTCGCGCACCATGAAGATGAAATCGGTCATGGCGGGCGAGTAGACGTCGCCGCCGGCGCAGGGACCCATGATCAACGAAATCTGCGGGATGACGCCGGATGCCAGCACATTGCGCTGGAATATCTCGGCATAGCCGCCAAGCGCGGCCACGCCTTCCTGGATGCGTGCGCCGCCGGCGTCGTAGAGGCCGATGATCGGCGCGCGGTTACGCAGCGCCATCTCCTGGACCTTGATGACCTTTTCGGCATGCGCTTCCGACAGCGAGCCGCCGAACACGGTAAAATCCTTGGCGAAGATATAGACCGGGCGGCCGTTGACCGTGCCCCAGCCGGTGACCACGCCGTCGCCGGCGATCTTGGTCTTCTCCATGCCGAAATCGGTCGAGCGGTGCTCGACATACATGTCGAACTCCTCGAACGAGCCCTCGTCGAGCAATATCTCGATGCGCTCGCGAGCGGTGAGCTTGCCCTTCTTGTGCTGCGCCTCAATGCGGTCCTTGCCACCGCCCATGCGGGCAATCTCGCGGCGGCGCTCGAGTTCCTTCAGCACGTCCTTCATTGCCGGTCCTCAAAACCAATAAGTAATTTGTGGTAATCGTGCGGGCAGGGGAGCGCAAGCACCCCTGTTTTGCTGCATTGCAACATGGAGCCCTTGCATTTCGGGACGAACTCAGCCATATGCAGCGGCATAGGCGCTTGGGCCGGCAAGAATCCGGCCTTCTCCACGAATGAGACTGGTTGCGTCTGTTTTCCCTCTTTCCGGCAAATCGGCCCTGGTCGACCGGCAAGCTGGCGAAAAAGCCCCGAGGCATGATGCTTGCGGGCACGACAGCGCAGCCGCGCGGACGGAACCGTCCGCCGCCTTGTCGTTCCATTACAATTTATCCGACGGCAGGTTGCGCCCTGCCGCCATTGATGTTTGCGGCCACAAGGCCGCGTGAAAGAAGATTATTTTGACCAATGAAAACACAGCGGAACTGAACGGTTTCGCAGCACTTGGGATTTCGGGCGCGCTGCTTAAGGCAACCCATGCCGCCGGTTTCACCGATCCGAAGCCGATCCAGACGCAGGCGATCCCGCCGCAGATGGAAGGCCGTGATATTTTCGGCATCGCCCAGACCGGCTCGGGCAAGACCGCAGCCTTCGCGCTGCCGATTCTCTCGAAGATCATCGGCCTCGGCACCAAGCGCCGGCCGAAGACGACGCGGGCGCTCATCCTGGCGCCGACGCGCGAGCTTGCCGTGCAGATCGAGGATACCATCAAGATCCTCGCCAAGGGCGCGCATGTCTCGACCGCGCTGGTGCTGGGCGGCGTCTCGCGTTTCAGCCAGGTGAAGAAGGTTGCGCCCGGCGTCGACATACTGATCGCCACCCCCGGCCGGCTGACCGACCTGGTGCGCGAGGGCGACCTTATCCTTGCCGACACCAAATGGCTGGTGCTGGATGAAGGCGACCGCATGCTCGACATGGGCTTCATCAACGACGTCAAGCGCATCGCCAAGGCGACGGCGGCCGACCGTCAGACGGTGCTGTTCTCGGCCACCATGCCGAATGAAATCGCCGAATTGGCAAAGGGGCTTCTGAAGAACCCGATCCGCGTCGAAGTCGCGCCGCAGAGCACTGCGGCAGCCGAGATCGTGCAGAGCGTGGTGCTCGCCCGGACCAAGCAGAAGCGCCAGGTGCTGTCCAAGATGCTCGCCGACGAGGCAATACGCTCGGTGATCGTGTTCTCGCGCACCAAGCATGGCGCCGACCGCGTCACCAAGGACCTGGCCCGTGACGGTTTCGAGGCTGCCGTCATCCATGGCAACAAGTCGCAGAACGCCCGCCAGAAGGCGCTCAACGATTTCCGCGACGGCTCGGTTCGCATCCTGGTCGCGACCGATATTGCGGCGCGCGGCATCGACGTGCCCGGCATCAGCCATGTCGTGAATTTCGACCTGCCGGACGAAGCGGAAAGCTATGTCCATCGTATCGGCCGCACCGGCCGCAACGGCAGGGAGGGTATTGCGATCACGCTGTGCGATCCTTCGGAAAACGCCAAGCTGCGGCAGGTCGAGCGCATCATCCGCATGAAGCTGCCGGTCGTCGCCGACCATCTCGGCAGCCCGGATCCGCAGCGCGACCCCAGGGAAAAGACCGAGCGTCATTTCGAACCGGCCAATGACCGCGAGCATCACGGCGCCCGCCGCGATGGCCGCCGCCCTGGCAACGGTGGCGACAACAAGCGTTTTGGCGGCCAGCCTCATGGCGAGCGCGCTTCGAAGCCGCAGGGCGAACGCCCGGCTGCGGCCAAGCCGAATGGCTCGAGCAAGCCCGACGGCTTCAAGCGTTTCAAGGGCAACAACAAGCGCCGCTTCGGCGGCAAGCGTCCGGCGAACCGGGCCGCCTGAGCCTAGCAGAATCACGCGAACAGGAACGGCCGGAGCGATGCTTCGGCCGTTTTCATTTCACTGGGCTGACTTCACTGGCCTGACTGCTGCTGCATCAGCGCCTTCACCCACACCACGATGCGCTGGGTGAGGAAGGCTGTGGTTTGCGGCGACAGCACATCGCCGGCGATGACGTGATTGTCCGGATCGCCGGTGTCGTCGACCGGCACCAGCTCGTGCGGCGCACCCCAGCGCCCGGCGACCTCGCGCGTGCGGTCCGGCCGCACCACCTTGTCGGCATCCGAGAAGATGAACAGGGCAGGGATCGTCGCCTTCTCGACCGGCGCGGCATAGGCGAGATCGGTGAGCGCGGCCATCGGCAGCAACGCCTTCATGGGATATTTGGTGGTCCAGAATTTTTCGTGGAGCGCGTTGCGCGCGGGAAAACTGCGCTCCTTGCCGCCGACAAGCTCGGCGATCTGCCGGCCCCAGTGCATGGTCAGCAACTCGGCGCCGGAGGCCTTGACGCCGAAATTCGGCGATATGAACGCGATGGCCGCGACGTCGTTGGATGCGCCCGGCTGCGTGGCGGCCCACGCTGCCAGCGAACCGCCGGTAGAGGTTCCGATGACGATCACCTTGTCGCCGATGGCGCGGCCGATGGCCAAGGCCTCCTCATAGTCGATGATCCACGCATTGACGCTGCCTTGCGCCATCGCCGCGCCGTCCTGGCCATGCCCGGTCAGGCGCGTGTAGAATAGGTTGGCATCCAATTCCTCCGCGATATCGTCCGGCAACGGGCGAACCTCGCCCTTCGAGGCGGAAAAGCCATGGATGTAGACGATGGCCAAAGGCGTCTTGGCGTGGACCATCGGATTCGCCCAGATGATCTCCTTGTCGAGGCCGTCGCGGATGTTGGGCACGGCGGCCTCTTCGCGCGCCAGATAGGCCTGCGGATCGTCGCCGATCACCGATGGATTGAAATGGATTGTGGTGTCGACCGGCACACGCGGGCCGAGAAAGAAGCCGGCGACCAGGATGACTGCAAGGCCAAGCACCGCCAGCACGATCCGCCGCCCCATAACAGTCTCCAAGCATGATTCTCAACCTATGGCCGTACCCGCCGGCAGGCAATCGCCGTTTCGCCGGCTTATGCCGCCCCTACTTATGTGGCCTTGTCGCAGGATGGGTTTTTGTCGCCAGGCAGCCTGCGATCGAAATGCAATGGCCGCCCCCACCAGTGGGTGGTGAGCCCGATGACGAAGCGGCCGATCGGCCGCGGCAGCAGGCCGAGCAGCTTCAATGGCCAGCTTATGTGGTACGGGAAGGTGACTTCGAAGCCGCCCTTCCGGATGCCGCGCGCCATGCGACGCGACGCGCGGTGCACAGGCATGAGGCCCGGCATCGGCAGCTTGTTCTTTTCAGTCAAAGGCGTGTCGATGAATCCCGGATTGATGACCTGGACACGGATGTTCATCTTGTCGAAATCGTATTTCAACGACTCTGCCAGGATGTTGATCGCGGCCTTGGTGCCGCCATAGGCAGCCGTCGTCGGCCAGCCGGAATAGGCGGTGACCGATCCGACCAGAACGACATGGCCTCGCCCGCGTACGCGCATATGCTCGACGACGGGCACCACGCCGTTGACGATGCCGAAATAGTTCACGGCGAAGGAGCGGTGGAAATCACGCACCACCAGATTCTCGCCGGGCGTGGCAATGTAGTTGCCGGCGTTGAAGACGGCAAGCACGATCGGCCCCATCTGTTCCTCGATCGCGGCGGCCGTGCGCGCCATGCCGTGCTCGTCGGTCACGTCGCAGGGAAAGGATCTCACATGTCCGGACATTTGCGCCGTTTCGACGATCAGCGTTTCGGCCGGATCGTCCGGCAGCGACGTCACCGCCACGGCATAGCCTTGATTGGCGAGATCCTTGGCCAGTGCGCGCCCAAGCCCGCTGCTGCCGCCCGTGATCCAGGCGACACCGTCTTTCGGATTGGCCCGGTAGAGTGTCATGGGGGGTCCTGCGGATGTTCCGATTTGCTCTAGCGGCGAAGAAATCGGTTGAAAAGAGCGGTTTTGCACCTGGCGTTGAAATGATCGCGAGCATTGCACCATGCGGAATGCGACTGGACCAGGCAAAATCTTGCCTTGAAACCGCGGCATCCGGTTTTTAGGGTCTCGCCGCACCACATGAAGGAATCCCGCATGCCCCGTTCTGTGATCGAAGCGATCGGCAACACGCCCCTGATCCGGCTCAACAAGGCTTCGGAGGCGACCGGCTGTGAGATTCTCGGTAAGGCCGAGTTCATGAATCCAGGGCAATCGGTGAAGGATCGGGCCGGCCTGTTCATCATCCGCGACGCCGAACAGCGCGGGCTGCTCAAGCCCGGCGGGCTTATCGTGGAAGGCACTGCCGGCAACACCGGTATCGGTTTGACGTTGGTCGCCAAGGCACTCGGCTACCGCACCGTGATCGTCATCCCCGACACGCAGAGCCAGGAAAAGAAGGATGTGATCAAGATCCTGGGCGCGGAGCTCATCGAGGTGCCCGCCGTTCCCTATAAGAACCCAAACAATTACATAAAACTGTCCGGCCGGCTTGCCGAGCAACTGGCGCGCTCGGAACCGAACGGCGCGATCTGGGCCAACCAGTTCGACAACGTCGCCAACCGCGACGGCCACGTCCGCACGACTGCGCAGGAAATCTGGGCTCAGACTGGCGGCAAGATCGACGGCTTTGTCTCGGCGGTCGGCTCCGGCGGCACGCTCGCCGGTGTAGCGCTCGGGCTCAAGGGCCAGAGCAAGGACGTCAAGATCGCACTCGCCGATCCGCTCGGCGCCGCGCTCTACAGTCTCTACACCAGCGGCGAGTTGAAATCGGATGGCAACTCGATCACCGAGGGCATCGGGCAAGGCCGCATCACCGCCAATCTCGAAGGCTTCACGCCGGATTTCTCCTACCAAATCCCCGACGAGGAAGCCTTGCCCATCATTTTCGACTTGATCCAGGAAGAGGGGCTCTGCGTTGGCGGCTCGACCGGCATCAACATCGCCGGCGCCATCCGGCTGGCGCGCGAGCTCGGACCCGGCCACACCGTCGTGACGATCCTTGCCGACTACGGCACGCGTTACCAGTCCAAGCTCTTCAATCCGGAGTTCCTGCGCGGCAAGAATCTTCCGGTGCCGGGCTGGATGGAAGAGAAAGTCGACATTTCCGTGCCGTTCGAAAAGGTGGCATGATGGCGCACAAGACCGAGGCGCTGTTTCGCGACGACGCCTATCAGAAGACGGCCGAAGCCGAGGTCGTCGCCATCAACGATCGTGGCGGCATCCTTCTCGACCGCACGATCTTCTATGCAACGTCCGGTGGGCAGCCAGGCGATACCGGCATGCTCGAACGTGCCGACGGCGGCCGCATCGCGATCGCAGCCACCATCACCGGCGAGATCAAGGACGAGATCATCCATGTGCCGGCCCCCGAGCAGACGCTCCCCGCGGTCGGCGAAAGGCTGAAGCTTCTGATCGACTGGGAGCGGCGGCACCTCCTGATGCGCATGCACTCCGCCTGCCACCTGCTGACCGTGGTCTGTCCGTTTCCGATCACCGGGGCGGCGGTCGCGGAGGACGACAGCCGCGTCGATTTCGACATTCCCGACGCTGGCTTCACCAAGGAGGATGTGACGGCTCGGCTGATGGAGCTGGTGCGCGCCGATCATCCGATCTTCACGCGACTGATTACCGACGAGGCGCTGGCCGCCAATCCCGGCCTGGTCAAATCGAAGAACGTCCGCCCGCCGTTCGGCACCGGCAAGATCCGCCTGGTCCTAATCGGCGACAACGGCTCGATCGACAGCCAGCCATGCGGCGGAACGCATGTGAGGTCGACCGGCGAGGTTGGCGACATACATATCGGCAAGATCGAGAAGAAAGGCCGCGAGAACCGGCGCTTCCGCATCCGCTTCGGGCCGATGCCGGCGAATTGACGTTAAAGCCAGGCGGGGCAGGAGAATAGAATGGCGCAGGACAGTCCCTTCATCGTCGATGCCGACTGGCTGCAGAAGCGGCTTGGCGAGCCCGGCCTCACCATTATCGATGCCTCCTGGTATCTGCCGGCGCAAAAGCGCGACGCCCGCGCCGAATACGATGCCGCCCACATCCCCGGAGCGCGCTTTCTCGACCAGGACGCGGTTTCCGATCCGGATTCGAAACTGCCGCACACCTTGGCCTCGCCGCAGCATTTCGCTCAATATGTCGGCGCCATGGGTGTTTCGGCCGACGACACCATCGTGGTCTATGACGGGCCCGGCCTGTTTTCGGCGCCGCGCGCCTTGTGGATGTTCCGCGTCATGGGCGTCTTCCAGGTCTACATTCTGAATGGCGGATTTGACCGCTGGAAGGCCGAGGGGCGGCCGGTCACTTCTGAGCCGACCAAGATCGCGCCGAGTGTCTTCTATGCCGATTTCGACAAGGACCGGGTTGTCGGTCTCGACGAGATGCGCAGGATTGTCGGCAGCCAAGAGAGCCAGATCGCCGACGCGCGATCGGCCGGCCGCTTCGCCGGCATCGATCCGGAGCCGCGGCAGGGCGTCCGTTCGGGCCATATGCCGGGTGCGCATAATGTCCCGATCACGGCGCTTGCGGAGAATGGCGAGCTGCTGCCGAAGGATCGCCTGCGCAAGGTCATCGAGGATGCCGGCATCGACCTCTCGAAGCCCGTTGTCACGTCTTGCGGCTCGGGCATCACGGCGGCGGCGATCACGCTGGCGCTGGAGACGCTCGGCCATACCGACAACCGGCTTTACGATGGGTCCTGGACTGAGTGGGGCAGTCTCAGCGACACACCGGTGGTGACGGGGAAAGAATGATGCAAAACGGCGCGCTGCAAGATATCGATGTCACGGTCACCTTCCTGGAGATGCATGCGGCGCCTGCGGTTTCGCCGCCGATCCCCTACAATCGCCAGATCGCGCTGCTGAAGACGAAAGATATCCCGCTCCATTTCTACCGCTATCTGATGGATCGCGTCGGGCGCAAATGGCACTGGGTCAATGTGCTGAGGCTCAGCGATGAGGAGCTTGCCGCCGGCCTGCATCGCGAGGACCGCGATATCCGCGTGCTCTATCTCGACGGCGCTCCCGCCGGCTTCTTCGACCTGAAGCCGCATCTGCCGGACGAGGTGGAGCTCGCCTATTTCGGCATGATGGAGCATGCGCACGGCCAAGGCATCGGCCGCTGGTTCCTTGGCGCCGCGATCTCGGCGGCCTGGGCGCATGGGCCAAGGCGTGTCACCGTGCAGACCTGCACCCTCGACCATCCAGCGGCTCTGCCGCTTTACCAGAAGCTCGGCTTCACGCCGGTGGCGCAGAAGAAGGAGGTCGTGCATCCGCTGACTTTCGCCGAGCGCTCGGCCAGCGTCATGCGAGACTAGAGCAATTCCAGGACTGGTGAGAACGGTTCCGCCAGTCAGGAATCGGGTGGGAGCCGTCGTCGAGGAGGCATAACTTCTGGAGATCGACACCGGAGATTTCGCCATGAGCATCCAGTTCAAAGCCTTGCCGACCGAAGCCGTACGCGCCTTGCAGCGGGGAAGGCCCGATGCCTATGGCCGCACCCCGGAGCACCGCATTTCCGACGGCGACGGCGTGCCATGCAGGCATTGCCTCAGGAACGTCGCCGAGGGTGACGGCTATCTGATCGTTGCCTACCGGCCGTTCCCGGAACTCCAGCCCTATGCCGAAACCGGCCCGATCTTCCTGCATGCCGAGGAATGCGAGCGCGCCGCCGACGGAGAAGCGCTGCCGGAAATGCTCGAAAGCAGCGACTATATCGTCAGGGGCTATGGCAAGGACGATCGCATCGTCTACGGCAGCGGCGCGGTCACACCGACGGGCGACATCGCAGCTCGCGCGACAGCACTGCTTGAGCGCGACGACATCGCCTATGTCCATGTCCGGTCGGCGCAGAACAATTGCTATCAATGTCGCATCGAGCGGCCATGATCCAAAAAAGAAGCCCGCCGATGGTCGGGCGGGCCGTTGGAGGGTCTGACAGAAGCTGCCGGCAGGTGCTGTCCGGGCCGGACTTGTCCGACCCGGCAAGCAGCTCAAGCCGCCAGTAACGGCACGTGTCTAGGCGTCTTTCCCGTCGGGCGAATGTGAAGCATTTCACACAAGGAGCATAATGGCCGGGAAGATGGAAACCGGGCCTTCCAAGACTGTCGTATTCCCGTCGTACTACTGCGCTAAACAGTAATGGTTGATGATTTGTCGACCGCGGATGGACCGGCGACAGATCGCAAACATCGAGGAAGCGGGGCTTTTGCTCCGCTTTTTTGTTGTCCGGATTCGGTGCGGAACCAGTTTTGCGCGCAAAAAAGCCCGCCGGAATGACCCGGCGGGCGCAACAGGAGGAAGTTCTGGCCGGATATCAGGCGGCGAGCACGGCCTTCGGCTCGACCATCTCGTAGCCGAGCGCTTCGGCGACGGCGCGGTTGGTGATCTTGCCCTTGTGGATATTGAGGCCGTTGCGCAGGTGGTGGTCGTCGACCAGCGCCTTAAGGCCCTTGTCGGCGAGCTGCAGGCCATAGTGCAGCGTCGCGTTGTTGAGCGCGTGCGCCGAAGTGACCGGCACGGCGCCGGGCATGTTTGCGACGCAATAATGGATCACGCCGTCGACCTCATAGGTCGGATCGGCGTGGGTGGTGGCATGCGAGGTCTCGAAGCAGCCGCCCTGGTCGATCGCCACATCGACCAGCACCGAACCCTTCTTCATGCCGGAAAGCATTTCGCGGGTCACCAGCTTGGGCGCTGCGGCGCCCGGAATCAGCACGGCGCCGATGACGACATCAGCCGAGAAGCATTCTTCTTCCAGCGCTTCGACGGTCGAGTAGCGGGTATGGACGCGGCCGCCGAAAATATCGTCGAGCTGGCGAAGGCGCGGGATCGAGCGGTCGATGATGGTGACGTCGGCGCCGAGGCCGGCAGCCATCTTGGCCGCGTGCAGGCCCACGACGCCGCCGCCGAGCACGGTGACCTTGCCGGGCAGCACGCCAGGCACGCCGCCGAGCAGCACGCCACGGCCGCCATTGGCCTTCTGCAGCGCCGTCGCGCCGGCCTGGATCGACAGGCGGCCGGCGACTTCCGACATCGGCGCGAGCAGCGGCAGGCCGCCGCGATCGTCGGTCACGGTCTCATAGGCAATCGCGGTGACGCCTGAAGCAAGAAGACCCTTGGTCTGCTCCGGATCCGGAGCCAAATGGAGATAGGTGTAGAGGATCTGGCCGTCGCGCAGCTGCACCCATTCGTTGGGCTGCGGTTCCTTGACCTTGACGATCATGTCCGATTTGGCGAACACGTCGGCGGCCGTCTTGGCGATGGTGGCGCCGGCGGCGCGATAGGCGTTGTCGTCGGCACCGATGCCGGCGCCAGCACCGGTCTCGACCAGCACTTCGTGGCCGTGCGCGACATATTCGCGGACCGAGCCGGGCGTCATGCCGACGCGGTATTCATGGTTCTTGATTTCCTTGGGGCAGCCGACACGCATCTTTCTTCTCCTGTCCGCGCCTTTTCAAGAGGCGCTCTCCCTGGTCACTTGCGCATGCCATCGGCTCCGGGCGCGGAGGTGGACACGCAGAAATGGTAGTCAACCACGAATCGTTCCGTATGTGTTTGCGAATGCACTTGCGGCAACAGTCGCTCTTCGATAATCGTTGCGTAAAACTACTGGAAATTCGCAGGAACCACGAAAAATGCGGCTCGACAGGATTGATATCGCCATTCTGGAGACTTTGCAGAAGGATGGCCGGATCCCAAATGCGGCGCTTGCCGAGAAGGTCGGCCTCTCCCAATCGGCCTGTTCACGCAGGCTCGACAATCTGGAGAAGTCCGGAACCATCCGCGGCTACCACGCGCGGCTGTCCAATTCCGCACTCGGCCACCAAATGACGGCGATCGTGCACATATCGCTGTCAGGGCAATTCGAGAAGACGTTGTCGGATTTCGAGGCGGCGATCAAGCGCTGCCCGAACGTGCTCTCCTGCCATTTGATGTCGGGCGAATACGATTACATCCTGCGCATTGCGGCGAAAGATCTCGTCGATTATGAGCGCATCCACAAGGAATGGCTCTCGGCCATGCCGCACGTGACCAAGATCAACTCGTCTTTCGCGCTGCGTGAGATCGTCGATCGCACGGCGGTCGGGTTGCGCCCCGAGATGGCCTAGGCGCTGGCCTCCGTCACTACAGTCGTCATCGGAATGTCGTGCGGCTGCGGGTAGATGGTCGCGATGCGCTGCAATTCGTAGCCGACGCCGATGACCAGCGGCCTGAACGGCATCGCGGCCAGCGTGCGGTCGTAAAAGCCGCCGCCATAGCCCAGTCGATATTTGCCGGGATCGATGCCGACGATCGGCGAGATCACGATGTCGGGCAGCACCGGATCGCCCTCGGCCGGGATCGGAATGTTCCAGACGCCTTTTTCCAGCCGGTCGCCCGGTCTATAGGCGCGAAAGACCAGCGGCTGTCCCTTCTCGATGACGACAGGGAGCGCGGTGCGGCCGCCGCGCTCGTTGATCGAGGCCATCCAGCCGCGCAGATCCGGCTCGCCGCGAAACGGCCAATAGAGGCTGACCATCCGGCCATCTATGTCGCCGATCAGCGCGTCGATGCCTTCCGCGATGCGTGCCGACATGGCGGCGCGCGCGTTGGCTGAAACGGCGAGGCGGGCATTGATAAGCCGCTCGCGCTCGGCCTTGCGCCATCGCCTGACATCCGTCCAGTCGGATAGCGGCTCCCGATATTGCGGGTCGAGTTCATGCATGAAGCAGGGCGGCGATGCGTATTGGGCCGGCCCGTCGTCGTCGCGATTATCAGCCATGATAAGGTCCTGTAATACTGTCTTACGCTATACCTCTGGCAGCGCGCGCTCCATGTGCATTCACGACGCCACGCGACGACTCTGGGGCATGTTTCCTGCCCGGCAAGATGTTGTTGCAGTGCACAAAATACTTACATCCAGTGTGGTAGTTTACGTCGCGAGTGGATGAAATGAGCGAAACCAAGCACCATGTCGTGGTCGTTGGCGCTGGTTTCGGCGGGCTCGAACTCACCCGTGCACTGTCTGGCGCACCGGTGCGCATCACCATGATCGACAAGCGCAATCACCACCTGTTCCAACCGCTGCTTTACCAGGTGGCGACGACATCGCTGGCAACCTCGGAGGTTGCCTGGCCGATCCGTCATCTGCTGCGCAGGCGCAAGGACGTGACGACGCTTCTCGGCAATGTCACCGGCATCGATCGCGCCGGCAAGCGCGTGCTGCTCGATGACGGCAGCTCGATCCCCTACGACACGCTGGTGCTGGCCACCGGCGCGCGCCACGCCTATTTCGGCCATGACGAATGGGAGCCGTTCGCGCCGGGGCTGAAGACGCTTGAGGATGCCACGACGATCCGGCGCCGTATCCTGCTCGCTTTCGAGCAGGCGGAGCGCGAAACCGATCCGACCAGGCGCCAGGCGCTGCTGACGCTGGTCATTGTCGGCGGCGGGCCGACCGGCGTCGAGCTCGCCGGCACCATTGTCGAGCTTGCAAATGACACGTTGCGCGGCGAGTTCCGCAATATCGACACGCGGCAGGCGCGCGTCGTGCTGATCGAAGCCGGCGACCGGATCCTGGCCAATTTCGCGCCGCAGCTTTCCGACTATGCCCGCAAGGCGCTGGAACGGCTGGGCGTCACCGTCGAGCTCGGGCGCCCCGTCACGCAGCTCGATGCCGAAGGCGTCGTCTTCGGCGACAAGCGCCTGCCGGCAAGGACGATCATCTGGGCGGCCGGCGTTGCCGCTTCGCCAGCTGCCGAATGGCTGGGGGCGGCGGCCGACCGGGCGGGCAGGGTGATCGTCGAACCGGACCTCACCGTGCCGGGCAATCCCGACATTTTCGTCATCGGCGACACCGCGCATGTGCTGCGGCCGGATGGAAAACCGGTGCCGGGCGTGGCGCCTTCCGCCAAGCAGGAGGGCAAGCATGTCGCCGCGACGATCAAGGCGCGACTTGCCGGCGACACGGCGACGCGTCCCTTCCAGTACCGGCATGCCGGCGACCTGGCGACGATCGGCAAGCGCGCCGCCGCCATCGATTTCGGCTGGATCAAGCTCACCGGCTGGCTCGCCTGGTGGCTCTGGGGCATAGCGCACATCTATTTCCTGATCGACTTCCGCAACCGCCTCGCGGTCTCGCTTAGCTGGCTATGGATTTATCTTACCGGCCAACGCAGCGCGCGCCTGATCACGCAGGGCGACGACGACAAGAGTTGATTCACTGGCCGTCGCCTGCCGGCAGCGGAGATGCCTGGTGGCCGATCGCTGTTTCATTCCGTCGCCTCACGAGCGTGGCTTCGCGCCCATGCGGCCGCCCCTCTTGCGCAGGCTCAGCTGGCCGAAAGCGCCCGGGCAAAAAGCGGTGAACTGGAACGGCTGCCGTTGCTCCCCCTCTGGTTCCCCACTTCCACATGCGATAGTTTTAGACATGCGTTATGTGATCGTCATCGCCGCCATCGCCTTCTTTCTGATCTGGGATGGCCTCTACAACCATGGCCATTACCTCGATGTGACCGTGCGGGAAATGTCGCGCATCGTGCGCCTCGTTACTGGGTGAGGCCCTTGACGTTTGCGCGCCTCGGGCGCGACATCGTTGCCGGTTGACGCCCGGTCCTCGCTCCCACAGAAACACCGCTGAATCGAAGATCAGGGAGGCTGGCTTGATCCGGCACATCGTTTTCTTCAGCGTGCGGCGCAAGGAAGATGTCGAGGCTGTGCGCTCGGGCCTGCTGGCGCTTGGCAGCATTCCGCACTCGAAGCATTTTGAGGTGACGCTCAACACCAAGGTCGACCTGTTCTCCAACGCGATCGACGTGGTCGTCTATGCCGAGTTCGAGGACGAGGCGGCCCTTGCCGCTTACAAGGCGCATCCGATTTACGCGGATACGACCAACAAGGTGAAGCCGCTGCGCGAGCTGCGCTATTCTGCGGATGTCGTGGCCGCTGCCTGAGCCGCCAAAGCCGCGGCCAACGGTCGGTGCACTTGAACCGCCGGCCGGAATGAGGCACACCGCGCCGGCATGATCGAAAGCTCCGCCCACCCGCTCGACCATCTCGTGCTGCCGACACCGAGCCTCGATGCCGTCCGGTCGCGTCTGACCTCGCTCGGCTTTGTCGTCGCACCCACAGGCATCCACCCCTTCGGCACGGAGAATGCTTGCGTCTTTTTCGCCGACGGCACCTATCTCGAGCCGTTGGCGGTGGGAGACGCGCAGGCGACGGAACAGGCGATTGCGGCCGGCAATGTCTTCGTAGCGCGCGACCGCCTTTATCGCGAAGGACTGGGCGATGAAGGTTTTTCCGCCGTCGTGCTTGGAACCGGCAATGCCGATGCCGACCATATGCGCTTTGTCAAAGCCGGCCTCTCGGCCGGCGATACGCTGCGTTTCTCACGCGCGTTCACCGATGCGAACGGAAAGAGCGACACGGCGTCCTTCAAGCTGGCCTTCGCGGCCGGCAAGGGAGCGACGGACGCCTTCCTCTTCGCCTGCGAGCGCGTCAACGCGCCGAAGATCGATCGCACGGTGCTGCAGGCGCATGCCAATGGCGTGACCGGCATCGTCGAGGTGATCGCCGTGAGCGATGTGCCTTCCGCGCAGATCGCATTGATCTCGATCGCCGCCAGATCAGAGGCAGACGGCGACGCGGTGCGGTTGCCGAATGCAACCCTGAGCGTCGTCACGCCCCAGGGCTACGGGCAGCGCTTCGGTCTGGCGGCCGAGCCCTCACCGCATTTGCGGTTTGAGGCGGTTGTCTTCTCGATCCGCGACAAAGCTACAGTTGCACGCGCGCTTGCGGCCGGCGCCGTCGATCACAACATGAGCGGCAATGACATCGTCGTTCCACCGGCGCCCGGACAGGGCGCCGCCTTCATCTTCCGGGAGATCCCATGAGCAAGCCCCTGGCGCCCAATGCATCGGTAACCGTCGGCAAGGTCGTCTTCGCCAACAATGCGCCGCTGTCGCTGATCGCCGGCCCTTGCCAGCTTGAATCGCGCCAGCACGCTTTCGACATGGCCGGCGCGCTGAAGGAACTGACGGAACGTCTGGGTATCGGCCTCGTCTACAAGACCAGCTACGACAAGGCCAACCGCACCTCGCTGTCGGCGACCCGCGGCGCGGGGCTCGATGCGGCGATGCCGATCTTCGACGATCTGCGCAATGAGTTTGGCCTTCCTGTGCTGACCGACGTCCACAACGAGGAGCAATGCGCGATCGTAGCCCCCCATGTCGATGTCCTGCAGATCCCGGCCTTCCTGTCGCGCCAGACCGACATGCTTGTCGCCGCCGCCAAGACCGGCAAGGTCATCAACGTGAAGAAGGGGCAATTCCTCGCGCCCTGGGACATGAAGAACGTCGTCGCCAAGATCACCGGCTCCGGCAACCCGAATGTGCTCACCACCGAGCGCGGCGTCTCCTTCGGCTACAACACGCTGGTCTCGGACATGCGCGCGCTGCCGGTCATGGCCGAGATTGGCGCCCCGGTGATCTTCGACGCCACCCATTCCGTGCAGCAGCCGGGCGGGCAGGGCGGCTCCTCCGGCGGCGAACGGCGCTTTGTCGCAACGCTCGCGCGCGCGGCCGTTGCCGTCGGCGTCGCCGGCGTCTTCATCGAAACCCATCAGGACCCGGACAATTCGACGTCTTCGGATGGCCCCAACATGGTGCCTCTCAAGGACATGCCGGCGCTGCTGGAAAAGCTGATGGCCTTCGACCGGATCGCCAAGGGCCACTGATCCGACCCGATCCTGCGCCGGCTTGTGGTTGCATTGGGCCGGGACTACGCTCGTTTTCGTAACTGAGCGTCTGGCAGGAGGAAGCCATGTCCGTTGCCCGCGTCACCGAAATCACGTCGTCGTCCACGAAGAGCTTTCAGGATGCCGTCGAGCAGGGCATCGCGCGCGCCGCAAAGACCCTGAAGAACGTGGAGGACGCCTGGATCCAGGACCAGAAGATCGTCGTCGAAGACGGCAAGATCGCCGCTTATCGCGTCAATATGAAAGTCTCCTTCATCCTCACCGACAGCTAAGCAAGTCGTCGGGAACCTTAGCGCGCTCCTCTCATTGTCAATGCATGCATTCAACGAGAGGAGCACCATCATGACCACCCCGTCCGGGCATACCGAAGCCATTGCCGCCTCGCGCGTCATCGGCACATCTGTCTACAACACCGAAGGCAAGAGCATCGGCAGCATCGAAGATGTGATGCTCGACAAGATGTCGAACGGCATCATGTTCGCCGTCATCGGTTTCGGCGGCTTCCTCGGCATGGGCGAGAAGTATCACGCCGTTCCGTGGGCGACGCTCGATTATGACGAGGACAGAGGCGGCTACGTCGTGCCGTTCACCAAGGAGCAGCTCCAGGCGGCGCCCGCATATTCGATCGACGAGCTGACCGGCGCCGACGGCGAAGCCGCCCGCGATGCTTCATTCCAGTATTACCATGTGAAGCCCTATTGGCATTGATCGCACGATCGGCAAGCTGAAAATCGAAAGGCCCCCGACATAAAGCCGGGGGCCTTTGACGTTTACCTACTCCGCTGCGTTGAGAGTCGATAGCTCTGCCGAACTCTGCTGGGGCTTCTGATCGTCGCATGACGTCAGGAACGCCGCCGCGATCAAGAACAAACTCACGATACCGCTCAACTGGGACATGGCGAAACTCCTCCTGTTTCGCCCCGCGCGAACGCGACCATAGATGAGAAGGCCACGCAACGCGCATGACTTATGATGACAGAAATTTGCGCTTCGTGAATCCGGCCCGCGGCAATAATTGCGGCGGCGCCGATTGCCTTTTGCGCCGCTTTGGCTAAGAGGGGCGCGACGCTTCAATCGATCAATCGGGGACATCGCAAATGACCGCCATCATCGACATTGTCGGGCGTGAAATCCTGGACAGCCGTGGCAATCCGACCGTCGAGGTCGACGTGGTGCTGGAAGACGGCTCCATGGGCCGTGCCGCGGTGCCCTCGGGCGCATCGACCGGCGCGCATGAAGCGGTCGAACTGCGCGACGGCGGGCCACGCTATCTCGGCAAGGGCGTTCAGCGCGCCGTCGAAGCGGTGAATGGCGAGCTGTTCGAGGCGATCGGCGGTATGGAAGCCGAGAACCAGATCCATATCGACCAGACGATGATTGAGCTCGACGGCACCCCGAACAAGAGCCGCCTCGGCGCCAACGCCATCCTGGGCGTGTCGCTGGCGGTCGCCAAGGCAGCGGCCGAAGCCGCCGGCCTGCCGCTCTACCGCTATGTCGGCGGCACCAAGGCGCAGATCCTGCCGGTGCCGATGATGAACATCATCAATGGCGGCGCGCATGCCGACAACCCGATCGACTTTCAGGAATTCATGATCCTGCCGATCGGCGCGCCGACGCTGCGCGACGGCGTGCGTTGGGGCTCGGAGATTTTCCACACGCTGCGCAAGAAGCTCAAGGACGCCGGCCACAACACCAATGTCGGCGACGAGGGTGGCTTCGCCCCCAACCTGAAGAGCGCCCCTGCGGCGCTCGATTTCATCATGGAATCGATTGAGAAGGCCGGCTTCAAGCCAGGCGAGGATGTTGCGCTCGGCCTCGACTGCGCGGCGACCGAGTTCTTCAAGGACGGCAACTACGTCTATGAGGGCGAGAAGAAGACCCGCGATCCGAAGGCGCAGGCCAAGTATCTCGCCAAGCTGGCTGCCGACTATCCGATCATCACCATCGAGGACGGCCTTGCCGAGGACGACTGGGAAGGCTGGAAGATCCTGACCGATCTGATCGGCAACAAGACCCAACTCGTCGGCGACGACCTCTTCGTCACCAACACGGCGCGGCTGCGCGACGGCATCCGCATGGATGTCGCCAATTCGATCCTGGTCAAGGTCAATCAGATCGGCTCGCTGACTGAGACGCTCGACGCGGTCGAGACCGCGCACAAGGCCGGCTACACCGCCGTCATGTCGCACCGCTCGGGCGAGACCGAGGATTCGACCATTGCCGACCTCGCGGTCGCCACCAATTGCGGGCAGATCAAGACCGGCTCCCTGTCGCGTTCGGACCGCATGGCCAAATACAACCAGCTCATCCGCATCGAGGAAGAGCTCGGCAAGCAGGCGCGCTACGCCGGCAAGTCGGTGGTCAAGGGCTGATCCGGCCTGTTCGAACAGTCTGAAAAGGGCGGGGCATTCCCGCCCTTTTTCGTTTCCAGCGATCCTGCAACAGGTCGCCCGTAACCGTCCATTAAGCACAATCGGGCGAAATACGACTCATGGCCGCTTGCGTTCGCGGCTGCGAGGGTTCGGGTCATGTGGACACGTCAGCACAAGCAGAGAAACACCGGCAGGCTGATCATCCCTTCGCTTTGCGTGCTCTTCCTGGCCTATTTCGGCTTCCATGCCTATCACGGCGAGTTCGGCATCTACTCCAAATATCGGCTCGAGGCCCGGGCGGTCGAACTGCAGACCCAGCTTGATGCCGTGAAGGCGCGCCGGATCGACTTCGAGCGCCGTGTCCAGTTGATGCACGAAGGCACGCTCGAGAAGGACATGCTTGACGAGCAGGCCCGAAAGGCGCTCAATCTGTCCCAGCCCGACGAAATCACCATCATGCTGCCCGCTCCGACGAAATAACCGAATTTCGGTTAATCGCCCTTATTCGCAATGATTCTAATCGCTTAGATGCATGCCAGCCATGCATTTTTCAGCATGGCGCAATGCATCCTTGCATGTTAGCCTCGCGCAAATCGGTGGGGAGGCGATCGATCTCCCTGAATGTCCGCAAAGAGACGCCAACAGGGAGTGATGCATGGCCACCGCCGCCAAAAAAGCGCCCGCCAAATCCAGATCCGACAAACAGCCCAATCTGTCAGCGCCCAAGCCCGCTGATTTCACCAAGGAAGAAGAGCTTTCCGCCTACCGGCACATGCTCTTGATCCGCCGCTTCGAGGAGAAGGCCGGCCAGCTTTACGGCATGGGCTTCATCGGCGGCTTCTGCCATCTCTATATCGGCCAGGAGGCCGTCGTCACCGGCATGAAGATGGCGCTGGTCGAAGGCGACCAGATGATCACCGCCTATCGCGACCACGGCCATATGCTGGCGATGGAACTGTCGCCGCGCGGCGTCATGGCCGAGCTCACAGGCCGCCGCGGCGGCCTGTCGAAGGGCAAGGGCGGCTCCATGCACATGTTCTCCAAGGAGAAGCATTTCTATGGCGGTCACGGCATTGTCGGCGCGCAGGTGTCGCTCGGCACCGGTCTCGCCTTCGCCAACCGCTACCGCGACAACAAGAACGTCGCCCTGACCTATTTCGGAGACGGCGCCGCCAACCAGGGCCAGGTCTATGAAAGCTTCAACATGGCCTCGTTGTGGAAGCTGCCGGTGATCTACATCATCGAGAACAACCGCTACGCCATGGGCACGTCCGTGTCGCGCTCGTCGGCCGAGACCGACTTCTCCAACCGCGGCGCCTCCTTCAAGATCCCAGGCATCCAGGTCGACGGCATGGATGTTCGCGCCGTAAAGGCCGCGGGCGACCTCGCTACCGAATGGTGCCGTGCCGGCAACGGCCCGCTGATCCTCGAGATGCAGACCTACCGCTATCGCGGTCATTCGATGTCCGACCCCGCCAAATACCGCTCCAAGGAGGAAGTGCAGAAGATGCGCTCCGAGCACGACCCGATCGAGCAGGTGCGGGTGCGGCTGCTCGACAAGAAGTGGGCAGGCGAGGACGAGCTCAAGGCCATTGACAAGGATGTCCGGGACATCGTCGCCGACGCCGCCGAATTCGCCCAGAACGACGCCGAGCCGGATCCGTCCGAGCTCTGGACCGACATCGTACTCTAAGGAGAGGGCAAGGACATGCCGATCGAAATTCTCATGCCCGCGCTCTCGCCGACGATGGAAGAGGGCAATCTTTCCAAATGGCTGAAGAACGAAGGTGACAAGGTCGTCGCCGGCGATGTCATCGCTGAGATCGAGACCGATAAGGCGACGATGGAAGTCGAAGCCGTCGACGAAGGCACGCTCGCCAAGATCGTGATTCCCGCCGGCACCGAAGGCGTCAAGGTCAACGCGGTCATTGCCGTGCTTGCCGTCGACGGCGAGGACGTCGACAAGGCCGGCGAAGGCATCGGCGAAGAAGAACCCGCCAAGGCTGAAAAAGCCGCACCGGCGCCGGCACAAGCCGCGGCTAAAAGCGACGCTGCCGCTCCTGTCGCCGCCGCGCCGAAGGCGGAGATCGCGGCGGACCCGGATATCCCCGCCGGCACCGAGATGGTTTCGACCACGGTTCGCGAAGCGTTGCGTGATGCGATGGCCGAGGAAATGCGCCGCGACGGCGATGTCTTCGTCATGGGCGAGGAGGTCGCCGAGTACCAGGGCGCCTACAAGATCACGCAAGGCCTGCTGCAGGAATTCGGGCCGCGACGGGTCGTCGACACGCCGATCACCGAGCACGGCTTTGCCGGCGTCGGCGTCGGCGCCGCGATGGCGGGGCTGAAGCCGATCGTCGAGTTCATGACGTTCAACTTCGCCATGCAGGCGATCGACCAGATCATCAACTCGGCCGCCAAGACGCTCTATATGTCCGGCGGCCAGATGGGCGCGCCGATCGTCTTCCGTGGCCCGAATGGAGCCGCGGCCCGCGTCGCCGCGCAGCACTCGCAATGCTATGCCGCCTGGTACAGCCATATCCCCGGCCTGAAGGTGGTGATGCCCTATACGGCCGCCGACGCCAAGGGCCTGCTCAAGGCGGCGATCCGCGATCCGAACCCGGTCATCTTCCTGGAGAACGAGATTCTCTACGGCCATTCCTTCGATGTGCCGAAGCTCGACGACTTCGTGCTGCCGATCGGCAAGGCGCGCATCCATAAGCAGGGCAAGGATGTGACGATCGTCTCGTTCGGCATCGGCATGACCTATGCGGTCAAGGCGGAGGCCGAGCTGCGCGGCATGGGCATCGATGCCGAGATCATCGATCTCAGAACCATCCGGCCGCTCGACTTCGACACGATCATCGCTTCGGTGAAGAAAACCAATCGCCTCGTGGTGGTGGAAGAAGGCTTTCCGCAGAACTCGGTCGGCGATCACATCGCCAACCAGGTCTCGCAGCGCGCCTTCGACTTCCTCGATGCGCCGGTGATCACCATCGCCGGCAAGGATGTGCCGATGCCTTATGCGGCGAACCTCGAGAAGCTGGCGCTGCCAAACGTCGGTGAAGTCGTCGAGGCCGTCAAAGCCGTTACCTATCGCTGAGCCGGTCGGGAGGACATCATGCCAATCAACATCACCATGCCGGCGCTCTCTCCCACCATGGAAGAGGGCAATCTGTCAAAATGGCTGGTCAAGGAAGGCGATAAGGTTTCGCCGGGCGATGTGATCGCCGAGATCGAAACCGACAAGGCGACGATGGAAGTCGAGGCTGTCGATGAAGGCACGGTCGCCAAGCTGGTGGTTCCGGCCGGCACCGAGGGCGTCAAGGTCAACGCGCTGATCGCCATCCTGGCCGGCGAAGGCGAGGATGCCGCGGCCGCTGCCAAGAGCGGCGGCGGTGCCGCGCCCAAGGCTGAAGCGCCCAAAGCGGAAGCCCCGAAGCCCGAAGCGCCCAAGGAAGCACCCAAGCCGGCGGCAGCCGCTGCGGCGCCCGCGCCGGCGAAGACCGAGCCCGCTCCCATCGCCAACGGCCACGCCGCCGGCGATCGCGTGTTCGCATCGCCGCTGGCCCGCCGCATCGCCAAGGATGCCGGCGTCGACGTGACGGCGCTGACCGGCTCCGGTCCGCATGGTCGCGTGGTGAAGGTCGATGTCGAAGCGGCGATCGCTTCCGGCGGCGCTCCGTCCGCTCCGGCGCCCGCGCCAAAGCCGATGTCGGACGACCAGGTGCTGAGGCTGTTCGCCGAAGGCTCCTACGAGCTCGTGCCGCACGACAATATGCGCAAGACCATCGCGCGCCGCCTGGTCGAGGCAAAGTCCACCATCCCGCATTTCTATTTGACGCTCGACTGCGAGCTCGATGCGCTGCTTGCGCTGCGCACGCAGCTCAATGCCGCGGCGCCGATGAGGAAGACCGAGAAGGGCGAGGTTCCGGCCTACAAGCTCTCGGTCAACGACATGGTGATCAAGGCCATGGCCATGGCGCTGATGGCGGTGCCGGACGCCAACGCATCCTGGACCGAGAACGCCATGGTCAAGCACAAGCACGCCGATGTCGGCGTTGCCGTCTCGATTCCCGGCGGCCTGATCACGCCGATCATCCGGCATGCGGATGAAAAGACGCTGTCGGTCATCTCCAACGAGATGAAGGACCTGGCAAGCCGCGCCAGGAGCCGCAAGCTGAAGCCGGAAGAGTATCAGGGCGGCACGACGGCGGTGTCCAATCTCGGCATGT
Organism: Mesorhizobium argentiipisi (SeqCode); assembly: GCF_037179585.1. Classification (NCBI taxonomy): domain Bacteria; kingdom Pseudomonadati; phylum Pseudomonadota; class Alphaproteobacteria; order Hyphomicrobiales; family Phyllobacteriaceae; genus Mesorhizobium; species Mesorhizobium argentiipisi (SeqCode). The sequence continues at coordinate 57,216 of NZ_JAPYKO010000012.1, forward strand.
TCGGCATCAAGGACTTTGCCGCCGTCATCAACCCGCCGCATGCGACGATCCTGGCGGTCGGCGCCGGTGAGGAGCGGGCGGTGGTGAAGAAGGGCGAGATCAAGATTGCCACCGTGATGTCGGTTACCTTGTCGACCGATCACCGTGCCGTCGACGGCGCGCTTGGCGCCGAACTGCTCGGCGCCTTCAAGCGCATGATTGAAAACCCGATGGGCATGCTGGTGTAGGAAGGAAAAGGCGGTGCGGAAATTCTTCACCAGCCTTTTCGCCCTGATCATGTTCAATCCCGACGGCGAGCTCTTCGCACGCCGGCGCGTCAGGCGCTTGCAGCCAGCTTTCGGCAAGGATGGGACAACCGCATGAAGACAATTCTCTGCTATGGCGACTCGCTGACCTGGGGCTACGACGCTGCCAGCCTCGGCCGTCATGCCCTGAAGGACCGCTGGCCGAGCGTTCTCGGGGCCGAACTCGGGGGCGATGTCGAGGTCATCGCCGAAGGTCTCAACGGCCGCACCACGGCATTCGACGACCATCTGGCCGGTGCCGATCGCAATGGCGCCCGCATCCTGCCGACGATCCTGACCAGCCATGCGCCGCTTGATCTCGTGATCATCATGCTCGGCGCCAACGACATGAAGCCCTGGATCCACGGCAATCCGGTCGCGGCCAAGCAGGGCGTGGAGCGGCTGATCAACATCGTGCGCGGCCATGACTACCCGTTCGACTGGCCGGCGCCACAGATCCTCATTGTCACGCCGCCTGTCGTGACACGCACCGACAATGCCGAATTCAAGGAAATGTTCGCCGGCGGTGACGACGCCTCCAAGCGGCTGGCGCCGCAATATTCCGCGCTGGCCGACGAGGCCGGCTGCGGTTTCTTCGACGCCGGCACCGTCGCCACCACCACGCCGCTCGACGGCGTCCACCTCGATGCGGAAAACACGCGGCGGATCGGTCAGGCCCTAGCGCCGCTCGTGCGCGTCATGCTCGCACTCTAACCCCCAGAAAGATCAGGGAGAAAAGCCCGTGGCTGAATCCTACGACGTCATCATCATCGGCTCAGGCCCCGGCGGCTACGTCACGGCGGTGCGCTCCGCTCAGCTCGGCTTCAAGACGGCGATCGTCGAGCGCGAGCATCTTGGCGGCATCTGCCTCAACTGGGGCTGCATCCCCACCAAGGCGCTGCTGCGCTCGGCCGAGATCATGCATTATTCGGATCACCTCAAGGACTACGGCCTGAAGCTTGAAGGCGGCAAGGTCAGCCCGGACACGGCCGCCGTGGTCGACCGTTCGCGAAAGGTGTCGCTACGGCTCAACACCGGCGTCGGCTTCCTGATGAAGAAGAACAAGGTCGACGTCATCTGGGGCGAGGCGAAGCTTTCCAAGCCCGGCGAGGTCGTCGTTTCGAAGACGGCGAAGAAGGCGATGGAGCCGCAGCCGCCGGTGCCGAAAGGCGTCAAGGGCGAGGGCACCTACACGGCCAAGCACATCATCCTGGCGACCGGTGCCAGGCCGCGCGCGCTGCCTGGCATCGAGCCGGACGGCAAGCTGATCTGGACCTATTTCGAGGCGATGGTGCCGAAGGAAATGCCGAAATCGCTGCTGGTGATGGGCTCGGGCGCCATCGGCATCGAATTCGCCTCCTTCTACCGCACCATGGGCGCCGACGTGACGGTGGTCGAACTGTTGCCGGCGGTGATGCCGGTCGAGGACGCCGAGGTCTCGAAATTCGCGCAAAAACAGTTCGAGAAGCAGGGCATGAAGATCCTCCTCGAAGCCAAGGTGACCAAGGTTGAAAAGGGCGCCACCTCGGTCACCGCGCATGTCGAGATGAAGGACGGCAAGGTCGAGAAGATCGCCGCCGACCGCATGATCTCGGCCGTCGGCGTGCAGGGCAACATCGAGAATCTCGGCCTGGAAGCGCTTGGCGTGAAGACGGATCGCGGCTGCGTGGTCGTCGATGGCTACGGCAAGACCAATGTGCCCGGCATCTACGCGATCGGCGACGTGGCCGGCCCGCCGATGCTCGCCCACAAGGCCGAGCACGAAGGTGTGGTCTGTGTCGAGAAAATCGCCAATTTCCCAGGCGTGCACCCCATCGACAAGCTGAAGATCCCCGGCTGCACTTATTGCAGCCCGCATGTCGCGTCCGTCGGCCTGACCGAAGCGAAGGCCAAGGCGGAAGGCAAGGACATCCGCGTCGGCCGCTTCCCGTTCAGCGCCAACGGCAAGGCCATCGCGCTCGGCGAGGACCAGGGATTCGTCAAGACCATCTTCGACAAGAAGACCGGGCAACTGCTCGGCGCGCATATGGTCGGCGCCGAGGTGACCGAGCTCATCCAGGGTTTTGTGGTGGCTATGAACCTAGAGACGACCGAGGAAGAGCTGATGCATACGATCTTCCCGCATCCGACACTGTCGGAGATGATGAAGGAGAGCGTGCTCGACGCCTATGGCCGCGTTTTGAACGCATGATAAGTCACCAGTCGGTGATCGATGGCCAATCCGTGCTAACGTGGCCGGGCGAGACTCACACGCGGCAGCCGGAGAAAGCTGACGGCAAGGCGGTTCGCATCCGGATGCATTTTCACCTGATCGAGGAGGAATTGGCATATGCATATGAATGGCGTCGGCTGGATCGCAGCCATCATCGTCGGCGGCTTGGCTGGCTGGCTGGCCGAGATGGTCATGAAGAGCAACACCGGCATCTTCATGAACATCATCATGGGGATCGTCGGCGCGATAGTGCTGAACGCGATCCTGCAGGCTCTCAACATCCAGTCGTTCGGCGTCGGCTGGGTCGCCTACCTGATCACCGGCTTCATCGGCGCTTGCCTGCTGATCTTCGTCGGACGGCTCGTGCGTCGCTGACCCGAAGCCAACGTTATGCGAAAATGGCCGTGGCGGCATGCGCTGCCGCGGCCTTTTTCTTTGTCTCGAAAAGTCCTAGATGACGCAAGACAAGCGGCTGGCGAAATCGCGGCCGCGAAGGGTTTGAGATGGTCACAGTCGTAGACACGATCGCCAACCGGCCGCGCCCGCGGCATCCCGAAAAGGCGCACCGGCCCGACCAGGAGGTGCTGCGCAAGCCCGACTGGATCCGCGTCAAGGCGCCGGTTTCGAAGGGCTATGCCGAAACGCGCGAGATCGTGAAGTCGCACAAGCTGGTGACGGTGTGCGAGGAAGCCGGCTGCCCGAATATCGGCGAGTGCTGGGACAAGAAGCACGCCACCTTCATGATCATGGGCGAGATCTGCACGCGCGCCTGCGCCTTCTGCAATGTCGCGACCGGCATCCCGACTGCGCTCGATCCGGATGAGCCGGCGCGCGTGGCGCATGCCGTCGAGCAGATGGCGTTGAGCCATGTTGTCATCACATCCGTCGACCGCGACGATCTTGACGACGGCGGCGCGCAGCATTTCGCCGAAGTCATCCGCGCCATCCGCAAGGCAACGCCTTTGACGACGATCGAGATCCTGACGCCCGACTTCCTGCGCAAGGATGGCGCGCTTGAGATCGTGGTTGCGGCCAAGCCCGACGTCTTCAACCACAATCTCGAAACCGTGCCGTCGAATTACCTGACGGTTCGCCCCGGCGCGCGTTATTTCCACTCGATCCGGCTTTTGCAGCGGGTCAAGGAACTCGACCCGTCGATCTTCACCAAATCCGGCATCATGGTCGGCCTCGGCGAGGAGCGGAACGAGGTGCTGCAGTTGATGGACGATCTGCGTTCGGCCAATGTCGACTTCATGACCATCGGCCAGTATCTGCAGCCTTCCAAGAAGCACCATCCGGTGATCCGCTTCATCCCGCCGGACGAGTTCAAGTCCTATGAGGCGATCGGCAAGACGAAGGGTTTCCTGCTGATGGCGTCGAGCCCGCTGACTCGCTCCTCGCACCATGCCGGCGAGGATTTCGCCAGGCTGCGCGCGGCGCGCGAGGCGCAGCTCGCGAAGGCCAGCTGACCTTCAATGCCGAAATTCGAGGCGACACGCCGCGTCGCGCATACACCCGACGAGATGTTCGCGCTGGTGGCGGATATCGAGGCTTACCCGCAATTCCTTCCGCTCTGTGAATCGCTCACCGTGCGCTCGCGTAAGGAGCGTGACGGCCGCACCATCCTGGTTGCCGACATGAGCATCGGCTACAAGGCGATCCGCGAGACCTTCACGACCCAGGTGCTGCTGAAGCCCGACGAGAAAGCGATCGACGTCAAATACATAGACGGCCCGTTCAAATATCTCAGCAATATCTGGCGCTTCGACCCCGCGACCAGCGGCTGCGAGGTGCATTTCTTCATCGACTACGAATTCAAGAGCCGCATACTCGGCGCCGTGATGGGCACGATGTTCGACCATGCCTTCCGCATGTTCTCGGAAGCCTTCGAGAAACGGGCAAACGTGATTTACGGTGTAAAGCCCGCCTAACGCTCGCCCAGCGCCCGCAACCCGAGTTGCAGCGCGTGCCGCACCGTCTCATGCCGGATGAATTCGCGACCCTTGTGGCCGAACAATTGCCGCTCCGCGACAACCGGCTGCCCGGCCAATGCAATAGCGAACCAGACAAGACCGACCGGCTTGTCGGCCGAGCCGCCGCTGGGGCCGGCAATGCCGGTGACGGCGAGCGACAGGCTCGCTTGCGAATGCGTCAGCGCGCCTGCGGCCATCTCCAGCACCGTCTCGCGCGAGACCGCGCCATGCGCATCGAGCGTGGCCGCGGAAACGCCGAGCATCTCCATCTTGGCTTTGTTGGAATAGGTGATGAAGCCGCGATCGACCACGGCGGAGGATCCGGCAATGTCGGTGAGCGCGGCTATGATCAGGCCGCCGGTGCAGCTTTCGGCCGTCGCCAGCATGATGCCGCGCTGCTGGCAAGCCTGGAGCAGGGCATTTGCGAGTTCGGCGTTGCTCATGCCGGCACGTCTCCCGGATAGACGACGCTGGCCGTGGCGATCGCGGCGATGCCTTCGCCGCGCCCGACAAACCCGAGCTTCTCGTTGGTCGTGGCCTTGATCGAAATGCGCTCGGGCGCAATGCCGAGCATGGCGGAGAGCGCCTCCGTCATAGCCGCGCGATGCGGCCCGACGCGCGGCGCCTCGCAGATCAGCGTGATGTCGGCATTGGCGATGCGGCCGCCTCGCTCGCGCACCAGCTTCGCCGCGTGCTCGACGAAGATCTTCGAGGCAGCACCCTTCCATTGCGGATCGGACGGTGGGAAATGCGTGCCGATATCGCCGGCGCCGCAGGTGGCGAGCAGCGCGTCCGTGAGCGCGTGAAGCCCGACATCGGCGTCCGAATGGCCGGAGAGTTTTCGCCCATAGGGAATGGCGACGCCGCAGAGCGTTACATGGTCGCCGGGCTCGAACGCGTGCACGTCGTAGCCATTGCCGGTGCGAATATCCGGGAAGCGCTGCTGCGCGCTCGAAAGCCGCTGGTCGGCCAATGCGATGTCCCTTGCCCAGGTGAGTTTGACGTTGTCCGGCGATCCGGGAACGATCTTGACCGGTATCTGTGCCCATTCGGCGATCGCAGCGTCGTCGGTGAACTCGGTTTTGCCCAACCGATGCGCCTTTTCATGCGCGGCGAGCAGCGGCCAGAATGGAAAACCCTGCGGCGTTTGCGCCGCATGAAGGCCGGCCCTAGATACCGTCTCGTCGATCATGCCAGTCGCCGATTCCCGCTTCAGCGTGTCGGCGACGGGCAGTGCCGGCAGCGCGCCCTGGCGCTCGCCGATGGCTTCGATGGTGCGGTCGATCAGCCCGGCGTCGACGAACGGGCGTACGGCATCATGCACCAGCACTTTTGACGGCGCCTTGTCCCTCAGCGCCAGGAGGCCGAGCCGGACGGACGCCTGGCGCGAAGGGCCGCCGATAACGGCGACAAGGCGATCGCCATGCGCTTCGGCCGCGCGTTGGAAGAGTTCGGCGTCGTCGGCATGAATGGCCACGACCACGGGACCGATCATCGGATGGGAGAGGAAGATGTCCAACGTATGGGCGATGACGGCACGGCCGCCGATGCGCTGATATTGCTTCGGACCGTCGGCCTGTCCGGCGCGCGCGCCGCGGCCGGCGGCAACGATCACCACCCCGATCCCGCCGCTTGGGGCGGCCGCTTGCTTTTCGCTTGCCTCGCTCATTCCGATCGGTCCTAGTCGGGGTGATGGCCGAAGGCCAGCATTTTCCAAAATGCGCCTTAATGTGACGTCATTGCGCGTTGCACAATGCCACACTTCTGGCTAGAGAATGTGCAACGATCGAACATGCTTGGTTTTTGTGCATGGCTGAACTGACCACATTGGCATCGCCACTTGATGTCGGCGGGATAAAAATCCGCAATAGGATTTTCCTGGCGCCGATGTCCGGCATCACCGACGAGCCGTTCCGGCAGCGTGCCTATGCGCATGGCGCGGGGCTGGTCGTGTCCGAGATGGTGGCGAGCGGCGAGTTGGCCAAGGGCCGGGCCGGCTGCGACCTGCGCATCCGCCATTCCGGCCTGCCGGTGCATATGGTGCAGCTGGCCGGCCGCGAGGCGATCCATATGGGCGAGGGCGCGCGAATCGCGGCGGGCGAGGGTGCCGATATCATCGACATCAACATGGGCTGCCCGGCGAAGAAGGTGACCGGCGGCTATGCCGGCTCGGCGCTGATGCGCGACCTCGACCATGCCCTGTCGCTGATCGAGGCCGTGGTCGCAGCCGTTTCGGTGCCGGTGACGGTCAAGATGCGGCTCGGCTGGGATGAAAGCGCGCTCAACGCGCCGATGCTGGCGCGCTGCGCCGAACAGGCCGGCGTCAGGATGGTGACCGTGCACGGCCGCACCCGCTGCCAATTCTATCAGGGTAAGGCAGACTGGCGCGCCATCGCGCGAGTCAAGCAAGCCGTCTCGATCCCGGTGGTGGCCAATGGCGATGTCGGCTCGCCGGAAGAGGCGGCGACAATCCTCGAACAGTCCGGCGCCGACGCAGTGATGATCGGCCGCGCGCATTATGGCGCCCCCTGGGTCGCGGGCAACATCGCGGCCGCCGCAACTGGTGCACCCGCTCAAGGCACTCCGCAAACGCCGCAGGCGCTCGCCGACTATGTCGTGTCGCATTACGAGGATATGCTCTCGCTCTACGGCGCCGAAAGCGGGCTGCGCCAGGCGCGCAAGCACCTCGGCTGGTATCTCGACCGCCATGCTCCCGATGTTTCAGCCGAGCAGCGCAAAGCTATTCTCACGTCCTTCGAGCCGGGGGAGGTCATTGCAGGCTTGCGCAGCGTGTTTGCCGACAGCCTGCCATCGATCAGGTTGCGGAGCGCCGCATGAAGGCCGATGTTCCCCGGCAGGCCGATATGGCGGATGCCGCCAATATCGTACTCAACACCATCCGCCGCCCGGTGATCATGGTCGATCCCGACGGCTTCATCACTTTCGCCAACGCCGATGCCGAGGACTTCTTCCGCTCTAGCGCGAATATGCTTGCCCGCAACACGCTCGCCAAGCTGGTGCCCTTCGGCAGCCCGTTGCTGACGCTGGTCGACCAGGTGCGCGAGCGCCGCGCGCCGGTCAACGAATACCGCGTTGACGTGTCCTCGCCGCGCCTTGGCATCGAGAAGATGGTCGATCTCTATGTCGCGCCTGTGCCGGAATTTCCGGGCTCTGTCGTCGTCATGTTCCAGGAACGGTCGATGGCCGACAAGATCGACCGCCAGATGACGCATCGCGGTGCCGCGCGCTCCGTCACCGGTCTTGCCGCGATGCTCGCCCATGAGATCAAGAACCCGCTCTCCGGCATCCGCGGCGCTGCCCAGTTGCTGGAGCTTTCCGCTTCCGATGAGGATCGCGCGCTGACCCGCCTGATCACCGACGAAACCGACCGTATCGTCTCGCTGGTCGACCGCATGGAAGTGTTTTCCGACGAGCGGCCGATCGAGCGCTATCCGGTCAACATCCACGTCGTGCTCGATCATGTGAAGGCGATCGCGAAGAACGGTTTTGCAAGGCGGATCAAGATTTTGGAGGAATATGATCCATCATTGCCTCCGGTCTTCGCCAACCGCGATCAGCTGATCCAGGTCTTCCTCAATCTGGTCAAGAACGCCGCGGAGGCGATCGGCGCCGACCCGCAGGGCGAGATCGTGCTGTCGACGGCCTTCCGGCCCGGCATTCGCGTCTCCGTGCCCGGCACGCAGGACCGAGTCTCGCTGCCGCTGGAATTCTGCGTGCGTGACAACGGTCCCGGTGTTTCCGAGGACATCCTGCCGATCCTGTTCGATCCGTTCATCACCACAAAACCGAACGGCTCCGGCCTCGGGCTGGCGCTGGTCGCCAAGATCGTCGGCGAGCATGGCGGCATCATCGAATGCGATTCGACGCCGCGCGGGACGACGTTCCGCATCCTGCTGCCGGCCTGGAAAGAGATTTCGCAGGGCTCGGGCGACGAAGCTGAAGGAGACCGCACATGAGCGCTCGCGGCAATATTCTGGTCGCCGACGACGATGCGGCGATCCGCACCGTGCTCAACCAGGCGCTGTCACGCGTCGGCCACGAGGTGCGGGTGACGTCGAATGCCTCGACGCTGTGGCGCTGGGTCGCGGCGGGCGAGGGCGATCTGGTCATCACCGACGTGGTGATGCCCGACGAAAACGCCTTCGACATGCTGCCGCGCATCAAGAAGGCGCGGCCCGAGCTGCCGGTCATCGTCATGAGCGCCCAGAACACCTTCATGACCGCCATCCGCGCCTCTGAGACCGGCGCCTACGAATACCTGCCGAAGCCGTTCGACTTGACGGAGCTGCTCAACATCGTCAACCGGGCGCTGGCCGAGCCGAAGCGGCCGAAGCTCGATGCCCGCGCGGAAGACCAGCCGGAGACGATGCCGCTGGTCGGCCGCTCCGCTGCCATGCAGGATATCTACCGCATGCTGGCGCGCATGATGCAGACCGACCTCACGGTCATGATCAGCGGCGAGTCCGGCACCGGCAAGGAGCTGGTGGCGCGCGCGCTGCATGAATATGGCCGCCGCCGCGGCGGCCCGTTCGTGGCCATCAACATGGCGGCGATTCCGCGCGACCTCATCGAATCGGAGCTCTTTGGTCACGAGAAGGGCGCCTTCACCGGCGCCCAGAACCGCTCCAGCGGCCGTTTCGAGCAGGCCGAGGGCGGCACGCTGTTCCTCGACGAGATCGGCGACATGCCGATGGAGGCGCAGACGCGGCTGCTGCGTGTGCTGCAGCAGGGCGAATACACCACGGTCGGCGGCCGCACGCCGATCAAGACCGATGTGCGCATCGTCGCGGCCACCAACAAGGACCTGCGCACGCTGATCAACCAGGGCCTGTTCCGCGAGGACCTGTTCTACCGTCTCAATGTCGTGCCGCTCAGGCTGCCGGCGCTGCGCGAGCGTTCCGAGGACATTCCCGACCTGGTGCGGCATTTTTTCAAGCAGGGCGCCAGCGAGGGCCTGCAGACCAAGCGCATATCGTCCGGCGGCATCGAGCTCATGAAGCGCTATCCCTGGCCGGGTAATGTGCGCGAGCTGGAAAACCTGGTGCGCCGGCTGGCCGCCCTCTACTCGCAGGACGAAATTTCGTCGGAGATCATCGAGTCCGAGCTCAAGACCGGCGAAAGGCCGGTCGTGCCGGACGGCGGCGCGCTCATCCCCGACGATCTGTCGATCGGCCAGGCGGTCGAGCATTTCCTGCAGCGTTATTTCGCCTCCTTCGCCGGCGAATTGCCGCCGGCCGGGCTCTATCAGCGCATTCTTGCCGAGGTCGAGTATCCGCTGGTGCTTGCTTCGATGACGGCGACGCGCGGCAACCAGATCAAGGCGGCGGAGCTTCTGGGGCTCAACCGCAACACGCTCCGCAAGAAGATCCGCGAGCTTGGCGTCAGCGTCTACAAGTCGGCCAGGCAGCCGTAGCGTCACCTCAGCCCTTCGGTGAATTTTGTCTGGGAAAGATTATCTTCCCGGCCACACTTGTTGCATAATCGCCACAATGCGTTGCATACATCCGACGCAATGACCGACTGTGTACCGCCACATGGCAGCTGAGGCTCCGACCCTGAACCAATCGCTTTTCAACCAGACCGGCACGCGTGACGGGCGACGGTTGCTGGCGTTGCCCGGCGTGGTCGCTATTGCCGGCGCGATAATCACGGCGGCCATCTCGTTTGCCATCCTGGTCGGCGCAACGCCGATCGCGCCGACCGCCCACGCGACCTGGGCCCTGATCGCGGCCAATGCCGTGTTTGTCCTGTTCCTGATCGCCTTGATCGCCCGCGAGGTGCGTCGCATCGTCCTGGCACGGCGCCACGGCAGGGCTGCCTCGCGGCTGCATGTGCGCATCGTCGCCATGTTCGCACTGGTTGCCGCCATTCCCGCCATCATGGTGGCGATCATCGCCTCGATCACGCTCGACATCGGCCTAGACCGCTGGTTCGAGATACGCACCAAGGCGATCGTCAACTCGTCGCTGTCGATTGCCGATGCCTATGTGCAGGAGAACGCGCGGAATCTCCAGGGCACGACATTGTCCATGGCATACGATCTCGAGGCCTCGCGCACGCTTTATGGTCTGGACAAGGGCGGGTTCCTCGATCTGTTGAACAAGGAAGCCGTGGGCCGCGGATTGGCGCATGCGGCCCTGATCAAGCCTGACGGCTCGTTCGTCATGAATGCAAAGACCGATGCCGATTTCCCCATGCCGGAGCCGCCCACGGGCGCTGTCGACACCGCGGCCGGCGGCAAGCCGGTGCTGATAGAGCCGCGCACCCGCAACATCATGGGCGCCATCATCAAACTGCGCGAGATCGAAGGGCTTTACCTCTATACGATACGGCTGGTCGATCCCGACGTGATCAAGGCGCGCCAGATCGTCAGGGGCAACACCGACGAATACCGCAACCTGGAAGACAATCGCCGGACCTCGCAGGTCGCCTTTGCGTTGCCTTATCTATCGCTCACGCTGATCATCACGCTTTCGGCGATCTGGACCGGCATTGCGGTCGCCGACCGGATCGTGCGGCCGATCCGCCAACTGATCGGCGCGGCCGATGAGGTGGCGACCGGCAATCTCGATGTTGCCGTTCCCGTGCGCCAGTCCGATGGCGACGTCGCTTCGCTCGGCGAGACCTTCAACAACATGATCCTGGAGCTCAAATCGCAACGCAACGAGCTGCTCTCGGCCAAGGATCTGATCGACGAGCGCCGGCGTTTCTCCGAGGCGGTGCTCGCCGGCGTCACCGCCGGCGTCATCGGCGTCGACCCCTACGGCACCATCACAATCGTCAATCGCTCGGCCGAGACCATGCTGACCATTTCGGCAAATGCGACGCTCGGCCAGAATCTTTCGGCGGTCCTGCCGCTTGTCGGCCGTGTCTTCGAGATCGGGCGGCAGTCCGGCAAGCCGGTCTATCGCGAGCAGGTGACCTTCTTCCGCACCGGCCTGGAGCGCACCTTCAATGTCCAGGTTACCGTCGAGTCCGGCGACGACGGCGAGGAGGAGAAATCCTATGTGGTCACCGTCGACGACATCACAGATCTCGTCCAGGCGCAGCGTTCGTCGGCCTGGGCGGATGTGGCGCGGCGCATCGCGCATGAGATCAAGAACCCGCTGACGCCGATCCAGCTTTCGGCCGAGCGCATCAGGCGCCGCTACGGCAAGGTCATCACCGAGGACCGCGAGGTTTTCGATCAGTGCACCGATACCATCATCCGCCAGGTTGAGGACATTGGTCGCATGGTCGACGAGTTCTCGGCCTTCGCCCGCATGCCGAAGCCGGAGATGAAGGCGATAGACCTTCGTGAGTCGTTGCGGGAAGCGTCCTTCCTGGTCGAGGTCAGCCGCTCCGACATCGCCTTCGAACGCGACTTCGGCAGCGAGCCGTTGAAAGGCACTTTCGACAGCCGCTTGATGGCTCAGGCCTTCGGCAACCTCATCAAGAACGCGGCCGAGGCCATCGACGGACTTGATGCGAAAGGCCGTTCGGACGGCACAATCCGGATTCAGGCAGGACGCCAAGATGGCGCCATACGAATCGACGTTATCGACAACGGCAAGGGGCTGCCGCGCGAGAATCGCCAAAGGCTTCTCGAGCCCTATATGACGACGCGCGAAAAGGGCACCGGACTTGGCCTCGCTATCGTCAAGAAGATCGTGGAGGACCATGGCGGCCGTCTCGAATTGCACGACGCGCCACCGGATTTCCATGACGGCCGGGGTGCGATGATCTCGATCATCCTACCGCCGGCAACGGTCGTAGCCGCGCCGCCACGCGGTGAAGGCCGAAACGAACACGAACGAGAAACTGAAAAGGTCGATAATGGCGTCTGACATTCTCATCGTCGATGACGAGGAAGACATCCGCGAACTTGTCGCCGGTATACTGAGCGACGAGGGCCATGAAACCCGCACGGCACACGATGCCGACAGCGCACTTGCGGCGATCGCCGATCGCGCGCCGCGGCTGATTTTCCTCGACATCTGGCTGCAGGGCTCCCGCCTCGACGGCCTGGCGCTGCTCGACGAGATCAAGACCATGCATCCGAGCATGCCGGTGGTGATGATCTCCGGCCACGGCAACATCGAAACGGCGGTGTCGGCCATCCGGCGCGGCGCCTACGACTTCATCGAGAAACCATTCAAGGCCGATCGCCTCATCTTGATCGCCGAGCGCGCCCTGGAGACATCCAAGCTGAGGCGTGAGGTTTCCGACCTCAAGCAGCGCAGCGGCGAGACCTTCGACCTGATTGGCATGTCGTCGGCCATGAGCCAGCTGCGGCAGACCATCGAGCGCGTCGCGCCCACCAACAGCCGCGTCATGATCGTCGGCCCTTCCGGCTCCGGCAAGGAACTGACGGCGCGCGCCATCCACGCGCTGTCGTCGCGCAAGACCGGTCCGTTCGTCACGCTGAGCGCGGCCACCATCACGCCTGAACGCATGGAGATCGAGCTGTTCGGCACCGAATCGAACGGTACCGAGCGCAAGGTCGGCGCGCTGGAAGAGGCGCATCGCGGCATCCTCTACATCGACGAAGTCGCCGATATGCCGCGTGAGACGCAAAACAAGATCCTGCGCGTGCTGGTTGAGCAGCAGTTCGAGCGGGTAGGCGGCACCAAGCGCGTCAAAGTCGATGTCCGCATCATCTCTTCAACCTCGCAAAACCTGGAGGCGATGATCGCCGACGGCCGTTTCCGGGAGGACCTTTACCATCGCCTGGCGGTGGTTCCGGTCATGGTGCCGGGGCTCGCCGAGCGGCGCGAGGACATCCCCTACCTCGTCGACAATTTCATGAAGCAGATCGCGCGCCAGGCCGGCATCAAGCCGCGCCGCATCGGCGATGATGCGCTGGCCGTGCTGCAGGCGCATAACTGGCCGGGCAATGTTCGCCAGCTGCGCAACAATGTCGAACGACTGATGATCCTGGCGCGAGGGGACAATCCCGATGCACCGATCACCGCCGACCTTCTGCCCTCCGAGATAGGCGACGTCATGCCACGCACGCCCAACCAGTCGGACCAGCACATCATGGCGCTGCCGCTGCGCGAGGCACGCGAGCAGTTCGAGAAGGACTATCTGATCGCCCAGATCAACCGCTTCGGCGGCAACATCTCGAAGACGGCCGAATTCATCGGCATGGAACGGTCCGCCTTGCATCGCAAGCTGAAGTCGCTCGGCGTCTAAGCAATTCCAGGAAAAGTGTGCAGCGCTTAGGCTCGGCGGGATCGCCGTAGCCCTCCGTCCGGCATTGCTTAGAACCGGGCGTGGCCCACGCGATTGTTCATTACGGCCAGGGGCGGAATCACCTAAGAAAGCCGGATGTTTCCCTGAGGATACCCATGCCGCGCATTGCATATGTCAACGGGCGTTATGTCGTCCATGCCCAAGCCAGCGTCCATATCGAGGACCGCGGCTACCAGTTCGCGGACGGCGTCTATGAGGTCTGCGAAGTGGCGCACGGCCATATCGTCGACATGCCGCGCCATCTTGCCCGGCTCAAGCGCTCGCTGAAAGAACTGTCGATCGCCTGGCCCGTCTCGGAAGGGGTGCTGCCGATGCTGCTGCGCGAGGTGGTCAATCGCAACGGAGTGGTCAACGGCCTGGTCTATTTGCAGGTGACGCGCGGCGTCGCCAGCCGCGAATTCGTCTTTCCGCCGGCAGGCACGAAGTCTTCCCTGGTCATAACCGCCAGGAAAGCCGATCCGGCCGCGAGTGCAAAGCGGGTGGAGAGCGGCATCAAGGTCATCACCGTTCCGGAGAACCGCTGGGACCGCGTCGACATCAAGAGCACAGGCCTCTTGCCCAATGTGCTCGCCAAGCAGAAGGCCAGGGAAGCGGGCGCCCAGGAGGCCTGGTTCGTCGACACCGACGGCAACGTCAAGGAAGGCGGCTCGTCAAACGCCTGGATCGTCACCCGCGACGGCGTGCTGGTGACCCGGCCGGCCGAGCACGGCATCCTGCGCGGCATTACCCGCACGACGCTTTTCGATGTCGCCGCCAAGCTCGGCCTCAAGATCGAGGAGCGCGGCTTTTCGGTCGCCGAAGCCAAGGCAGCCAGGGAGGCGTTCATCAGTTCGGCGACGACTATTGCCATGCCGGTGGTCGAAATCGACGGCACGCCGATCGCAAATGGCCATCCCGGTTCTATGACACTTTCGTTGCGGCAGGCCTTTTTTGACGTTGCGGAAAAAAGTCCAGCCTGATAACCGCACAACTGGAAGTAACCTCAACTATCTCATTCTGCTTGCCATTGTGTCGGCAAGAGGGGGTTTGCGCGCTTGACAGGTGCCGCGTAATTTGGCGCATTGGCTCGTAAACCGAAGGGGATCGGCGAAAGACAAGAAAAATGGCGGAACGATCGCAAAACCTTCAGGACCTGTTCCTGAATTCAGTTCGCAAGAGCAAAAATCCACTTACCATCTTCCTCATCAACGGCGTGAAGCTGACCGGAGTCGTCACTTCGTTCGACAATTTTTGTGTGTTGTTGCGGCGTGATGGGCACTCCCAGCTCGTCTACAAGCACGCCATTTCCACGATCATGCCGAGCCAGCCGGTTCAGATGTTCGATGGCGAGGAAAGCCAGGGCGCCTGATTGGCACGTGAGAAAGACGCGGACCGCAGCGTTCGCGGAAAACAAGGACATCAACTCGGGCCGGAAGCCAAGGATCCGACCCGAGCCGTCGTTATTGTGCCTGTGCTTACCCGCCAGCTGCGCGGCGACGACGAATCGAGCCGTCCGCGCCTGAGCCGCTCGGCGGATGCACGCCACGACGAAGCGGTCGGGCTTGCCAGCGCCATCGATCTCAACCCGGTTCACACCGCGGTGGTGACGGTTGCCGATCCGCGGCCGGCCACGCTGCTCGGCAGCGGCAAGGTTGCCGAGTTCGCGGATATCGTGAAGGAACGCAAGGCGGAGCTGGTCATCGTCGATCATCCGTTGACGCCGGTGCAGCAGCGCAATCTCGAAAAGGAACTGAACGCCAAGGTGCTCGATCGCACCGGGCTCATCCTCGAGATCTTCGGCGAGCGGGCGCGCACCAAGGAAGGCACGCTGCAGGTCGAGCTTGCGCATCTCAACTACCAGAAGGGCCGGCTGGTGCGAAGCTGGACCCACCTCGAGCGGCAACGCGGCGGCGCGGGTTTCCTCGGCGGCCCCGGCGAAACCCAGATCGAATCCGACCGTCGCATCCTGCAGGACAAGATCACCAAGCTGAAGCACGAGCTGGAAACGGTGCGGCGCACGCGCGACCTGCACCGTGCCAAGCGCAAGAAGGTGCCGTTTCCGGTGGTGGCGATCGTCGGCTACACCAATGCCGGCAAGTCGACGCTGTTCAACCGGCTGACCGGGGCAGGGGTGCTGGCCGAGGACATGCTGTTCGCAACGCTTGATCCGACGTTGCGTCGCTTGCGGCTGCCGCACGGCACGCCGGTCATCCTGTCGGACACGGTTGGCTTCATCTCCGACCTGCCAACGCATCTGGTCGCGGCCTTCCGGGCAACGCTGGAAGAGGTCGTCGAAGCCGATCTAGTGCTGCATCTGCGCGACATCTCCGATCCCGATACGGCGGCCCAGGCTGAAGACGTCGAACGCATCCTCGGCGATCTCGGCGTCGATGCCGCAGACGCGAACCGCGTGATCGAGGTCTGGAACAAGATCGACCTGCTCGACGAAAGCAATCGCGAGCGGCTGCTTGCCGAAGGGGCAAGCGGCAAGTCTCCACCGATCGCCATATCCGCGGTGACCGGCGAGGGATTAGACACACTGAAAGCGCTCATCGAGGCGCGCGTGTCGGGCGAGCTGGAAACGATGACGGTGACGTTGAGCCCGGCCCAGCTCGGCCAGGTCGACTGGCTCTACCGCAATGGC
Organism: Mesorhizobium argentiipisi (SeqCode); assembly: GCF_037179585.1. Classification (NCBI taxonomy): domain Bacteria; kingdom Pseudomonadati; phylum Pseudomonadota; class Alphaproteobacteria; order Hyphomicrobiales; family Phyllobacteriaceae; genus Mesorhizobium; species Mesorhizobium argentiipisi (SeqCode). The sequence goes on from NZ_JAPYKO010000012.1 coordinate 73,566, forward strand.
GATGTCGTTTCGCGCGCCGACAATGAAGACGGCAGCGTCACCCTTTCGCTGACGGCCACGCACAGCGCCCGGCAGGAGATAGAGAACCGCCTGCACCGCAAGAGCCGTAGCTAACCGGCTGATTATTTTGTGTCTTTGGCCTGCTGCCAGAGCGCTTCCATCTCGTCGAGCGTTGCCTTCTCCAGCGAACCGCCCGAAGCCGCCAACGCCTGCTCGACATAGTGGAAGCGCGAGCGGAACTTTTCGTTGGTGCCGCTGAGCGCCGCTTCCGAATCGAGCTTGAGGTGGCGGCCGAGATTGACGACGGCAAACAACATGTCCCCGAATTCGTCCTTGATTGGAGCCGCGTCACCGGTGGCGAGCGCTTCGCGCAATTCGCCGATCTCTTCCTCTATTTTGTCGAGGATGGGTGCCGCTTCGCTCCAGTCGAAGCCGACACGGGCAGCCTTTTCCTGCAGCTTCAGGGCGCGCGTCAGGGCAGGGAGCGCGACCGGAACGCTGTCGAGATAGCCCTTGCCGTGATCTTCCGGATCGAGCCCGCGCGCGATGCGCGCGTCGCGCTTCTCGGCCTTTTCGACCGCCTTGATCTTCTCCCACATGCCCTTGGCCATGCCGGCGCTGCGCGCCTTCTCGTCGCCAAAGACATGGGGATGGCGGCGGATCATCTTGGTGGTGATGGCTTCGACGACATCGCCGAAAGCGAACTCGCCGATCTCCTCAGCCATCTGCGCATGGTAGACGACCTGCAGCAGCAGGTCGCCCAGCTCCTCGCGCAGATCGTCCAAGTCGCCGCGCGCGATCGCATCGGCCACTTCATAGGCCTCCTCGATCGTGTAGGGCGCGATGGTCGAGAAATTCTGCTCGATATCCCAAGGGCAGCCGGTCTTCGGCGCCCGCAGCGCCGCCATGATCTCGATCAGCCGTGCAATGTCTTTCGAGGGTTTCATCCTGCAAACCCTAGCGCGGAGCGTGGTGGGCGACCAATGCCGCCGGTCGGCAAAAGCCCATTGTCCACAGCTGCGCGGGCTCTCAGTCGAGCACCGAGACGATCGCCTTGGCGAGATCGTCCATGCCGTCCTCCGGCAGGCCGGCCACGTTGATGCGGCTGTCGCCGACCATATAGACGGCATGGTCGGTGCGCAGGCGTTCGACCTGCGCCTCGGTCAGCCCAAGCCTCGAAAACATGCCGCGATGGCTGGCGACGAAATCGAAGCGGTCGGAGTTGGACTGCCGGCGCAACGCGTCGGCGAAAGCGACGCGCAGCCTGAGCATGCGCAGCCGCATCTCCTCGAGCTCCGTCTCCCAGTCCTTTTTCAGGCCGGCGTCTTCGAGCACCATGCGCACCGCCGCCGCGCCGTGATCCGGCGGCATCGAATAAAGCGCACGCGCCGCCGCCAGCATCTGGCTCAACGCCACATCCGCCTGGGCGCCGTCCTTGGCCATGATCATCGCCGCGCCCACGCGATCGCGATAGACGGCGAAATTCTTCGAGCAGCTCGAAGCGACGACCATTTCCGGCACCTTGCCGGCCAGCAGCCGCAGGCCGGCGGCATCGGCGTCGAGGCCCTCGCCAAAGCCCTGATAGGCGATGTCGACGAAAGGCAGAAGCCCGCGATCCAGCAGGACATCGGCGACCTTGGCCCACTGCGCGATATCGAGGTTGGCGCCGGTCGGGTTGTGGCAGCAGCCATGCAGCAGCACGACATCGCCGCTGTTGGCAACTTTTAGCGCCGCCAGCATCTCGTCGAAGCGGACTGCGCCCGATGCGGCATCGAAATAGGGATAGTCGCGAACCTGCAAACCAGCGGCGCGCATCACCGGCAGATGGTTCGGCCAGGTCGGGTCGGACAGCCAAACCGTCGCGCCGGGGCGCGTGCGCTGCAGAAGCTCTGCCACCAGCCTGAGCGCGCCGGAGCCGCCCGGCGCCTGCGCCGCGCGGATGCGCGAATGGTCGGCCTTCTCGCCAAAGGCGAGCTTGATCATGGCCGTATTGAAGGTCGTATCGCCGGCAAGGCCGAGATAGGTCTTGGTGTCCTGGCTCGCCAGCAGCCGCTTCTCGGCCTCGCGCACGGCGCGCATCACCGGCGTCCTGCCGTCGATGTCCTTGTAGACGCCGACACCGAGGTCGACTTTGCCGGGCCGTGGGTCGTTGCGATAAAGGCCGATCAGGGCAAGGATCTTGTCGGCGGGCGCGGGCTGCAGGGTCTCGAACATCGAAAAGGATTCCAATGGCGGCGGAGTGATACGCAAATCGATCCCGCCGCGCCAGCGGTTTCCGCTGTGCCGGCGACGCGAAAAGAAATGCCGGGCAGGGGATTAAAATCCCTACATGCTCCGTAAACAGGGCATGAAACGGTCGATGGCACGCTTCGATATCGTCGGGCAGTTGGGGTCGCTGCGGCGCTATGCGCGCTCGCTGACGCGCGACAGCACTGAGGCCGAGGATCTCGTCCATGATGCGCTGGTGCGCGCCTATGAGCGGCGCGCGACCTTTCGCTCGGGCGGCAATCTGCGCGCCTGGCTGCTTGCGATCGTGCACAACATCTTCATCGACCGCATGCGCTCGCGCCGCTCCGAGGCGGCGCGCATCGAACAGGCCGGCCTTGCCGCCGACCAGAGCGTGCCGGCCTCGCAGGACCATTCGGTGCGCCTGTCGCAGGTCCGGGAAGCGTTTCTTTCGCTGCCGGAGGAACAGCGCTCTGCGCTCCATCTCGTCGCCATCGAAGGGCTTTCCTATCAGCAGGCCGCCGAAGTCATCGGCGTGCCGCTCGGAACGCTGATGTCGCGCATCGGCCGCGCGCGTGCCGCGCTGCGCGAGATGGAGGAGGGCGCCGCGCCGAAAACCAGGCCTCATCTCAGGATCGTGGGAGACGATCAATGACCATCGTTGTCGACCCCGTAACCGATGCCGATCTCGACGCCTATGTCGACGACCAGCTGGATGTCGCCCGCCGTATCGAGGTCGAGGCGCACCTCGCCGCGCGCCCGGAAGTGGCGGCGCGCGTGATGTCGGATCTGAGGACCCGCGACGAACTGCGCGTCGCGCTTGCCGGACCGGTCGGCAGGGCGCGTCCGGCCACGACCGAAGCGGCGCGGCGGCTGGAAAGGGCGCTTGCCAGGGGACGTATGCTTGCCGTGCTGCAGCGGGCGGCGGCCGCGGCCGTTCTGGTGGCGGCAGGCTGGCTGGCTAACGGTATTTTCGGGCCGATCGCCGTCACCAAGGTGGTCGCCTCGACGCAGCCGCCGGCCTATGTCGAGGATGCCATCAGGGCACACCGGACGACCTTGGTGCGCGAGACGATGCCGTCGCAGCAGGAAGCGCCGGGCTACAATGCCGACGAGATCCGTGCCGCCACGGCAATCGTCATGCCGTCGCTGCCCGACGACTGGAAGATCCGCGACGTCCAGGTCTATCCCTCGCAATTCGGCCCGAGTGTCGAGGTGGCGGTCGAGACCAGGGACCTCGGTCTTGTCTCGCTGTTCGCCATCAGGCCGGGAACATTCGATGTCGTTAAGCCGACGGTTGCGCCAGCCGACGACATCTCAACCGCGTATTTCCAGATCGGCGAGGTTGCCTATGCGGTGGTCGGACGCGGCGACGCCGGCAATCTCGACCGTGCCGCCGAGAAACTAGCCAGAACACTCTACTGAGAACCAAGGAGAACCAAATGAACAGCCCCAATCTGGGATACCGAATGGGCACCGGCGTCCAGGCCGGAGCCGTCTATGACGAGGGCCTGCGCAAGCACATGCTGCGCGTCTACAACTATATGGGCCTCGGCCTCGTCGTAACCGGCCTCGTCGCCTTCTTCGTGGCCTCGACGCCGGCGCTTTATGTGCCGATCTTCTCCAGCCCGCTGAAATGGGTGGTGATGCTGGCGCCGCTCGCCTTCGTCATGATCTTCTCGTTCAAGATGCAGACCATGTCGGCCGCGAGCGCACAGGCGATGTTCTGGGCCTTCTGCGCGGTCATGGGCCTGTCGCTCGCCTCGGTGTTCCTGGTCTTCACCTCGACCAGCATCGCGCGCACCTTCTTCATCGCCGCCACGATGTTCGGCGCCACCAGCCTTTACGGCTACACGACCAGGCGCGACCTGACGCAGTTCTCGTCCTTCCTGATCATGGGCCTGATCGGCGTGGTGATCGCCAGCCTGGTCAACCTGTTCCTCGGTTCGACCGCGCTGCAATTCGCCATCTCGGTGATCGGCATTGCCGTCTTCATCGGCCTCACCGCCTGGGACACGCAGACGATCAAGGAGCAGTATGCGGAGAACTTCGATGCGGAATCGCAGCAGAAGCTGGCCGTCTTCGGCGCCTTCTCGCTCTATCTGAATTTCATCAACATCTTCCAGCTGCTCCTGAATTTCACCGGCGAGCGAGAATAAGCAGGACCGTAGCAGGTATCATTGCTGACCTCGGCACGGCCGGAGGGAAACCTCCGGCCGTTTTTTGTCGACTGCGCACCAAGGCGTCCACGACCAAGGGCGATCTGCCTGCCGCGCTTGAGTTCACGCGCGGCCTTTTGCTAGCCTAGCCGCCAAACCAGCCAGCCGCGAGGACGCAATGGACCAGTTGACGCTTCACGCTGACGGTATTTCGGCGACCATCGTCGGGCAGGGGGCCGAACTGGTCTCGCTGCGCGATGGCGACGGCACCGAGCTTCTGTGGCAGGCAGGCCCCGCCTGGCGGCGTCATTCGCCGGTCCTGTTCCCGATCGTCGGACGGCTCAAAGGCGACCAGTTGCGGCACCGCGGCCAAATCTATCCGATGACGCAGCATGGCTTTGCCCGCGACCGGCGCTTTGCCTGGGCGGAGCAGCGGCCGACTGCTTGCACATTGGTTCTGACGGATGACCCCGAGACCCGGACGCATTATCCCTTCGCCTTTCGTCTCGCCATCGGCTACGAGCTGAAACCCCGGCAACTCGGCGTGACCTTTGAGATCGCCAACACCGGCAAGCAACCGCTGCCGGCCTCGATCGGCGCGCATCCGGCGTTCAACTGGCCGCTGTTGTCGGAACTGCCGAAGGAAGCCTATCGGCTGACCTTCGCCGACAACGAGCCGGCGCCGATCCGCCGCCTGAAGGACGGCCTGCTGTTGCCGGCGCCGCAGCCGACGCCCATCGAGGACAGGACGCTCGCGCTCTCCGAAAGCCTGTTCGACGACGACGCCGTCATCCTCGACAAGCCGGTGAGCAAGAGCGTGCGCTACGCCGCCGGGCGCGGGCCGGCGATCGACATGTCTTGGCAGGGATTCAATGAGCTGGGCATCTGGTCCAAGCCTGGCGGCGCGCCCTTCCTGTGCATCGAGCCCTGGCACGGCATCGCCAGTCCCATCGATTTCGACGGCGAATTCGCCGACAAGCCGGGCATCATGCTGATCGAACCGGCCAGCCGGCGCGTGCTGAGTTACCGGATCGGCCTCAGCCGGGAACCGTAGGCCATGGCATACGCCATCAAGACCGAGATCAGCGATCCTCAAGCCGAAACCTTCGTCTTCGCTGCCCAGAAAACCATGTATGGCGGCAAGCGCATCGCCGAGGGCGACGTCATCTTCCTGTTGGCCAGCGAGAACGAAGGCGGGCAGGGGCTGATCGCGAGTGGCGTCGTCACGTCCTCCGAGGCCACCCCCAGACGTCCGGATCTCGAACGGCAGACGCCGCGCGTCGCCGCTGCCGTCCGCCGCACCGCCCTCCGACGAGGCGTTTGGGCCGCGATGAGCTCAAGCGTTTCAAGGACTGGCAGGACGGGAGGCTGGAGACCGAGCTCAATTTCAAATTCTACCGTCAGGCGACCGACAAGATCGTCGGCATTTCGGACGCGACGGCGGCGTTTCTGAACAGCTTTTTCTAGACCACCCGATCGCATCTTAGCCGGTCTACCGGACAATGGCGCCGATCAGTTGACAAGAAGAGGGCGGCCGTGAGTGCCGACACGCCGTCAATAGGACGGCAAGCCACGAACCAAGTCGATCTCTTTCAACGGATCGCCGCCGTCGATGAAAAGCCTGCCATACGGCTTCAGCGCCGCCTTGATCCGCGTCAAGGCCGCACGGTTGGCCTCGGGGTAACGCCCGTCGAGCGCGCCGACCCGCATGGCAAAGGCGATGTCAAAAAGAGCCTCGTCAGCATTCAATGCGAAGTCTTCGATTGCTGCATGCCTGAAATCGAGGCAGCCCCAAGCTATCTCATCGGCCGATCCCGCCCGCGCCAATCGGATTGCCTTCTCCGAACGGTCGATGGCCAAAATGAAGCCGTCGCCGATGCGGCGAGCGACATCGCGAGTGGCAACGCCGGGACCGCATCCGATCTCCAGGACGCGAAGTCCCGGCTTCAATGGAAGCGCTTCGACGAAGGCGGATATCCGATCTGAGATTCCGGCAGCCATGAAATAAATTATCCAATCTGGTCTACGCCGGGCAAGCGAGACAGCGCCGAGCGGAAACGGCTGACAGCGCAGCGGCCAGAATGCCGGACAATGTAGCCCAGGCGTCGGCCGCGTTCGGGCCGGCCAGATTCAAGGACTTTCTATTGCTGTTCGAGAAAGTCGACCATCAATGACGCGGCTTGGCCCGGGTGCGTTTCCAGCAGGAAATGAGGCCCGTCGAGAATGTGTGCTTCCATCCTCGGCAGGCCTGCATCCATGACAGCGTCGCTGCCAGGTCGAAGAACGCGTCATGCCGACCCCACAGCATCAGGGCGCGAGGCTGCCTGTGCTGCAGATAGTGGGCGGATGCGCAACAGCTCCGTGCGGCTGGCGAGCAGGGCTGTGTGACATCGCGCTCTCGGCATCTCCGTTGCCATATCAGAAAGTCGCATAAGATAGATTATGGAACTAACCTATCTGCAGGAAGCGCCATTTCAGAGACCGCCGGCATCGACGGCATCGATGAGGCCTTTGAGGTGTTCGTGGATCGTCTTGGCTGCCTCCTCGGCGCTAATCGCTGTCACCTCGATCGTCAGGCTGTTCGGGTGCTTGGGATCAAGGACGGTCGCCATACGGCTGCGCTGGCGCGCGGCTTCCAGATCGACCGATTTGAGGCGGTCACGTCGACTGGGCGATGTAACGCGACGAACCAGCTCATTCTCATCGCAAAGCAAGCGCACAGGCACGAACACAGCGTGCCGCCGATCCGACGCATCTTTCATCTGCTCATAAGATGCCAAGCTTCTCGCGTCCTCCTGGGTGCCCGCATTCGTGAAGATGAAGTTGGCAGCGTGCGGACAAAGGGTTCTATCGTGTCCAAGACTGCCTGGCGGACCTTTGTTGTCTGCTCTCAGACAGCTTCAGGCAACTTGCTGCGCCCGTCGTCGGCCAGCAATCCCAATATCGGATTGTTGATCCAGTGATTGTCGATCACTCGGGCTGGACGCGCCATGCCGAGTTCTCGGGCAATTGTCAGCTTGCCGACACCGGGAAAGCCGAGGAGCAAGACAAAAACATTCTGAACCACGGACCAGCCCTCTGTTCAGGCCGAACGAATGAACACAGAAGTGAGCAAGCGTCGCTATCGTTCTGACTCGTAAGGAATTTCGATCACCATGCCGTCATAGGCCGGCACCACGTGCTTCGGCGTCTCGGCCATCACGACGGCGTAGTCGAGCGGCACATGCATATGTGTCAGCACGGCGTTCCTTGGCGCCAGCTTTTCGATCCATTCCAGCGCCTGGCCGAGCGACAGATGGCTGGGATGGGTGTTGTACTGCAGCGCATCGATGATCAGCGTGTCGAGGCTGCGCAAGCGCTCGGCCGTGGCGTTCGGGAAGCCGCTGATATCCGGACAGTAGGCAAGCCCGCCGACGCGGAAGCCCAGCGAGATGATGTCGCCATGGAACTGCGGCAGCGGCTCAAGGGTGAGGGCGCCCCCCTCACCTTCAACCACCACCGGCTTGGCGTGGTCGATAAGATGCGACTTGACGATCGGCGGATAAGAGCTGCCGGCCGGCGTCTCAAAGCAATAGCCGAACGCCTGGCGCAGCCGCAGCATGGTGGGCTCGTCGGCATGGATGTCGATGCGATGGCGTTGCTCGAGCACGTAGCCGCGCAGATCGTCGATGCCGTGAATATGGTCGGCATGCGGATGCGTGTAGACGACCGCGTCGATGCGCTTGATAGAGGCTAGCAGCATTTGCTCGCGGAAATCCGGCCCGGTGTCGATGACGACTGTGGTGCGCGCGCCATTGGCGGCAACCCGCTCGACCAGGGCGGCCGTGCGCATGCGCCGGTTCTTCGGATTCTTGGGATCGCAATTGCCCCAATCGCCGGTGATGCGCGGCGTGCCGGGCGATGATCCGCAGCCAAGAATGGTAAAGCGCAGCCGGTCGCTCATCCTCAGCCCGCCGCTATGTCCGGACGCGGCATCTTGGCGAACAGCCTGAAGAAGTTCCCGGTGGTGATATCGGCGATTTCGGCCTCGCTGACGCCGATGGTCTCGGCAAGCACCTTCGCCGTGTTCGCGACATAGGCCGGCTCGTTGCGTTTGCCGCGATGCGGGACCGGCGCAAGATAGGGCGCGTCGGTTTCGACCAGCAGCCGGTCGCGCGGGACGCCGGCGGCGATGGCACGCAGCTCGGCGGAGTTCTTGAAGGTCAGGATGCCGGAGAAGGAGACATAGCCGCCCAGCGCCACGCCGATTTCGGCCAGCCTGCGTCCGGACGAAAAACAATGCAGGATGAAGGGGAAGGCGCCCTTCCCTGTTTCGTCCTCGAGGATCGCCGCCATGTCGTCGTCGGCATCGCGCGAATGGATGACCAGCGGCAGGCCGGTCCGGCGCGCGGCCGCGATATGGGTGCGAAAACCCTGCGCCTGCGCATCGCGCGGCGCCTTGTCATAATAATAATCCAGCCCGGCCTCGCCGATCGCCACCACCTTTGGATGGCCGGAGAGCCGCACCAGCTCGTCGGCGCTTACACCCAGCTCTTCCGCCGCATTGTGCGGATGGGTGCCAACGGAGCAGTAGACTTCGTTGAAAGATTCAGCGATTTCAAGGATCTGCTGAAAACGCCTCACGCGTGTCGAGATCGTGACCATGCGGCCGATTCCGGCGGCGAGGGCGCGGGCGACGATAGCCGCCCGCTCCTCGGCGAAGTCCGGAAAGTCGAGATGGCAATGACTGTCGACCAGCATCAGGCGCTCTGCTCGACATAACGCGGAAACACGCCCTCCGGCGCCGGCAAGGCGGTGCCTGGCTCCAGCGCGTGGTCGGCATGGACATGCTCGAAAGCGCGGCTCTCAGCCGGCACGGCCAGCAGGTCGAGCAGCTTCGCGGCCGATCCGGGAATGAACGGCTGGCAAAGCAGCGTCACGCGGCGCACCACCTCGGCCGTCGTCCAAAGCACCGTTTCCATGCGCTCCGGATTGGTTTTGCGCAGAGCCCATGGTTCCTGGGACGCGAAATAGCGGTCCGCTTCGGCAACCACGCCAAAAATCGCCGCCAGCGCCAGATGGATGCCCTGCTCCGCCATCGCCCGGCGCGAAACGGCCAGCGCTTCGACCGCCTGGTCAAGGATCGCCGTGTCGGCTTCGGTTAGTTCGCCGCGCTTCGGCACCGCGCCGCCGCAGTTCTTGGCAATCATCGACAGCGAGCGCTGCGCCAGATTGCCGAGGCCGTTGGCGAGGTCGGCATTCGTCCGGTTGACGATCGCTTCATGGCTGTAGTTGCCATCCTGGCCGAACGGCACCTCGCGCAGGAAGAAATAGCGCACCTGATCGACGCCGTAGTGCTCGACCATAGTGAACGGGTCGATGACGTTGCCGACCGACTTCGACATCTTCTCACCGCGGTTGAACAGGAAGCCGTGGCCGAAGACGCGCTTCGGCAGCGGGAGTCCCGCCGACATCAGGAAGGCCGGCCAATAAACGGCGTGGAAGCGCACGATGTCCTTGCCGATGATGTGCGCGTCGGCTGGCCAAAAGCGCCATTTCCCATCGTTTTCATTGGGATAGCCGATGCCGGTGATGTAATTTGTCAAGGCATCGACCCACACATACATCACGTGCTTTTCGTCGCCCGGCACCGGCACGCCCCAGTCGAAAGTGGTGCGCGAGACCGACAGGTCCTTCAGCCCCGATTTGACAAAGCTCATCACCTCGTTGCGACGCTCGGCCGGGCCGATAAAATCGGGCTGGCTCTCGTAAAGCGCGATCAGTCTGTCCTGATAGGCCGACAACCGGAAGAAATAGCTCTCTTCCTCGACCCATTCGACCGGGGTTCCCTGCGGCCCGTAGCGCACATTGTCGGCGCGGACCTCGGTCTCCTCCTCGCCGTAATAGGCTTCGTCGCGCACCGAGTACCAGCCGGCATAGCCGCCCTTGTAGATGTCGCCATTGGCGGCCATCGCCTTCCAGATCGCCTGGGAGGACGCATAATGCCGCTCCTCGGTGGTGCGGATGAAATCGTCGTTGGACGCGTTGAGCGCGGTGGCCATGCGCCTGAACTCGGCCGAGTTACGGTCGGCGAGCTCGCGCGCCGTGATGTCTTCCTTCCGCGCCGTCTGCAGCATCTTGATGCCGTGTTCGTCGGTGCCGGTCAGGAAGAAGACGTCCTTGCCGTCGAGGCGCTGGAAGCGGGCAAGCGCGTCGGTGGCGATCAGCTCATAGGCATGGCCGATATGCGGCTTGCCGTTCGGGTAGGAGATCGCGGTCGTGATGTAGAATGTGTCGCGTGACATGAATAAACCGTCATGAATGTCTGAATGGAAGCCGTGGCGGTGGATATCCTATCGGCATGGCTATTGCCATCCCGCTGCATGCCGCCGAAAAGTGGCCCCGGTTTTGGGGCAACGGCATGCACCAGAGAAGCCGTCACATTCGCATCGCAGAATTCAGGCGGTCGATCATGGTCAGGGCGTGCTGCTTCTTGTCGAGGTTGTAGGTCTCGGCCTCAGATATCGTGTTCAACGCCTCGTGCCAAGCCTCGGACAGCGTTTTGGCCCTGGCGAGATTGCCGGACAATGCCGCTTCGCTGGCGGCGGCCGATAGCAGATCGAGCGCGCGACGGTTGAAGATGTCGAATTGGATCGCCTGGTCGCGTCCCGCTACGGCCTCGGCAAGCCGGTGCGCGCCGGAAATATCCGGCTTCCGGGCCGTCACCAGCGTGTCGAGCGCTCCGGCGATTTCCAGCCCGCCATATTGAGTGAGCAGGATCGCGTTGCGGGCGCTGCCCCCTGCCCGCTCGGCGAGCGCCGCGCGCGCGGCCGGATCGTCCGGCGGCGGCGGCTCGACATTTTCCAGCACCGCCATCAGCTCGTCGGCGGCCAAAGGCGCCAGCCGCACCATCTGGCAGCGCGAGCGGATCGTCGGCAACAGGCTGCCCGGCGCATGCACCACCAGAATGAACAAGGTGCGCGCCGGCGGCTCTTCGAGATTCTTGAGCAAGGCATTGGCGGCGTTGGTGTTCATGTCGTCGGCCGGATCGACGATGACGACGCGGTAGCTGCCGTCATGCGAGGTCATCGAAAGAAAGCGGCTGACCTTGCGGATCTCATCGACGGTCAGCACCGTCTTGAAGCTCTTGGTCTTCTCGTTGGCCGGACGGGTGAGGTGCAGCACCGATGGATGCGCGCCGGTGGCGATCTGGCGAAACAGCGAGGAGGCGGGATCGGGAACGGCAAGCGTGTCGGGCGCCGTCTTGAAATCCGGATATCTCAACAGATGGTGCGCCATGTGGAACGCCAGCGTCGCCTTGCCGATGCCCTGCGGCCCGGTGAAAATCAGCGCATGCGGCAGCTTGCCGGCGCGGTAGGCGCTTGCAAGCATCCCTGCCGCCGTCGCGTGGCCGATCAGCCGCGGCGTTTCGGCGGGCTCGGGCACGCCGTCCAGCGTGTCGTGCTGTTCGGGGGCGATGCGTTCGAAGATCATGCCGACGCCGTCTCAATCCTTTGCGCCGGCATCCGCTCATCCAGCGCCGCGAAGACGGCGGCGGTGACGACATTCTCTACCGTATCGGGATCGGCGGAGGCGTCGATGACGACGCAACGCTCCGGTTCGGCCGCGGCGATGGCCAGGAAAGCCTCGCGCCGTCGCCGGTGGATGGCCAAAGTCTCCTTCTCGAAGCGATCGGCGGCGTCACCAGCGCCACGCCGTGCGGCGGCCCGCTTCAGGCCTTCAGCGGGATCGATGTCGAAGATCAGCGTCATGTCGGGCATCATGCCGTTGATGGCCACCGCCTCCAGCGCCTTCATGAAATCGGCATCAAGCCCGCCGGTGACGCCCTGGTAGACGCGAGAGGAATCGATGAAACGGTCGCACAGCACGATCGAGCCGCGCTCGACCGCCGGCCGGATGACCTGCTCGACATGGTCGGAGCGCGCGGCGGCGAACAGGATCGCCTCCATCTTTGGGCCGAACGGCTCGGCCGCCCCGGACAGAAGCACATGCCTTACGGCCTCGGCGCCGGGCGATCCACCGGGTTCGCGGCTGACCAGGACCTCGTATTTCTTGGCGCGCATGCGCCGCGCCAGCCGCTCGATCTGCGTCGACTTGCCTGCTCCTTCGCCGCCCTCGAAGGTGATGAAAAATCCGCTCGCCAATCGAGATTGCCTTTGCTCGCGCTGGCCGCTGTCATAGCTCCCGTCCGACAAAAGGTCCACGAACTTGCCCGATCACAAATGTTTCTGACGCAGCCAGCCGACAGCGAGTTCCTCGGCCGCATCGAGCGCACGCTGTGGCAGCGTGCCCACTTTCACCGATTCGGCGGCATAGAGCGGCGTCTGCTGGCTCAGCGTCTCGCCTATCCAAACGCGCAATTCCCCGACCGGTTGCCCCTCTTCGACCGGCGCCGACACCGGACCCTGGTAGACGATCCTGGCGGTCAGCTTGTCGCGGTTGGCTATCGGCAGAAAGATGTCCACGGGGCCTTTGGCTTTCAAGGCTAGGCCGGACTTGGCGCCGCCGAAAACCTGTGCTTCCCCGACCACCTCGTCCTTGGCGAAGATCTCGGTCTTCTGGAATGACCGTGAGCCCCACTCGAGCAGCTTGCGCGCCTCTTCGGAGCGTTCGCGATCATTCGCCAGTCCGCTGAGGGCGGCAATCACGCGCGTGCCGTTGTGACTGACGGTGCCGACCAGGCCGAAGCCCGCCTGCTCGCTGGCGCCTGCCACGAAGCCATCGGCCTCGATGCCCATGGCGATCAGCGGGTTGCGGTTCCTCTGCGTTATCTTGTTCCAGGTGAAGTCCGGCTGGCCGTAATAGTGGAAGAACTCCGGATAGTCGCGCCACAGATGCAGCGCCAGCATCGTCAGCTCCCGCACTGTCGTCTGCTGCCCGTCGGCCGGCAGGCCGGTCGAATTGACGAAGGTCGATTTCGAGAGGCCGAGCTGGCGGGCGCGATCGGTCATCTGCGCAGCGAAATTCGCTTCCGAGCCCGCCATCCCCTCGGCCAGCACGATGCAGCCGTCATTGGCGGCCTGTACGGTGACGCCCTGGATCAGATCCTCGACGCGGACCTCGGATTTGAGCTTGGCGAACATGGTCGAGGTTCCGGACGGCGCGCCGCCGGTGCGCCAGGCGTTTTCGCTGACGACAAAAGTGTCGTCGAGCGTGATCCGCTTCGACTTGATGGCGTTGAAGACCATTTCCATCGTCATCAGCTTGGCCATCGAGGCCGGCGGGATCGGCTTGTCGGGGTCCTTGGCGAAGAGCACCGTGCCGGTGTCGGCATCGATCATGAATGCCTGCGCCGCCTTGGTTTCGAAAAGCTGTGCGCTTGCCGGGACGCAGCAAAGCAACATCAGCACCAATCCCAGAATGCTGGCGAAAGGCGGAAGAATGCGCAATTGCATGAAATGTCGACCCATCTGAGCAATACCGGAGGGTCGCCCCGGAATGCGCAAAGACTACCCCGCGGCCAAGCTATCAGGATTTTTTCAGCCGGATCAACGGGTAGCGTGAATTTGATCAGTTACGCACAACCAGCGCGTCCGGCGCGCCATGCGACCAAGCTGCCTGAAGCAGATCGTCGATGCTGCCATGGCCGTTCGGATAAACGTTGACCGCATACCAGTCATTGCCGTCGAATTCGGTGCGCTGGATCTCGGTCCGGCCGAACGGCTCCAGCGCGGCGGCGACGCGCTTTGCCTCCGCGGCTTTGTCGAAGGAACCGGCGGCGACATAGTCGGGCGCAAGCGCCTGTTCCTGGCGGCTCGATTTTCGCCACGACTGCAGGATATCGGCCGGCGACATGCCGCCGGTATCGAGCGCGGCAAAAACATCGGCGCGCTTTACCCGCTCATCCGCGTAGGACAGCGAAGCCATGGCGAAAGGCGAGTTCGCAGGAAGACCGAGATCCGGCCGTTCCGGCACGATCGGCCCGAAATCGGGCAGCGCGACATCGCTGGCGCTCTGCACCGGGAAGGCTGCCGGCTGCACGGTAGGCTGCTCCGACAGCCCCGGCTGCGCGTCAAAAGCTTGCCCCGAATTGGTGAGCTGGCCCGGGAACGGCACGGCGGCCGGCGGCGCACCTGCCGGCATGCTCGGCGACGGGCCGTTCATGGCCACCATCACGCCGGTCGGCAGGCCGTCCGACGGATCCGGCCGGTTCTTGCCGGGGTGGTAGGAGGCCACCAGATACTGGTCGTCATCGCCGTCGAGCGGCGCGCGGCCGACATACTCCACTTTGACCCTGGCGGTGCCCACCTTGTCATAGTCGAGCATCTGCGCCGCGCGTTCGGAGACGTCGATGATGCGGCCTTCATGATAGGGCCCGCGATCGTTGACGCGCACGATCACCGAACTGCCGGTCTCCAGATTGGTGACGCGGGCATAGCTCGGCAGCGGCATCGTCGGATGAGCCGCCGTCAGATGTGTCATGTCATAGACTTCGCCATTGGCGGTCAGACGGCCGTGGAAGGCATCGCCATACCATGAGGCCAGTCCTACCTTGGCGTAGTTCTTCTCTTCCTTGGGAAAGTACCACTTGCCTCGCACTTGGTAGGGCTTGCCAAGCTGGTCGCGGCCGCCGCCGCGCCGCATGAACTGGACACGTGGGCTCGCCTTCACGCCATATTCGGATTCGGCGAAATATTCCTTGGAGCGGGCCTTCTTGTAGACCATCCCCTTCGGTTCGGGTTGTGAGGCGCAGGCAGCCAACAGCAGGCCCGAAAGGGCGCACAGGGCGAAAGCAGAAGCGCGACGAAGACGCGGGCGCGCCGGAGTCTGCATGTTTTCGATTGTCCCCTACCGTGCTACCACTCGACGGAGCCAAGTGACCGCCGATGCCAGCAACACCTTGATCCCCAATCCCTTTTGCACAGGAATTGCTTATCACGATGTTAATCGATTATGGCAGCAAAAGGGCGATATTGTGGCGCGAGTGGCAGTACCACCACGCCCGGAAAATCCGCGCTCTTCGAGAATGCCCTGCTGCCGACAGCGTCGGCCACAATCGACGGCATCAAATCCGAATAAGGGTAAAGGTCGTCCGCTAATCCGGCTGCGCACCAGACGGCGCTTGTTGGGCCGTCACACGAGACAGCATGCCGCGCTTTGTCAGTACGGGTTTCTCGTAGGTTTTCTTCATGATTGCCCCCTGTTAAAGTATTAGCAGATTGAGAGTGACAGTCTCTTGACGGCATTGTCAATGCATCGAATCGGCCAGCAGGACGAGCGCGAAGCTAACCTGGCTTCGGCCAAGGTCGGGGCTTACCTGCATAAGTCGTGCCGCACGTCAGCGCGATTGGGATGATCGCTGCCGTGCCGCTGTGGCCAGCTATACATCTATCCGGTGGCGTCAGTACTGTTGAGACTGCACATCCGGATCAGCCAACCTCCGCCCGCCTGATGCTCAAAGACACTCAGCGAGGTGCCGTTGCCGACCGCCTCTCCTTCCGAATAGGCAGCCAGTGTCCAAGCCAGATTTCCGGAGTTACCCGCTTCGATCACCTGAAGGGTCTTATTAGGCCCGGCATGTTGAACCCAAATTTCGTGCAGCGCCTCTATTGCCGCGCGCCCCCGTGCCGGAGGCCCATAGGGTGAATGCATTTCCGCGTTGTCGGTGAAGATAGCAGCACAGCCAGATGCATTCTTCGACCGGTATGCTGCGACATACAAGTCCCAAAGCTCCTGCAGATCATCTCGGATCGACATAGTTACCTCCTTCGCCGCCCGGATATAGTTTAGGGAATACTAATACGATCGGCTAGATCGCCGTCTCTTCCAGGGGATTTCCCCCAGCCGGCCCGGTGCATGTCGTTTCTGCCTGCGCCGGCACCGTAGCCCGCCGGTCGCGCCGAACATTCTTCCACACCTTTTGCCGCGACAGTTGGAAGGTGCAGCCGCAGTGGTTGACGCGGCCCCGGCAGCCGCACTACAGGAATGAAGCGCGAACCGGCCGGGAATGCCCTCGGTGCCAACCGAATCGACCGGTCGCAATGACCTAAATGGTTGAAAACCATAGCGGAGGGATGGCCGAGCGGTTTAAGGCACCGGTCTTGAAAACCGGCGTGGGCGCAAGTTCACCGTGGGTTCGAATCCCACTCCCTCCGCCACAACATTAATTTTATCAAGAACTTAGGGTGTCAATTTGGACGATGCCATAACCATTGCCCTAGCATAGAAAGGTGCTTAAATCTCGTCAGAAGCCACCGCTGGAAGATTTGCGAAGGCGAAAGCGCCTGGACGATCGGAACGCAGATATCCTCCATATCGCGTATTGCCGCTTTTATAGCGGTCCGATCTCATCTTGCGCAGACGGATGTCCCCATAAGGCAGCGTCAAGGTTGTGGCAAAAGCTGCGTCACCGCCCAACTCAACCCGCTCGCCTCGGATGCTTTCATAACGGACCGTGGCTGCGGCGGTGAACGTCCGGAGTGCTTCATCGACTTTCTCGAACGGCCGACTGGCAACCGGACCGAACAGTGCCCTCATTCGAAATTTGTAGGAGAAGAAGTCCTTCCAAAAGTCCTTCTGCGAGCGCCATCTGGCAATCGGGACATAATCCGTGTCGCGCAGGCGGGCCTCGTTTTCAGATTCATGATCGTGCTTGGGTCGTTCTGCGGATTCGATCGCCGGATACGACATGGGGCTGCGAAGTTCTCTTACCTTCTCCTCAGCCTCATAAAACTGTGCGATGACTTGCTGGCAGAGCTCTATATCGCGACGCCCTTTCATTTCGCGCTTCCACGTTTGCAAGCCCGCAAATGCGATGTAGGTGCCTCCGCCCGTCGCGACGATGGTTGCTATCGTCTGAATCGGCCATCAGTTCTGCCCCGCCAATGCAGTTCACCGCAAAGCAATACTCGTGGTCGCCCCCACTGCCAATTGCGGTGCCAATTTTTTCCTGCGACGATCACAGTTCCGCCCATCGGGGATAACCGCCACCGGGAGGCAGCGAGGCGGCGAATTAACCAAGGTTGACCTTCTCCGGGAACGTTCGTCACTTAACAATTGTTAGTGGCGCATGATCATGTCGCCGCCGCCACCGCGCATGTTGGTCCTTGCAATTCTGCTGCAGGTAGCCTTGCGGGTGCATCTGGCGTCTCGGCAAAGGGCAACAAACAAATGAGCCCAGAGGTAGCGGGCCGGACAAAGGCCGGAAAGCCGAAGCGGCCGTTCCCGGAAATAAGAAAACGCCCACCACGTTCTTCCGCAGCGGGCGCTAGTTCGGGAGGAGCGGTCCCCTTTTACCCCGTGGCAACGGTACGCCTCGCTTAGCTGGATAATAAGCTCGCGCCAGTTGAAGCGCTGGATATTCGAGTTGCGTGACTTTTCCGCCACAGACACAAAAGAAGGCCCGGGAGCCGAAGCCGCCGGGCCGTTGGCCTCGAACGAAGAAAAGCAGCGCGATTTGGAAGATCGCGTGCGCAATCCACCGATCTAAGTAGCGCGGATGCGGCTGGATTGCCGGGTTGATCTCCGGCAGCTCGTCGGGCTTTTGAGGCAGTTGTTGGGGCCTCGCCCTGGCGAGTTTCAGCGAAACCGGTGGAATGTAACCAACCGTGATATTCATGCAGTCTTGCTAATGTAACCTCCGCATCGGCCGACTCGCTAAACCCGAGTCGGCTTGGCCCGGCGGTTCAACCCAACGCACCCCAACAGAGCGCGGAACTGTCGGGCCGCTTATGGACAAGGCGTCCAGCCCTTGCGCTGCTCCGGCGTGAGGGCGTGATTGGTGAACTGCAGGTTCCGATCGCCTCGACCGGCGGCGCGGCACTCGTGGCAATAAATCACGTTGATCAAGCCCCAATGCATGCAGGAGTGATCCGGGCCGAGCCGTTTGACCAGTTCGGCAACATCGAACAGCGCAGTTCGCCTGCATGTGAGGCAATAGACCGACAGGCCAGTGCCGGCCGCCAGCTTCTTGCCAAGCGTGTCTTCTACGAACGGGAATTCTTTGCCTATGGCGATCTCCAACGAGGTCGCCCCATCCGAGTCCGAAATAAGAGCCCCCGGCGCGCTTGCCAAAGCCTTACGCGATCACACCATGTCGATCGCAGATGTTTTAGCTAAGCTGCATATGCGGCGGACCACGGTTCGCCAGGCCGGCGCACGCTCAGGCAATCTCCCCAGAGGCGCCGGCCACCCTTAGCCCGTCGCTAGGTGTGGGGGCACACCAGCGACGGGCTATCGGCGAACATTAGCAACCGCTTGACGAGGCCGGTTGCACCGCCAGACTCATCCCTATGGCGAAGGACAGCATCAAAGTCGGCCACATGGTTGCGATCACAGCAACGATCCGCAAGCGCGTCACAGAGGACCGGGTTAGCGTGCTGATCCCCTCCTACCACCAGCCGCATTCGATCGTGGACACGTCGCCCAACATCAGCAGCGGGCAGAGGATCGAGCTAACCGGCGAAGTCCTGCGCGTCGATGATGACACTGTGACGGTCGGCGGCAAGGATCTCGGGATCACGGTCAAACGCAGTGCCGTGCGGCTCGTCACCAGTCATGTGGCGCCGAAGCGGAAGACACCGCTGACGTAGCCGCTCCTCCCAGCAGGAACAAGGCTTCGCGATCAAGGTTGCATTGCCAAACTGCCCGACCACAGCGATGTCAACGATGCCTAGCAAGGGTGTGCTCAACGACGCGAAGGCCATCGGAACCGAAATAGCCATGACCATTCGGTTTGTTACCTCGAAAGGTCGAACTCCCTCGCCTATTTGAAGCTCAGCCACGATCGCACGACCCTAGGTTCATTTGGTTCTCAGCATATCATCTCCACCCGAGGCTGCTCAGCGTGGTTTTTTTTCGCACGGCCTTCCGCGATCGACCGTTCCTTTTCGCAAAAATCTCAAAACACGCGACAATCTCAATCTTCAATGACACCGGATCGCCTGACTGCCACCGCGAAAGCGCCGCCGGCTCGCCATGGCGCCGCGGTTGGTAAAACACCGTTTATTTGATTTCTCAGACAAAATATGCTGCTTCTCGCGCCCATGAAAAAGCTCTGCCTGATGGTTCTGGCGTCGTTGACGCTGGTCTTGCCGGCCAAGGCGATGGACAATGCGTTGCGCGCCGGCCTGATGAAACTTGATCCTGAGACCCGCCTCGAGCAGCGGTGTGACGCCGAGGTGCTCGACCAGATCAGCCACGACGATCATAACTACAAGGCCGACCGTGTCGTGGCCTACGCCTTCGCCACGCCGCAGATGAGCGCCGATGCCATCAAGAGCTCGGGCGCCGCCTTCCGTAGCAAGGGCCAATGGTACCGGCTGAAGTTCAAATGCCAGACCGCGCCGGACCACATGCAGGTGCTGCAGTTCCGCTACAAGATCGGCGACGAAATCCCGGAATCCGACTGGTCCAAATATAATCTCTACGACTAGTTTTCGGCGGCCTTGCCCCTTGCCGGCAATCACCCGAAATCCTTGAGAACTTGCGCCGGCGGCATTGTTTTCCGGCGATGTCCAACCCTGCGTCTTGACGCCGGTGGACCATGCCTTTAGGCCCGTCGGGCAAAGGGCCACATTCATTTCAGGCAAGGATTTCTAGTCGATGGAAATATTCACTGCCGCAGGCCTTTCAGCTCTCCTCCAGGTCGTCGCAATCGATCTCGCCCTCGCCGGCGACAACGCAATCGTGATCGGCCTTGCGGCAGCCGGCCTTCCCGCGGATCAGCGCAAGCGCGCCATCCTGGTCGGCATCGCGGCAGCCACTGTCCTGCGCATCGTCTTTGCCCTGATCACGCAATGGCTGCTGAGCATCGGCCCCATGCTGCTCATCGCCGGCGGACTTCTGCTTCTGTGGGTGTGCTGGAAGATGTGGCGCGAGCTGCGCGTGAGCCATGAGGATGAGCGCGACGCGACAGAAGCGCTGTCGAACGGCGACTACAACAAGGACGGCCAAATAGCCGGCAAGGGCCCGCGCAAGACGTTCTCGCAAGCCGCCTGGCAGATCGTCATCGCCGACGTTTCCATGTCGCTCGACAACGTTCTGGCCGTCGCCGGCGCCGCCATGAAGCATCCCACCGTGCTGATCATCGGGCTGGCCCTTTCGATCGCGCTGATGGGCTTTGCCGCATCCTTTGTCGCGCGCCTGCTGCACAAATACCGCTGGATCGCCTATATCGGCCTGCTGATCATCCTCTACGTCGCGGTGAACATGCTTCTGGGAGGCGCCGTGCAGCAGTTTCCCGATCATTTTGCCTTCCTCGCGCCATGGTTCGGGCCGGACGGCCACTGACGCTCTTTCAAGGCAAGCGGCTACCGCATCGCCTCTTGTCTCGGTTACAGGCAGTTTTGCTTCTGGGCCGAAGCGTGCTATTGCGCCGCGCGAAATGGCTCAAAGCCGCGCCCGTAGATCGAAATTCAGAGCCTCAGGCTCAATCCTCGATCTCGCCCTCACCTCTTGGAAAACAAAGTTTATGTCCGCCCCACGCGTCAGTTTCGTCAGTCTTGGATGCCCGAAAGCGCTCGTCGATTCCGAGCGCATCATCACGCGGCTCCGTGCCGAAGGCTACGAGATAGCGCGCAAGCATGACGGCGCCGACCTCGTCGTCGTCAACACCTGCGGCTTCCTCGATTCCGCGCGCGACGAGTCGCTCAACGCCATCGGTTCCGCCCTTTCCGAGAACGGCCGCGTCATCGTCACCGGCTGCCTCGGCGCCGAGCCGGAGGTCATCCGCGAGAAGCATCCCAATGTGCTGGCGATCACCGGCCCGCAGGCCTATGAGAGCGTGATGGCGGCGGTGCATGAAGCGGCTCCGCCCAGCCACGATCCTTATGTCGACCTGCTGCCGCCGCAGGGCGTGAAGCTCACCCCGCGCCACTACGCCTATCTGAAGATCTCCGAGGGCTGCAACAACCGCTGCACCTTCTGCATCATCCCGGCGCTGCGCGGCGATCTCGTCTCGCGCCCGGCTGCGGATGTGCTGCGCGAGGCCGAAAAGCTCGCCAAGGCCGGCGTCAAGGAGATCTTGGTCATCTCGCAGGACACCAGCGCCTACGGCGTCGACATCAAGTACCAGACGTCGATGTTCGGCGATCGCGAGGTGCGGGCGAAATTCCTCGACCTCGCCGAGGAACTCGGCAAGCTCGGCATCTGGATACGCATGCATTATGTGTACCCCTACCCGCATGTCGCCGACGTCATTCCGCTGATGGCGGAAGGAAAGATCCTTCCCTATCTCGACATTCCCTTCCAGCACGCCTCGCCGCAGGTGCTGAAGAACATGCGCCGCCCCGCGCATGGCGAAAAGACGCTGGACCGCATCCGTGGCTGGCGCGAGGTCTGCCCGGATCTCGCTATCCGCTCGACCTTCATCGTCGGCTTCCCCGGCGAGACCGAAGACGATTTCCAGATGCTGCTCGACTGGCTGGACGAAGCCAAGATCGACCGCGCCGGCTGCTTCAAATACGAGCCGGTCAAGGGCGCGCGCTCCAACGATCTCGGGCTGGAACAGGTGCCGCAGGAAGTCAAGGAAGCGCGCTGGCACCGCTTCATGCAGCGCCAGCAGAAGATCTCGGCTGCCCAACTCGCCAGGAAGGTCGGCAAGCGCCTGCCGGTGCTGATCGACGAGGCGCATGGCACATCCGGCAAAGGCCGCACCAAATACGACGCGCCGGAGATCGACGGCTCGGTGCACATCCAATCGCGGCGGCCACTGCGCGCCGGGGAGATCGTCACGGTCAAGATCGATCGCGCGGATGCGTACGATCTTTATGGCTCGGCGGTCTAACAGCCTGCGCGAAAGCTTACATCTCCAATGAAAAGGGCGCCCCGCGGCGCCCTTTTTCCGTTTCGGTTCCGCGACTTGCCGCTTATTGTGGCAGCTTGTCGTCGATGCCCTTGACGTAGAAATTCATGCCGAGCAGCGTGGCGTCGTCGGCAACCTCGCCGTCCTTCAGCCAGGGCGAACCGTCCTGCTTGGACACCGGCCCAGTGAAGGGATTCCAGCCACCGGCGATCTTCTTCTCGGTCGCCTCGGCCATCGCCTTCACATCGTCGGGCATGTTGGTGTAGGGGGCGAGCTTGACCGCGCCATCCTTGATGCCCAGCCACACATTGTCCGGTTTCCAGGTGCCGTCGAGCGCCGCCTGCACGCGGCTGATATAGTACGGGCCCCATTCGTCGGTCAGCGAGGTCAGCTGCGCGTGCGGCGCGAACTTGATCATGTCGGACGATTGGCCGAAACCATGCAGCTTGCGCTCCTCGGCGACCTGCAGCGCGGCGGTCGAGTCGGTGTGCTGGACGATGATGTCGGCGCCCTGGTCGAACAGCGCCTTGGCGGCGTCGGCTTCCTTGCCGGGATCGAACCAGGAATTCACCCACACGATCTTCACCTTGAAGTCGGGATTGACCGACTGCGC
Source organism: Mesorhizobium argentiipisi (SeqCode) (assembly GCF_037179585.1). Classification (NCBI taxonomy): domain Bacteria; kingdom Pseudomonadati; phylum Pseudomonadota; class Alphaproteobacteria; order Hyphomicrobiales; family Phyllobacteriaceae; genus Mesorhizobium; species Mesorhizobium argentiipisi (SeqCode). Next base: position 96,307 of record NZ_JAPYKO010000012.1, read on the forward strand.
GCCGAGCATGAAGGAATTGATGCCCATCACCACTTCGGGGATCGGGAAGGAGACGATGTAGCCGGCAAGACCCTTCTTCGATTCCTTGGCCGCGATCTGGCCGAGCACGTAGCGGCCTTCATAGAAACGGGCGTTGTAGATGCCGAGATTGTCGCCAGTCTTGAAGCCGGTGGCATGCTCGAACATCACCTTGGGGAACTTCTTGGCGACCTTCACTTCGGCGTCCATGAAGCCGAAGGAGGTGCCGAAAATGATCTTGCACTTCTCGCGCGCCAGGCGCTCGAAAGCGCGGTCGGCGTCCGGGCCCTCCGACACGTTTTCGAGATAGGCGGTCTCGACCTTGTCGCCGAGCGCCTTCTCGACCTCGAGGCGGCCCTGGTCGTGCTGGTAGGAATAGCCGAAGTCGCCGATCGGACCCGTATAGACCCAGCAGGCCTTCAGCTTGTCGGCGGCCTCGGCGGTCGCCGCCAGCGACAGGGCTGCGGTCGTGGTGATCAACGCAATAAGCAGTTTTTTCATTGTGTTACCTCTCTGAGTTAAGCCTTGGAGCTTCCCGTCTTTTTGTTGTCGTCAACGATCCGGAACGAATGGCTGCCCCAACGAAGCCGGCGTGTTCATCATCGTCAGCCGCTTGTTGCGCGAGATTAGAACGAGAACCACGATGGTTGCCAGATAGGGCAGCGAAGAAAGAAACTGCGAAGGCACCGGAATGCCAAAAGCCTGTGCATGAAGCTGGCCGATCCACACCGCGCCGAAGATATAGGCGCCGGCCAGCACCCGCCACGGACGCCAGGAAGCGAACACCACCAGCGCCAGCGCGATCCAGCCGCGGCCCGCGCTCATGTTCTCGACCCATTGCGGCGTGTAGACCAGCGACAGGTGCCCGCCGGCAAGGCCGGCGCAGGCGCCGCCGAAGATCACGGCGAGATAGCGGTAGCGGATGACCTTGATGCCGAGCGCGTGCGCCGACGTATGGCTGTCGCCGATCGAACGCAGCGTAAGCCCCGTGCGTGTCCTGAACAGGAACCACATCACCGCCGCGGTCAGCGCGATCGAGATGTAGAATACCGGATCCTGGCCGAAGATCAGCTTGCCGACGATCGGGATCGAGCTGATCCCGGGAATGTCGAGGTTGGGCAGCCTGACGCCCGGCTGGCCGACGAAGCTGGTGCCGATCATGCCGGAGAGGCCGAGGCCGAGCAGCGTCAGCGACAGGCCGGTCGCCACCTGGTTGGTCGCGAGCGACAGCGTCATGACGGCGAACAGCAGCGAGAACAGCGCGCCGACGATGATCGCGGCAAGCAGGCCGATCCACGGCGATCCGGTGAGATAGCCGGCGCCGAAACCGCCCACGGCGCCCATGATCATCATGCCCTCGACGCCGAGATTGAGCACGCCGGAGCGCTCGACCACAAGCTCGCCGATCGCCGCGATCAGGAGCGGCGTCGCCGCGGTCGCGATGGTCAAAAGGATGTTGACGGTGATGTCCATCAGCGGGCCTCCCCGAGCTTGGGCGCTGCTTCGAGCGCCGCGCCCTTCGGCTTCGTCAGCGCCATGCCGATCAGGCGGATGCGGTAATGGATGAGCGTGTCGCAGCCGAGCACGAAGAACAGAAGCATGCCCTGGAAGACGCGCGCCACCTTGTCGGAAATGCCGAGCGCGCTCTGCACCGCCTCGCCGCCGAGATAGGTCAGCGCCAGCACCAGGCCTGCCGCGACGATGCCCAGCGGATTGAGGCGCCCAAGGAAGGCGACGATGATGGCGGTGAAGCCGTAGCCGGGCGAGATCACCGGCTGCAACTGGCCGATGGCGCCGGAGACCTCGGAGATACCCGCCAGACCGGCCAGCGCCCCGGACAGAAGGAAGGCGAAGAACACCATCTTGTTGAAGCCGAAGCCGGCAAAGCGCCCTGCCCTCGGGCTTGAACCCAGCACGCGGACCTCAAACCCTTTCAGCATGCGGCTCATCATCAGCCAGATCGCCACCGCGGCGACCAGCGCGAAGACGAAGCCCCAATTGGCGCGGCCGGCATCCGGCATCAGCTCAGGCAGCACGGCGGAATCGCCGAACTGGATGGTTTGCGGGAAGCCGTGGCCTTGCGGATCGCGCCATGGGCCGCGCACCAGCCAATCGAGGAAAAGCTGCGCGACATAGACCAGCATCAGGCTGGTGAGGATCTCATTGGTGCTGAAGCGGGTCTTCAGGAGCGCCGGGATCGATGCGTAGAAGGCGCCGCCGACCATGCCCAGCAAAAGCATCAGCGGGATCACCAGCGGGCCTTCGAATTGCGGGAACAGCACCGGGATGATCGAGCCGAAGATCGCGCCGAAAATGAACTGGCCTTCGGCGCCGATGTTCCAGATATTGGCCTTGTAGCAGACCGACAGGCCGACCGCGATCAGGATCAGCGGCGCTGCCTTGATCGCCAGCTCATGCAACTGCCAGACCTGGCTGACCGGCTCGACGAAATAGATCTCGAACGCGTTGAGCGGATTGACGCCGAGCAGCGCAAACATGATGGCGCCGGCAATGATCGTCAGCACGAAGGCGATGAAGGGCGACAGCATCGAGAACAGCGCCGAGCGCTGCGGGCGTTTGACGAGTTCGATGCGCATCATGCGACCTCCAAGCTGTGTTCGGCATGGCCGGGCTCGGCGCCGCCCATCAACAGGCCGACCTTCTCGAAAGTCGCCTCGGCGATCGGCAGCGGCGTCGACAGTTCTCCGTTGTGCATGACGGCGATGGCGTCCGACAGTTCGAACAATTCGTCGAGATCCTGGCTGATGACCAGGACAGCGGAGCCGCTCCGGGCGAGCTCGATCAAAGCCTGGCGGATGTGAGCGGCCGCACCTGCGTCCACGCCCCAGGTCGGCTGGTTGACGATCATGACGCTGGGCCTGCGGTCGAGCTCGCGGCCGACGATGAATTTCTGCAGATTGCCGCCCGACAATGCGGCGGCCTCCGGATCCGGCGCGCTCTTGCGCACGTCCATGGCTTTAATGATGCGCTGGGCGGCGCTGTAAACCGCGCCGTTCTTCACCGTGCCGCCCGAACCGACGAAAGCCTTGCCGTCGGTGGCGTGACGAGACAGAAGCAGGTTCTCCGAAAGCTTCATCCGCGGCGCCGCGCCATGGCCGAGCCGCTCCTCCGGCACGAAGGCGGCGCCCATCAGCCGCCGGCCGGTGATCGACAGGCTACCGGCGTCCTTGCCGCGGATGCGCACGGAACCGGCGTCCTGCTGCAGCACCTCGCCGGAGACGGATTCGAAGAACTCACCCTGGCCGTTGCCGGCGACGCCGGCGATGCCGATCACTTCACCGGCACGTACGGTGAGGTTGATGTTCTTGAGCGGGATGGCGAAGGGCGTCGCCGGCTTGCGGCTGAGGCTGCGGATTTCCAGCAGCGCCGGCGCCGTTTCGATGCCTTCCGCCGGCGCACGCACGACCGCCTTGACCTCGCTGCCGACCATCATGCGGGCAAGCGATGCGGCGGTCTCCTCACGCGGATTGCAGTGGCCGACCACCTTGCCGTGGCGAAGCACCGTGGCGCGGTCGCAGATGCGTTTGACCTCTTCCAGCCGGTGCGAGATGTAGAGGATCGACTTGCCTTCCGAGCGCAGGCGCTCCAGCGTCTCGAACAGCTTGTCGGCCTCCTGCGGCGTCAGCACCGAGGTCGGCTCGTCGAGAATGATGAGCTGCGGCGTCTGCAGCAAGCAGCGGATGATCTCGATGCGCTGGCGTTCGCCGACAGAGAGATCTCCGACCAGCGAGTCCGGATCGAGCGGCAGTCCATAGCTGAAGGACAGCGCCCTCGCCTTCGCGGCAATCGTGCTGATCGGCGAACCATCATTGAGCGAAAGCGCGATATTCTCGGCCGCCGTCAGCGCTTCGAACAACGAGAAATGCTGGAACACCATGCCGATGCCGAGCTTCTTGGCCACGCCCGGGCTGGTGATCTTGACCGGCGTGCCGTCCCAGAAGATCTCGCCCGAGTTCGGCTCGAGCGATCCGAACAGCATCTTGACCAGCGTCGACTTGCCGGCGCCGTTCTCGCCGAGCAGCGCGTGGATCTCGCCCTTCGCGATGTTGAGATCGATGTGATCACACGCCGTCAGCGTGCCAAAAATCTTAGTAAGGCCACGAACCTCGAGCAGGTTCGACCTGTCATGATTTGCACTCACAGTGCCTCCCATCCAGTTTCCCGGATATGTTCTGTGTTCCCGCGATCATGGTATGCGCGGCCGGCTCCCATCGGAAAGCAGCACCCAACTTGAAAGAGCTTCAAGAATTTCAGCGGAAACTCAAGGGCTAAGATAGATCTCTTGAGAACAACGGCAAATCCGCATCGCTTTTCAGGCAAGCCGTGCCTTCGGGCACGGCAAGCCGCTGAAAAACAAGGCAGCCGGCTAGAGCACGGTGCCGAAAGGTGTAAAGCGGTTTTCCGTCCGGAATTGCGATAGAGCGGTACGCCGCTTCCCTGAAGCGCTCTAAGGAATGAGGATAGTCGTGCCCGTCGTTTTGCGCGCTTCGAGATCAGCTTGCGCCTTTGCGGCGTCCTTCAACGCATAGCGCTGGTTGATCTTGATCTCGACGACGCCGCTCTTGACCACGTCGAAAAGTGCTTCGGCCGACTTCACCAAATCCTCGCGCCTGGCATTGTAGACGAAGAGCGTCGGCCGGGTCGCGTAGAGCGAGCCCTTCTGCGCCAGCAGCGATATCGAGAAAGGCGGGATCGGCCCGGACGACTGGCCGAAGCTGACGAACATGCCCAACGGCCGAAGGCAGTCGAGCGATGCCGGAAAGGTGTCGGCGCCGACGGAATCGTAGACGACGTCGCATTTCTTCCCGCCGGTAAGCACCGCGACGCCGGCGACGAAATCCTGCTCCTTGTAGTTGATGACATGATCGAACCCATGCGCCCGGGCGAGCTCGATCTTGTCGGCGGAACTCGCGGTGCCGATCACGGTTGCGCCAAGATGCTTTGCCCATTGGCCGAGGATCAGCCCGACGCCGCCCGCGGCGGCGTGGTAGAGGATCGTGTCGCCGGCCTTGACCGGGAAGGTCCGGCGCAAGAGGTACTCCGCCGTCATGCCCTTCAGCATCATCGCCGCCGCCTGCTCGTCGCTGATGCCGTCCGGCACTTTGACCACGCGGTCTGCGGCGATCACCCGTTGCTCAGCGTAAGCCCCGACATTGACGGCATAGGCGACGCGGTCGCCTGGCTTCAGCCAATCGACACCGGTGCCGAGCGCCTGCACGACGCCTGCCGCCTCGCCGCCCGGGATCAGCGGAAAACCGCCGAGCGGCGGGTAAAGTCCGGAGCGATAATAGACATCGATGAAGTTGAGGCCGATCGCCGTGTGCCGGATCAGGATTTGGCCTTCTCCCGGCTGGCCGGGATCGGCATTTTCATAAGCCAGGACTTCGGGGCCGCCATTGGCGTGGATGCGGATTGCCTTGGACATCGCTCAAACTCTCTGAAGGGTACGTGCACAATCTGGAAACATAATTCCGAAAGGGAGAACCGGTTTTCGGAAAATCATGCGCCGATAGACAGCTAGGGCCAGGATGACCATTGAGCCAAAAATATCCTGATCCAGGATCAGGGCTTCTTGGCGCCCAGATTGGGAAACATCTGCATGACGCCCCCGATGCAGGCGAGATAGAGGCCGGTGATTGTGATGCCGATCTTGGTGAAATCGCTGACCTGCTCCCCCAGCACGCCGATCTTGTCATAGAAGGCGGCGAGTGCCGCCTGCGCCAGCGCCAGCGCGCCGAAGGCGCACCACAAAAGCGTCATGCCGAGATTGACCGGCCTCAGCCGCACGACACGGACCGGATGGATGAAATTGATCGGCACGAAAGTCAAAATGCCGGCAATCACCACCACGGCGAAAGACACCCATTGCCCAGGCTCGATGACGAAGAGCGTGAACACCACCATGTTCCAGACGACCGGGAACCCCTTGAAGAAGTTCTCCTTCGTCTTCATTCCGGTGTCGGCATAGTAGATCGCGCTGGAGACGACGATGATAGCCGCCGACAGGAAGGACAGATTCTCGCCCATGAAGCCGCGCTGATAGAGCGCGAAGGCCGGAATGAGCACGTAAGTGACATAGTCGATAATGTTGTCGAGGAGTTCGCCCGACCATGTCGGCAGGATTTCCTTCACCTCGAGCTTCCTGGCGATCGGGCCGTCGATGCCGTCGACGAACAGCGCCAGGCCCAGCCACCAGAACATCGCCGTCCAGCGCTCCTCGCTGGCCGCCACCAGCGACAGGAAGGCAAGGAATGATCCCGACGCGGTGAGGAGATGCACGGAAAACGCGCGCGCCTGCGGCCACGTCACCTTTTTCTTCGGCAGCGGGATGCGTTGCGCGATCTTCTTGGCTGCCTTGCCGGCCCTTGTGTTCTTGCTCACGGTCCCCGCCAGTCCAGCTTGCAGATTTCGGCCGAGCGGCCGGCGAAATTCCAGTTGCGGCCGAAGGCGCGCATCTTGCTCTTGTCGGACTTCGCCACGATGATCTCCGGCGCGATCCAATATTCGGAATTGGTGATCACAGTATCCTTGTCACGGTCCTTGCCGGGAATGGGCGTCACCGCGCCGTCGATAATCTTGGGAATCTGGAAGACACGTGTCTTGTCGCGGGTCTCGTAGGTGATCGGCACCTGCTCGACGCCGAGGAATTTCCCGACGAGGATCGACAACAGCGAGGTGGTGCCGCCGGCCTTGCCGGTGAAGATCTTGGTCAGCGCCTTCACCGCATAGATCGAGGCGCGCTTGTCGATGAACAGGCCGGCCGTCCAGTTGCCGCGGCTCATGTAACCGGGAATTTCCATGATCAGGCCGAGATTGAGGCCAGAAAGGTCGGCCTCGCCGAAATGGCCCGCATCGATGCGGAAGCCTGCCCAGGTCTGACAATAGCCCTCGGTCGGCGGATGGCTGCCGAGCGACAGAACGCAGGGACAAAAAACCGTGCAATTGCAGGAGAGTACCAGCTCCCCTTTCATTGCCCAGCTTTGATCGGTCATCGAATTCTCCCTCACGCCGAAACTAATAGCAGGGCAGCCGCCCATACAAGCAGTATCGCACCGGCAACCCGGCTGGCCACCCTGCCGGCGGTCTGTTTCTCGATCAGGGTGAACAGGCCGATCAGCGCCATCCAGAAGACGTTCATCGCCCCGACGGCAAACATCACCAGCATCAGCGCCCAGCAGCAACCGAGGCACCAGACGCCCTGTTCCAGGCCGAGCCGGAAGATGCGGCGCGGTTTCGCGCTCCAGTTGGCGAACAGGATCGAGAACGGGTTGCGGCATTTTTCCAGGCATGCCTGTTTCAGGCCGCTGAATTGATAGAGGCCGGCGACAAGCAGCGCGGCGCCGCCGGCGAGGCCGACGGCAGGATCAAGCATCCGGCCGGAACCGGCAAAGGCGTAGGCCGCGAGCGTCAACACGGTGAAACCCACGGATGCGGCAAGCCATGTGGCGAGGTATCCGGCGACAAGCACCAGCGGATGAACGACCGGCTCGCCCTTGATCCTCGCGGTATCGGCGATTTCGCAATAGGTGCGGATCAGCGGCGCCGCCGAAGGAAGCATCGTCGCCACGGCCATCAGGAACCACATCAACACAAGCGCCGATTCTTGCAGGCCGGTCGGGCCGGCAAGCGGCGCCGGCGCGAGGCAAAGAGCGAAGAACCGGTCGAGAAAATCCGGCAACGGCAGGCTCGGCAGATTTTTCAGCACCATATCGCCCGGCGCGCCGGCCGGGCGGCTTTCGGCGCCGCGGATCGCCATTGCGCCGAGAAGGAACCAGGCAAAGGCTATGCCGATGCCGATGGTGAGCATGACCGCGAGGCGCGGGCTGCGCGCCACGCCCGCCGTCGCGCGGCCGGCGCGGTCGAGATGGCTGAAATCATGCTGCTCGCCGCTCATGGCAATCGAATGGGCTGAATCGCCGCGTTGATCAAGCCGGCCGATCTGACCTATATCCCGATGAAGGCCCGACGGGTCGCCTCGCATTGTGGAAGCCTGGCGTGGAGCACAACGATAAAGCCCGCATCCTGGTTGCCGGCAGCGGTCCTGCCGGCCTGATCGCGGCGCTCGGCTTTGCCGAGGCCGGCTTCGGCGTGATGCTGGTCGGCCCTGAGGTCAACAGCGCCGACGGCCGCACCACGGCCCTCATGAACCCGGCGCTGAAGGTCCTCGACCGGCTGGGTGTCCTTGCCGAACTGAGGACGCAGGCCGCGCCGCTCAAGGCGATGCGCATCGTCGACGCCACAAGGCGGCTGATCCGAAGCCCAACCGTGACCTTTCGCGCCAGCGAGATCGGCGAGGAACAGTTCGGGCTCAATTTGCCCAACAAGGCTCTCATCCCCATCCTTGCCAGGGCGGTTTCAGCTCATGGTCGTATTCATTGGCTGAAATCCACCGTCGCGTCCTGGAACCTGGACGCCGACCAGGCCCATGCAAGGCTGGCCGACGGCAGCGAAGTCTCGGCGTCGCTGGTGGTCGCCGCCGATGGGCGCCTGTCTCCGGCGCGGGAAGCCGCCGGCATTCGCGCTTCCGCGCGGCCCTATCCGCAGTCGGCGCTCGTCCTCAATTTCGCCCACCGCAGCGAGCACGGCTTCGTCTCGACCGAATTCCACACCGAAACGGGGCCGTTCACACAGGTGCCGCTGCCCGGCAGGCGCTCGAGCCTTGTCTGGGTGGTGAGGCCGGAGACGGCGCGGGAGCTTGCGGCGCTCGACGATGCAGCCCTGTCGGGCCGTGTCGAGGAGCAGATGCAGTCGATGCTTGGCCGGGTCTCGGTCGAGCCCGGCCGCCAGGTCTATCCCTTGTCGGCGGCCTCGCCCGGCCGTTTCGCACAAAACCGCGTCGCGCTGGTCGGCGAAGCGGCGCATGTGTTTCCGCCGATCGGCGCCCAAGGCCTCAACCTTGGCATCAGGGATATCGAAGATCTGATTGGAATCGCGAGTGAAAACAGCAGCGATCCCGGATCGCGCCGGGCCCTCGCCGCCTATGACACGAGGCGCCGGCCCGACATATGGGCCCGCAGCGGCGCGGTGAACCTGCTCAACATGTCGCTCTTGTCCGACATGCTGCCGGCGCAACTGGCACGCAGCGCCGGCCTCTCTGCGCTGGGCAGCTTCGCGCCGCTGCGCGCCTTCTTCATGCGCGAGGGGCTGCGACCCGGCAGCGGCTTTCGTGCCATTGCCGGCGGCCTAAGGAAAGAGGTCGGCCGGTAGGATCGCATAAGGCAGCGCGGTTGCCGTCATCACCGAGAAGCATGTCGCGATCAGCACGCTGGCCGAGGCCCGCTGCACCCACACGTCATGTTGCTATCCGATCACGAAGACGTTGGTCGCTGTCGCTGGCCCGTTGCTTCGGCCAGGGTCACTCGTTCGGCTATTGAATTGCGGCAGTGTCTGCGCCAAATAGGCCCAAGCCCAAAGTCGGGGTCGATTTTTGGCTGGCTGACGTGTAAATTCAAGGTCTTAGGCGCCCTGTGCGCGGCCAAGAGAGGCGCCTCGGAACCTAAGTGGTGAATGCTATGAAAACAGCCAAGTTCTCGATCGGGCAAGTGGTTCGCCACAGGCTGTTTCCGTTCCGCGGCGTGATCTTCGACGTCGATCCCGAATTCGCCAACACCGAGGAATGGTACGAGGCCATTCCGGCCGACGTGCGCCCGCGCAAGGACCAGCCGTTCTACCATCTTCTGGCGGAGAATTCTGAGACCGAGTACATCGCCTACGTGTCCGAGCAGAACCTGCTCGAGGACCGGTCGGGCGAGCCGGTGCGGCATCCGCAGATCGGCGAGATGTTCGACAAGCTGCCGGACGGCCGCTACGAACCGAAGCGCCAGTCGAAGCACTGAGGCGCAAAAGCACATCGCCCAGAGCATTTCACCGTTTCCGTGAAACGGTGAAATGCTCTATCTCCTTGTTTTTACGCAATTCCGGACGGAAAACCGCTCACACTTTTCCTGGAATTGCTCCAAGGAGCGCAACGCGTCGACAACAAAAAAGCGGAGCATTTGCCCCGCTTTTGTTGTTCCGAAAAACGCGCTTGCGCGATCAGTTTGCGGTCTTGGCCTTGTCCTGCTCGTCCTTGAGCTTCTTGGCGAAGTCCTGGTTGTTCTTGGCGACGAAGTCCTGCAGCTTCTTCTGCCGGTCCTCGATGTCTGACTGCTGCAGCGGCGGGCCGTCGTAGGCGCCGCTGAAGCCGGTCAGCGCGACCTTGATCGGGTTCGGCTGGTTCTGGAAATTGATCGAAGTGAGCGAGATCGCCTGGCCCTTCTTGAATGACGCGACGAGCTGGTCGGTCAGCGGCACTTCGGCCACGCAGCGATCCGGGAAGCAGATGACGTAGTCGAGCTTCTGCGCCTTGCCGGCATCGATCTGCAGACCGATGCCAGGAGGAATGAGGCGCCCGGTCGGCACCGTGACCTGGAAGACCTTGCGGTTCACCTTGCCCTTGAGCTCGATCAGGCTGACGCCGGTGACGAGCTGGCCGTTGCCGGCAGTGACGATGTTCTGCACATTGCAGATGTCGACGTCTTCCTGCTTGGTGCAGGCCTTGAACCAGCCCTGCGGGATCTGCGGCTGCTGTTGGGCCGAGGCGGTGAAAAGCCCGGCGCCCAGAACGCCGACCACGCCTGCGGCCAGCACCGAAAGGCGGTACGCGTTGATCGTCATATGGTGCACTTTCCTCTCAAATGATCCCGGGGACCGGCTTCTTCGTGCCGTGTGGTCCAGCTACCTGTTGCCCAAATGAGGCAACAGGATGACTTCGGAGCGCGTGTTACACTGCCAGGGGCGCCGAATCCAGCCCGGTTTCCGCGATTTCTTCGCGGTTTCGTGTGCCAGGGCGGGGCGTCGATTGGCGGCGGAGCGGCTGAGCCCTATTCCCGTTGGCGCGCCGATTCAATCGGATGGCGAAATGCTCTACGGTGCATGGCGAATCACAAAGCCGCCCGGCAAGGAGACGGTCATGGACCGCGTTCTCGTTCGGCTGATCGCCGCGACCTCGTTTCTGGTTCTTTCGCTCCTTCCGGCACAGTCGGAGCCGAAGCACGGTATTGCCATGCAGGGCGAGCCAGCGCTGCCGCCCGACTACCAGCATTTCGACTACGTCAATCCGGACGCGCCGAAAGGCGGAAGCGTCACCTATTGCGTCGTCGGCTCCTTCGACAATCTCAACCCCTTCATCCTGAAGAGTCTGCGCACCACCGCGCGCGGCATGATCGACACGGTCTACGGCAACCTCGTCTTCGAGCCGCTGATGCAGCGCAATTATAACGAGCCCTTCAGCCTCTACGGCTTGATCGCCGACAGCGCCGATATGGATCCGGAGCGCAAGAGCATCGAGTTCCATTTGAATCCCAATGCCAAATGGTCGGATGGCCAGCCGGTGACGCCGGAAGACGTGCTGTTCACCTACGATGTCTTCACCGACAAGGGTCGCCCGCCCTACAGCGATCGCATGAGCATGATCGCCAAGCTGGAGAAGACGGGCGAGCACAGCGTCAAGTTCACCTTCAACGACAAGGCCAATCGCGAATTTCCGCTGATCGTCGCGCTGACGCCGATCATCCCCAAACATGCCTTCGACAAAGAGACCTTCGACAAGACGACGCTGAAGCCGCTTATCGGCAGCGGCCCCTACACCGTGGACAAGGTGCTGCCAGGGCAGCGTATCGTCTTCAAGCGGAATCCGGATTACTGGGGCAAGGACCTCCCGTCCAAGCGCGGCTTCGACAATTTCGACCAGGTCACCATCGAGTATTTTCTTAACGCCAACGCCAAGACGGAAGCGTTCAAGAAAGGCATCTGCGCCCTCGACGACGAGACCGATCCGGTCAAGCGCAAGCGCGACATTGATTTTCCGGCCTTCCGAAGAGGCGATGTGAAGGAAGAATATTTCAACACCGGCATTCCCCCTGTGGTGACCGGCTTCCTGTTCAACACCCGGCTGCCCAAATTCGCTGATCCCGTGGTCCGCCGCGCGCTCGGCATGCTCTACGACTTCGAATGGACGAACAAGAATCTGTTCGGCGGCAAGTTCAACCGCACCATGAGCTATTGGCAGAATTCCGAATTGTCCGCGCTCGGCCACCCAGCCGACGATCGTGAAAAGGCGCTGCTTAGGCCCTATCCTGGCCGCGTGCCGCCCGACGTGATGGACGGCACTTGGCGTCCACCCGTGACCGATGGTTCGGGCCAGGATCGCAAGGTGCTCAAAGCCGCCTTCGAGTTGCTGAGGAGCGCGGGCTTTCAGGTGAGGGACGGCAAGATGCTCGACCCGCAGGGAAACCCTTTCGGCTTCGAGATCCTGACCTCCTCGCAGGATGAAGAGCGGCTGGCGGCCATCTACCAGCGCACGCTGGAAAAGATCGGCATCGACGTCGGTATACGCACGCTCGACGGCGACCAGATCCAGTCGCGCAAGCAGCGTTTCGACTTCGAGGTTCTAATCGGGACAAGCGGCTTCAGCAATTCACTGTCGCCGGGCAGCGAGCAGGTCGGCCGCTGGGGCTCGGTCGCCGCGAAAACGGAAGGATCGTTCAATCTCGCCGGTGTTGCCGATCCGGCGATCGACGCCGCGATCGACGCGATGCTGAATGCCCGCACCAAGGAGGACTATGTCGCGGCGGTGCGTGTCCTCGACCGGCTGCTTATTTCAGGCAACTACATGGTGCCGATGCAATACAACACGCAGCAATGGCTCGCTTACTGGAGTTATCTGGAACATCCGCAAAAGACCCCCATATTCGGCTATCAGCTGCCGACCTGGTGGCGAAAGCCAAACTGACGCAAGAAGCCCAGCCCATCGGGACCGAACAGGAGACGAGCATGAGCGCCGAGAACTCCATCACCGTCGACGTGGTGTCCGATGTCGTCTGTCCCTGGTGCTTCATCGGCCAGAAGCGTTTGGATAAGGCCATTGCTGCTGCAAGCGGCATCGACGTGCAGGTCCGCTGGCGGCCATTCCAGCTCGATCCGACCATTCCGCAGGGAGGCATGGACCGCCGCCAATACATCCTCGGCAAGTTCGGCAGCGAGGAACGCATTCAGCAGATTCACGCGCGCATCGAGCCGCTCGGCGAAGCCGAGGGCATCCATTTTGCATTTGGCGCCATCAAGGTCGCCGCCAACACGTTGGACGCTCATCGCGTCATCCGCTGGGCGGGCGCTGCCGGCGAGGACGTGCAGAACCGGCTGGTGCGCCGCCTCTTCCGGCTGAATTTCGAGGAAGGCGCCAATATCGGTGACCATGCCGTGCTGGTGAAGGCCGCCGGCGAGGCCGGCATGGATGCATCCGTGGTCGAGACGCTGCTGCCGACCGATGCTGACGTCGAGGCCGTCCGCAACGAGATCGCCACCGCTTCGCGCATGGGCATCACCGGCGTGCCCTGCTTCCTGCTCGAAGGCAAATACGCGGTAATGGGCGCGCAAGATGCCGATACGCTTGCCGACGCGATCCGCCAGGTGGCCCAGGCCAAGGCGCGCGGCGAATTGGAAACCACCGCAGGCTGAGCCTTCCTTCTACGCAATTCCGGGCGGAAGCCGTCGCGCACCGTTCCTGGATTGCTCCTACCTGACAGTCGGCTCGCCACACGATCTGGTGAATCGCCCTGAAGACGGCGCTGAGCTAAAACCCGGCAGGGTTTAACTGATTTGAGGGGCACCGAATGACGGTCAGGCGTCGCGCATTGTTGCTGCTGTGCTTGCCTTTCGCTCTCGGGCTTTCGCTGACATTGCAGCGCGTGTCGGCCGAGGAAGCCGTCATGTCGGCGACTTTTGAAGGCAAACCCTGGACAGCGTCTTTCACCATGGCCCAGACGATGCAGATGGGCGGCAAGCCGATGCTGAACTTGTCGGGAACCGAGCAGGGCTCGCCGACCAAGACCTTCAATTCGATGCTGGTGCTCAAGGATCCGAACGACCTTGCCGGCAGCTATAAGCTCAAGACCGGGTCCGCCGCGAACAGCGCCAATTTCAATATGCTTGATTCCGGCGCCATGGTCGGCCTTGTCCGTTTTGCCAGCGGCGAGATCGTCATCGACAAATACGACGCAGCCGCAAAGACCATTTCCGGTCATTTCAGTGCCTTGGGAAAAGACGAATCCGGCAAGCCTGAAGGGCTCACGGACGGCAAATTTTCGGGCATTCTGGTCGCCGCGCAGTAGCCATTTCGGCTGAGCGGCGCCTCTTTTTTGTTCACAAACCCGTGTTTTTTGCTTCCCTTAGGGAAGCGTTCCGTCGGCTGGCTTAATTGCCCTTAACGCCGTGGAATAAAACCCAAAATCTGAGCGATGAATGAACTCCCGGCAGCAGCCTCCTGTTGCCCGCGCGCCACGGCGGGTAACCTTGTTCACATTCTCCGCCAGAAAATTAATGGAAAATGATCAATTGGTGTTACCCTATGTAACAAAACTAAGACAGGTTTGGGCGGGATCGTGATTCGGGTCGGTAGACCGCGACGTACAATACCGGAGCCAATATCCAGCGAGGCAAAAACCTCGCCCCTGACGCCGGTATCGTCGATGCGTACATTCTGGGGGCTGATGCGAGCCTACTGGTTTTCCGACCGGTGGAAGGAAGCCTGGACCCTCACCATCGTCATCGCGCTGCTGACGGCGCTGTCCAGCAAGGCTGGCGTCTGGTTTGCCGTGGCGCTGGGCGAGCTGGGCAATTCGATCGCCTTCTTGCACGACGCTGCCAACACTCACCCCTTGCAGACCATTCTGACCAATGCCGGCATATTGGTGCTGCTGGTGGTGCTGAAGGATGCCGGCCTTACCGGGGTGCGCAATCTCGTTTCGACGACTTTGCACCGCAAATGGCGAGGCTGGCTGAACAACCAGTTCAACCAGGCCTTGCTCGACGGCAACCATACCCATTTCCATGCGCAGCACGGCTCGGTGGCGGGCGGCATCGTCGCTCCGGACAACATCGATCAGCGCATCCAGGAATCGATCAAGGACATGACCGGCGGCGCCATCGGGCTTGCCATGGGCGTGTTGGGTGTGACGACTTCGCTTTATTTTATCGGCGAAAACCTGATTGGATCCTCGGTCGAAGTTAAAGGCCTGGAGTTCCTGGGCAGCTATGGCACGGCGGTGCTGGCTTTCCTTGCCGTCGCCACCTACGTGCCGCTGAATACGTGGATCGCCATCAAGCTCGGGCGATTGCTTGAGCGGCTCAATGTGCGCATGCAGCAGGCCGAGGGCAGCTACCGCAGCGAGCTGACGACATTCCTGCGCCGCAGCTTCCACGTCGCCGCCTCGCATGGCGAAGGCGTGCAGAAGTCGATGCATGACAGGCTCTATGTCGACATCGACAAGACGTGGGGGCGGCTCAATATCGTCAACACAAGCTACACGTCGTTCGAGCTGATCTACAATTTCGTCGGCGCCCGTATCGTTGCTTACGCCCCGGGCCTCGTGTCGTTCATCCATAATCGTCTCGACTACAAGGGCTACATCACCGGCTCTGAAATGGTCGCCCAGTTGATCAGCCAGTGCTCGTGGTTCATCCATGTGATGCCGGCGATTGCGACGCTCAGGGCCAACAGCCAGCGCGTGACCGAACTCGCCGACGCCATCGAAAACGTCCAGCACCCGCGCGAATTCTATCAGCAGACCGGCCGCTCCGACTTCAGCTACGCCAGCCAGAATCCGGTCTTCGGCCTCACCATCCAGAAGCTCGAACTGGCGCATCAGGGCGAAGATGCGACGCCCTTCCTCAGTGCCGCCAATCTGCGCTTCCGCCGCGGCGAATGGACCTTCCTCAAGGGCGAGTCCGGCTGCGGCAAGACTTCGCTGATCAAAGCGATCAACGGCCTGTGGCCCTACGGTCGCGGCACGATCGTCTTCCCGGAGGGCGTGACGAGCTTCTACGCCGCTCAAGAAGTCAAGCTGCAGCAGGTCTCGCTGAAGCAGCTCGTCTGCCTGCCGGGTTCAGAGAGCGATCATGGCGACACGCAGGTTGCGGCCGCCCTGCACAAGGCCGGTCTCGGCGACTTCATCGGCCACCTGGCCGATGAAAGCCGCGAGGGCAAGATCTGGGACCAGGTGCTTTCGGGCGGCCAGAAGCAGAAGCTGGTGGTCGCGCGCATCATCCTGCAGCAGCCGGGACTTCTGTTCCTCGACGAGGCGACCGGTGCGCTCGACCCTGAAGGCAAGATAGCCTTCCACCAGGCGATCAAGGACAATTGCCCGAACGTCACCGTCATCAGCGTCATGCATGAGGCGGTGGCGCCGCGCTCGCTGTCCGGCGAGGAGTTCTATCACAGCGTGGTTTCGATCGCCGACGGCGTGGCCACCAAGAAGCCGCTTGCTCCCAGCCTGCCGCGCGAGCTCACCACCATTCTCACCCAGTCCCGGCCGGTCGAGGACAAGTGGTTGCGCTTCCGCCGGCTGAAGCAGAAATAGCCATACCAAGCCTTTGACCGGCGACCGTCGCACGGCCTGGACTCTCGTCGATCACAGTCTCGCGATCCGGCCTGCTCGCATCCACTTTCAGCGCCCTTCGCGATTGACTCGGCAAAAACCCCTCCTATGTTGCGCCCGCTTGCCAAATTCAAACTCGAACCTCGCGAGCAGAAAGGTCAACCCGCCATGCCTGGCGACAGTCACAGTCGAACGCAACCGCCGTCCGCCCTGACGTGACCTGACGGCTCACGTCCTGCCGGACGGCATGGAGTGAGCCATGAACGAATTCGCACCCGTATTGGACGACGAAGCCGTCGCCATAGCCCGTGTTCTTGCCAACGATCACGTCGCAGACGTCGTCGAAGCTCTCAACCACGAGCCCCGCGAGACAGCGATCGAGCTTCTCTGCGCAGTGCCGTTCGAGCGGCTGGTGGAGATTTTCGACCAGCCCGAGCTCGAAGCAGCACCCGAGCTTGCCGAGGCCCTGCCACGCCCGAAGGCGAGCAAGCTCCTGACCGCCATGTCGGTCGACCGCGCCGCCGACATCCTGCGCGAGCTGGACGAACCGGCCCGCTCGGAGCTGCTCGGCGCCTTGGCGCCGCCGCTGCGGGCGACGCTGCTGTCCATCCTGGGATACCCGGAAGGCAGCGCCGCCTCGATTATGACGACGGAATTCGTCAGCGTGCCTTCGGACTGGACCGTCGGCCGCACGCTCGACTACATCCGTAAGGTCGAGCGCACGCGCGAAACCATCTACGCCATCTACATCGTCGATCCGGACACGCATCTCCTGCTGCGGGCGACCGGATTGCGCCGGCTGATCACCGGCAACCCGGAGGATTCGATCCTGTCGGTGGCACCCGACCGCATGCCGGTGACGGTGACGCCGCTCACCGATCGCGAGACCCTGGCGCAGACCATCTCCAAATACGACCTGCTGGCCTTGCCTGTCGTCGACCACGGCAGGATCCTCGGCATCGTCACCGTCGACGACATCATCGACACGATGATCGAGGAGACGACCGAGGACGTGCATCGTTTCGGCGGCATGGAGGCGCTGGACGAGCCTTATATGAAGATGGGTTTCCTCGCCATGATCCAGAAGCGCGCAGGCTGGCTCTGCGCGCTGTTCCTCAGCGAAATGCTGACGGCAAACGCCATGCAGAGCTACGAGGGTGAGCTGGAGAAGGCGATCGTGCTGACGCTGTTCGTCCCGCTGATCATGAGCTCCGGCGGCAATTCCGGCTCGCAGGCGACGTCGCTCGTCATCCGCGCGCTGGCGCTGCGCGAGATCGGGCTGCGCGACTGGTGGCGGGTGGCGCTTCGCGAGTTGCCGACCGGGGTGGTGCTCGGCTCGATCCTCGGCATCGTCGGCATCTGCCGCATCGCGCTCTGGCAACATTTCGGCTTCTACGACTACGGTCCGCACTGGATGCTGATCGCGGCGACGGTGGGCGCGGCGCTGGTCGGCATTGTCACCTTCGGCTCGCTGTCCGGATCGATGCTGCCCTTCGCGCTGAAGCGCATCGGCTTCGACCCCGCAAGCGCCTCGGCGCCGTTCGTCGCCACGCTGGTCGATGTCACCGGGCTGGTGATCTACTTCTCGGTGGCGCTGGTGATCCTGCGCGGCACGCTTCTTTAGATCAGGATGACGTTTCGTTGAATTGCTATCCTGATCTAACTGTTTGTTGGAGCATGATCTTCTCCGAAAACCGGTTCCCACGTTTCGGGATCATACTCTAGGCTTGGGACTTATCGCCGCCGGCATTGCCGGCGGCGGCTTGTCTCATCATCGGGCTTGCCGACCATAGACCGCGTCGCGCAGCGAGCCCGGGAAAGCGCCCGTCGAATTGCAGACCAGCTGAATGTCAGACCCGTTCGCCGTTCTTCACGCGATAGGTCGGCTTGTACATCGTCACCAGCTCCTCGGCCGCGGTCGGATGCACGGCCATGGTGCGGTCGAAGTCCTCCTTGGTGAGGCCAGCCTTCAGCGGGATACCGAGAAGCTGCGCCATCTCGCCGGCATCCGGGCCCAGAATGTGGGCGCCGATCACCTTCCTGGACGCTCCGTCGACCACCAGCTTCATCAGCATCTTCTCGTCGCGGCCGGACAGCGTGTGCCGCATCGGGCGGAATGACGCGCGATAGATCTCGACGTCGGGGAAGCGCTTGACTGCGTCGTCTTCCGACAGGCCGACGGTGCCGATCTCCGGCTGCGAAAAAACCGCCGTCGGAATGGTGTCGTGGTCCGGCGCGGTTGGATTGTCCTTGAAGGCGGTCTCGATGAAGCACATCGCCTCGTGGATGGCGACCGGCGTCAGCTGCACGCGATGGGTGACGTCGCCGATCGCCCAGATGTTGTCGACATTGGTGCGTGAATATCGGTCGACGACGATTGCGCCCGTCTTGCCGAGTTCGATGCCGATGCCTTCCAGGCCCATATTTTCGGTGTTGGGAATACGCCCGATCGCCAGCATCACCTGGTCGACCGTCAGTGTTTGGCCGGAAGACAGCAACACATCCAGCCTCCCCGCTGGGGTCTTGCGCACCCGTTCCGAAACCGCGGGGCAGAGGATCTTGATCCCCTTTTTCTCCATCGTCTCATGCAGCGAGCGGCGCAGATCCATGTCGAAGCGGCTGAGGATCTCCTGGCCACGATAGACCAGCGTAGTGTCGACGCCGAGGCCGTGGAAAATGTTGGCGAATTCCACGGCGATGTAGCCGCCGCCCTCGATCATGATCGCCTTCGGCAGTTCCTTGAGATCGAAGGTGTCGTTGGAGAAGATGCAATATTCATGGCCGGGCAGCGCCGGATGCGGCGCCGGACGGCCACCGGTGGCGATCAGGATATGGTCGGCGCTGACCGTGCGGTCCTCGGCAACCAGATAGATGCTGTGGGCGTCGACGAGCACTGCGCGTGAATGAAAGGTCTCGCCGCCGGCGCCTTCGACATTCCTCTTATAGATCGCCTCGAGCCGGGCGATCTCCTTGTCCTTGTTGGCGACCAGCGTCGGCCAGTTGAAGCTCGCCTCGGCCACGGTCCAGCCATAGCCGGCGGCGTCGGCGAAATGTTCAGGAAACTGCGAAGCATAGACGTAGAGCTTCTTCGGCACGCAGCCGCGGATGACGCAAGTGCCGCCGAACCGGTACTCCTCGGCGATGGCGACCCGCTTGCCGAGGGCCGCCGCCACCCGGGCCGCCCTCACCCCGCCTGAGCCGCCGCCGATGACGAACAGATCATAGTCATAAGCGGCCATCGCTTGGGCTCCTGCGGATGAGAAAGTCGGGGGTCACAGGTAGGCTGCCAAGCGGCAAAAGAAAAGCCCGGGGAACCCGGGCTTTGTGGTCCAGTGCCGTGGGCCTGTAATGCGGCTCAGTTCTGCGAGTCGTCCGCAGGGGCCGAATTGTCGGCGGGCGCCAAATTGTCCGCCGGAGCGGAATTGTCGGCGGGCGCCGTGGCGGCCGGAGCCGGTGCTGCCGGCGCCGCCGCCTTGGCCGCGGCCGCGAGCGTCTCGCCAACCTGCTGGGCGAGGTCGCGCGCTACGCCGTTTTGCCAGATGTCGGCGGCCTTCACGAGGTCACGTGTCACCGCGGGGCCGCTATCCAGCAGCTTCTTGCCGGCTTCCGAGCTGTAGAAGGCGGCGATGTCGTTGAGGTCTTTCTCGGAGAAAACCTTGGCATAGGCCATGGCCGCCTCCTTTTCGAGGTCGGCGCGCCGCGAGGCCATGCCGAGCGCCTTCTCGGTCACTGTCTTGCCGATCAGCTCCTGCATGTCCGGGTTCTTCTGGATGAGCTGTGACTCCAGTGCCGCTGCCGCCTGCGGCAGGATGTTGTCGAACGAGTCCGTGGCGTGGATCGCCGCGACCGCCGCACGGGCGGCCTTAAGGTGCGATTCGCTGACATCCTGCGCAAACACCGGCGAGGACAGCGCAAGAACGGCCGAGGCCGCCAGAAGCGTCGAAAGGCGGCGAACTCGTTTAGACAACATCATAGTCGGTAGAACTCCCTGGTTTCAGGCTGCATGGACGGTTTCGATACCGTCGCCGCCGGCGATGATGGCCGTTGACGCCAGCCCGATGAATAGACCGTGCTCGACAACGCCTGGAACGGCGAAGAGAGCATTCGAAAGCGCTCTTGTATCCGGAATGCGGCCAAAAGATGCATCGAGGATAAAGTGGCCGCCGTCTGTAACAAATGGCTGGCCCCCCGTCATCCTCAATGTAACCGGGCCGGAAAGGCCGAGCTTTGCCGCGGCGGCTCGAATCGCGATCTCGGTGGCGCGAAGGCCGAACTGGTTGACCTCGATCGGCAGTGGGAACCGGCCGAGGGTCTCGACCAGCTTGGACTTGTCGGCAATGACGATCATGCGATCGGACGCCGCCGCGACGATCTTCTCACGCAGCAGCGCGCCGCCGCCGCCCTTGATCAAGGTCAGGTCCAGGTCGACCTCGTCGGCGCCGTCGACGGTAAGGTCGAGTTCCGGCGTGTCTTCCAGTGTAGACAGCGGCACGCCGAGCTCGCGGCAGAGCGCCGCGGTGCGCTCGGAAGTCGGCACGCCGATGACCTTGAGGCCGGTCGCAACCTTCTCGGCCAGCAGCCGCACGAATTCTTCCGCCGTGGTGCCGGTGCCGATGCCGAGCCGCATGCCGCTGCCGACATGGGCGAGCGCGGCCCGCGCGGCTTCGACCTTCAACTGCCTTGCATCCATGGGGAGCCCCGATTTCGCCGGTTTCGCGCGCCTCCTAGCATTTTTGCCTGCCCCGTCAAAGGCTCCCGTTAAAGCCTCTGTGGACCGATCGAGGCTTCTTGCTTGAACCCGGCCCAGCCTGTATCGGCTGCGGCAACTCAATTGCCGCAGGACCGCCCATGACTCGCCCGATCATCGTCTTCGACCTGGATGGAACGCTGATCGACACCGCGCCCGACCTGCTCGACAGCCTCAACCACAGCCTGGCGGCAAACGATCTTGCCGCTGTCGATGAAGCCGGCTTCAGGCGCTTCGTGGGCCATGGCGGCCGCGTCATGATCGAACGCGCGCATGCCGCGCAGAACAAGGCACTGGTGGCGGAGGAGCACGACCGGCTGCTAAAGCTGTTCCTCGACCATTATACGCTGAACATTCCCGGCAAGTCCCGCCCCTACCCCGGCGTCATCGCTGCGCTCGATCGTTTTCAGGCCGCGGGTTATCTGATGGCGGTTTGCACCAACAAATATGAAGCGAATTCCGCGACGCTGATCGGCGCGCTTGGCATGTCGAACTATTTTGCCGCGATCTGCGGCCAGGACACTTTCGCTTTCCGCAAGCCCGACCCGCGCCATCTCACCGAGACGATCAGGCTCGCCGGCGGCGATCCGCACAACGCCGTGATGGTCGGCGATTCGCAAACCGACATCGACACCGCCAAGGCGGCCGGCATTCCCGTGGTCGCGGTCGATTTCGGCTATACCGATCGGCATGTGCGCGAATTCGAACCGACCCTGGTGATCTCGCATTTCGACACGCTGACGCCTGAATTGGCGGAACGGTTGATCGCAGCGGCGCGCTGAGCGGAACTCGGATCGAGACGGTCGAGAAACCGGAAACCGGTCCGCGCGATAAGCTTGGCACATCGCCTTGACTTCGCGCGCTCGCCTACCTTATATCGCGGCTCGCTTCGGCCTTCGGGCCTAAGGCGGGCGATTAGCTCAGCGGGAGAGCACACCCTTCACACGGGTGGGGTCGCAGGTTCAATCCCTGCATCGCCCACCATCTAACCTCCCGAAATGGTTAGATGACTTAGCTTCCAAACAAATTCCGAAAACTGCCATCGGCGCGTAACTGTCGCGCAGCGATTTTTGACCTCGGCCTGGTGCAGAGTCTGGACCTGATGAATGCAACGTTGCGAGGTTCTCCCCGCATAATGGCGCCTTGATCAACTTGCTGGCGGGCACGAATGCCGTCGTCGCCTAAATCAGCCCCCGCCTCACATTCATACGCGTCACGGCCGTCACCAGAACGGCGCCGGTCATGAAATAGAGGGTGGCGATGATGTGTCCTTGATGGAAATGCAGCCCGGCAAACAGCAGGGCCGTGATCACGGCAAGAAAGGCGATGACGCGGGAGAATGCATCGGGCATGGGGCGACCTTGTGCAATGTGTTGAGCCGGCCGCCCTCATTCAGCCGCTCGCTCCATAGAGCGGTTTTCGATTTTTCGCAATCGGCCTTGAGGTCGGACTGATCAGCGCCTGCCGCGCGGCGGCGCTCCGGCGGTCCTAGACGAGGTCCACTTCCACCCACAGCCCACCTGGTCCCCGGGCAGGATCGCGCGGCGCGCTGCGCACCGCCTGGACCGAACCGGACGGCGCGGCATAAGCCGGCTTTTCGTTCTTGTCGGCCAACCATGGATCGTCGGCGCGGATGACGCGGCCCTTTGTCTTTGCCTCGAGCGCGGTCAGGATGCCGTCATAGGGCATCTCGCCCCAGTGCACTTTCAAGGCGTCGACCTTGTTGGTAGGGATGAAGGCCGACAGGTCAGCGCTGGTCAGCAGATCGAAACCCTGTTTCTGCGGCGTGGCGTTCTGGCTGCCGTGATGGGCGACCTTGAGATAGACGGTGCGCGCCAGAAGATCGGCCGATGTGACGGTGCCCTGCCCCACCGGCCATTTCAGATCCTTCCAGCTCAGCCAGTTGCCGATCTGGGCGTCGCCCGGGAACAGCAGCACCCGGCCCGAGTCGGTGAACTCGAAGGCAAGCACCAGGCTGGTGTTGTTCACGCCGCGGTCGAGCTGCAAAGCAAGGTCGGCGGCGATCCCCATCCAATCGGCGTCGATGCGCCGCCAGGACTGGTCGCGGTCTTCCATGAATGCCGCGGCCGAAACCGGTCCGGAATAATGCTTGCGGACAAAGGCGGCGATGTCGATGGCCGGGTCGCTGCCCTTGTCGCCGGTGAGCGCCGCGGAAAGCGGCGTGCCGACATTGCGCTCGAACGGACTGAGCTCGTCGACGTAATCGGCATCGGTCGCCTCGTTGACCTTGAGGCCGCTTGCCAGCGCCCGCGCGAACGGGCCGCCGCTGGCCAGAGGGAACATCTCGCTCGCCTTTTCCTCCAGCCGAAGCGCCGCCTTGTCGCGTGGCGGGCCGAGCACATAGACGCGCAGGTTGGGCAATGCGTCGATCGTCACCGGTGGCCCGCCGGGCTCGAAATAGGTCGGTGACGGCTTCTGCGAAAGCTCGGCGGCAGCGTCGCGGGCCGAGCGCACCCGCTCACCGGCCGCGCCGAACTGGAAGCCGAGCACCGATTGCAGCCCGTCGCGGACACCGGCCATGTAGGAACTGAGCCCCTGCATTGCGTCGAGCTTCTGACCCACGCCTTGCAGCGCGGCGATCGCCTGGCCCTTGAACTTGTCGAGCTCCGCGGCCTCGGTATCCGCCGGATTCTCGGTCCACGCCATCCAGACGTCGCCAACGACAAAATCCCTGAAAAGGTCCTTGGCGGTCAGGAAGCCGGAGACATGATCCCAGTGTTCGTGCGTGACGACGAGGATGTCGATCTTGCCGCTGGTCTCTTTCTTGAGGTCGGCGACAATGTCGGCGACCAGCGCCGGGCCGCCGGTGATCGAAGCATGGATACCGCAATCGATGAGCATACGGAAAGGCTTTCCATCCGCCTTCTTGAAAGTAAGCAGATGGCAATCGCCGATCCCTTGGCAATAATGCCGCACGGTAACGCCCGATGCCGGCACTATTGCTGCGGCCGTTTTTGTCGGCCTAGTCCGCGTCGCCGGCTTTCTAGACATGGTCGTCGTCTCCGTCGCTGGCATGCAGCAAGGCAAAGGGCTCCGACACTTCGCCGCCGAAATAGAGCGCTCGCAGCGGCGACAGATAATTGGCCGCCATCGTCCCGGCCTGACGCTTCTGCCGGTCCGTGCTGCCGGTGTTCTTGATGATGGAGTAGCGGATCTCCTCGAACCCCTCGCGCGGGTCGATGATGATCGTGGCGCCGCCGCGGAACCAGAAGAAGCCATCGCCCTTGGCCATGCCTTGCGGCATCGCCGTGCCGTCCAGCGCAATCGGAATGCGCTGCTGGATCACGGCCACCACCTCGACGCGGAAGGAGCCATCCGGCTCGACGCGGCGCGTCGGGCGCACGCTGTAGATGTCGAAGGTCGTCTCGCCTTTCTTGGGCGCATGCATGACCGTGCCGTCCTCATTGTAGCGCGGCAGGTCGGGCAGCAGGCCGAACTGCTTGTAGAGATCCGGATCGGAGGCGAAGGCCTTGTGCATCGCCTTCCACAGCGCATAGCGGTTCTTGTCGTTGAGCGCGAAGATTTCGGCCCGCTTCAATTTCTGGTTCCAGCCGAGATCGATCTTGCTAAGCAGCCCCTTCAGCCAGGCAGGCGATGGATCTTCCGGCGCGCTCCAGGCCAGCGTCTCCTCCGAGATGGCGCGAACGTCGCGCGGCAACAGCTTCCATTTGCGGAACGATTCCAGGAAGGCCAGGCGATAGTGGAGCGGATCGTCGGGATAGGCGTCGCGGTCGGCAGTGATCAGGGCGCGCAGATATTCGCCAAAGGTGATGTCGACGGAAGGGCAATAATCGAGCGCGCGGATGCACATGGTCAGCATCTGCCTCGCAGTCTTGGCGACCTCGTCGGTCAGGCGCTCGACCAGGCTCGGATGCAAGGTTCCCGCCGGCAGGATGCCGGAGCCGCCGGTGGCAAGTTGGATCAGATCGTCGGTCCGCCGGTCGGTGATTGCCAGGAAGGCCTGGTAGACCGCGAAGACCAGGATCGAGCCGCGATCATGCGCCTCGAAGGACTTGTCGTAGTCGAGGTCGGCCATACCGGCGCCGCCATATTCGCGCAACGGCCCGGCCCTGACGCTGCCTTCGCCGAACTGCTTGGCGATACCGGAAAGCAGCGAGGCGGCCGACAATTCGCCCCTCGCCTTGCCGATTTCGAAGCTGACCAGTTCCTTCAGCGTAAAATGCTGGAACAGCGCGACGAGATCGGCGAAGGCCTCGTGGAAGGCGGGGACATCCGGGTTGGATGCTTCCTGGAAGCGGCGATGCAGCCCGTCGAGCAGCGCATGCGACATCTCATGCGCGACGATATCGCTGGACAGACACGAAAACACCGTCGTTCCGGGCGTGGTGACGTCGCCTTCATTGCCGGTCGCCGGGAAATAGCCGAACAGCAGCGCCTTCTTTTCCGGGCTGTAATAGGCATTCTCGGCGCGCAACGCATGCGGGTAGATGCGCAGGCGCGGCACATAATGCGCCTTCACTGTCATGTCGCCGGTGCGGCCGGGAGCCTCGGCGTAATGCGGCGCCCACAATGCCCGCCGGCCAAGCGCGCGCTCGAAATGGCCGATCGTGGTCATGGCGACCGCGTAGACCATCTGCTGGTGGAATTTCGGATTGCCTTCCGAAGGCGGCAGGCCGTCCTGCGCCAGAAGCACCTTGTCGTTGAGGTCGACCGGATCATAGACGCGGTCGGATGCGGGGTCGACATCGACCACTTCGAGATATTCGCCGATCGGACCGGGCAGCAGCGGCTTGTCCGTCGCCGGCTCGTCGTCCCACGGCACCGAAAGCGTCGCCTGGTAGACCGAAACCGAATCCAGCCGCTTGGCGACCGACGGATCGAGCGCATAGATGCGCAGGCGCCGTTGCGGCGGCGGCAGCGGCCGCGGCTTGCGCCTGATGGCCGGCGCGGGGCCCATGACCGGTGCGGGAACCGCTGCGCTGACGCCGGGCCGGCCGAGCAAACCTTCCAGAAACGCCTTGAGCGGCTTCGACGGTTTGCCCTGGTCCAGCGCCGCTTCGAGGAAGCGGTTGCGTGCCGCGGCCGAAACCTGATCCGGATCGCCGTCCGGGTCGGCGATCGTCTGCTCGATTGCCGCGCTGGTTTGCGCCATCTGCGTCAGTTCCAGAGCAAACATCCTTCGCTGCCGCAGCGTCGGCGGCGATAGCGGCGCCAACGAATTCCCGCCGGTCAGAAGGTCGAGCCAGCTCCATGTGTAGGTGGCGGGGGCGAGCTTCGTCAGGCTCCCCGCCGCCGGCGGCAGGAAGTCCAGCGCATCGAGAGCCCGCAACACGCCCTGCCCGATCTTCTCCTTCGTCTCCGCCGCATTCATCTTGGCAGTCGATTTCAAGGCCTTTGCGAACAACGCCTTGCGTACCGCCTCGATGCGCATCCAAGGCTGAGGATAATTCTTCACCACGTCCCAATGCTCGGCCAACCAGAGTGCGGCCGCGGCGGCGACCTGCGGGGTGGCCGCCGACGTGCCGTTGCCGTCCATGTCGACCACCTTGCGGCAATCGATTTCGGCCCAGGGCACGTTCGGCGTGTAGGCGCCGAGCGCCGTGTTCATCTTGGCAGGCGGCCCGTAATTGCCTTGCATGGTGCCGAGAGCAAGGCCGGCATAGGCGCGCCCGTCGCCCATCACGCCGCATGCCGCAAGCACGCGGTTGTAGCGGGCCGGATAGACGATGCTGCGCGGCGTGATGGTGAAATTGTTGCCGGCCGCCGTGACCATGACCAGACCGTGCTCGTAGGCAAGGTTGACGGCATCGACCAGGGCCTGCGAGGCGAGGCCGCCCATGCTCATCGACAGCACCTGCGCGCCCTGCTGGCGCGCATAGTCGATACCTTGCACCATGGTGCCGGTGGTCAGCCGCACCACCCAGTCGGCGATGCGCACCGGCAGGATCTTCGCCAGCGGCGCGCCACCGACGAAATCGGTGAAGCCCGGCCAGTGCGGCGAGGAGCCGTCGAGCTTGTTGCCGGCAAGCAGGCTGAGCGTGCCGGTGCCATGGCCGCGATTGCTGGTGAGCGTGCCTGCCGGAGCGTGATCGGTTGCGTTGTCCGGACCGGTCCCGTCGTCGACGAAGTTGCGTTGCTTCTGTGTAAGAAGCCCAACTGGCAGGGTCTGATGGCCCGGATCGAAACCGGTATCGAGATGGGCGATGGTGATGTTGGCCTGCTTGGCGCCCACCCTGTTGCGCGCCGCCGCGAACTGGCTGAAGTCCGGCGCGGCATTCCAGGCGATGCGCCCGGCGACCACCGCCTGTCCGCCCTGCGGGTCCTGATCGTCGAAAGCGCAGACGGGACTGGCGCTTGCCGCCATGCCGCGGTCGCCGACGCCGTTCCTGTAATCCCATTGCTGCTGGATATCGGGCTCGATCGCGAGCACCTCGCCGCCTGCGGCCGCAAGCGCTGGAGTCCGGCCAAGAAGATCGTGGGCGTGGTCCCAGGGATTGTCCGTATCGGCGGCATCCGTGGCCAACCGCAGCCAGGTGGCGCCGCGATCCCCGGCGGCGGCCGGACCTGCGCTATCGACACCAGGCGGGAGAGCAAGGATTGGTTCGGCTTCGATCCCGCCAATCCGAAGCGGCCGGCCTCGCACCGCGAGTCCCGCGCCGTCGCCACGAACCTTGACAAGGAGTCCCTTCACGGCTGCCATGGCGTGCCCCTCCCCAATGCGAACCATGGCGCCGACCGTCCGCTCCAGTCAAGCCAAGGTTCCTGCCATGCTTCGATTGATCTCTTTGCCGACTAGGCAATGATGCAGCCTGTCTTTCAAAGCAAAGCCGACCGAGACATGAACCCGCATATTTCAGAAACGACAGTCGCTCCGCCGGACATGCATATCTGTGATCGCCTTCACATACGCCGAACAGGATCTGCGCGCAGATACTGCACCGGGTTTCTCGAAAAGAAATTTCGATCACCTAGCCATTTTCAGATTTGCTGTCTGCGCGCATGGGCACCTCCCACCCAAGCGCGCGGACGGCGTTCCCAAGGATCGGCCCGCAACCGCCAGTGCGCCCGGTCTCCTTACAGTTTGCCGGCTTGTCCAATTTCGGCGTGTCGGGCGTGACATCGGAATCTCGTCCGCCGCCTGCCGAATTCGGTCAGCCACCACAGAAGGAGACGACGCTTTGATCGAGCACGCACTTATCCTACAATTTCCGCTTAACGAGAGGCGGAATCGTATCATGGCTACAAACGGCGCGGACGATAGGAACCTGCCGCGCCTGGCGCGCATCGACCCGCGCCAGTTCGACTTGCTGTTCAGCGGCTGCAAGCTGGAGCGCTATGCCGCCGGTCAGCATTTGTTCGTCCAGGAGGATGCGTCCGACCGCATCTATGGCGTAATGAGCGGCACCGTCGAGATTTCGCTCTATTCGCCGGGCGGGCAGAAGCTGGTGGCCAATATCGAACTGTCGCGCAGCCTGGTCGGCGAGATCGGGGCGCTCGACGGACGCCCGCGCACGGCGACCGCCATCTGCCTCACCGCCTGCGAGCTGGTTTCGCTGAGCCGGACACAACTCTTTGATCGCATTGAGAAAAACCCGCCTCTGGCCCGCGCGATGATCGAATTGCTGTGCGCAAGGCTGCGCTGGGTCAGCGGCGAGCTCGGCGATCAGGCCTTTTTCGGCATCGAGGCTAGGCTGGCAAAGCGGCTGGTGTTCCTGAGCGGCGTCATGGCCGATAGCGCCGGCTGGATTCCGATTTCGCAGTCGGAGCTCGGCGAATTCCTCGGCGCGACGCGCGAATCCGTCAACAAGACGCTGAACGATTGGCGCAACCGCCAGATGATCGCCATCAAGCGCGGCGGGTTGCGCATCACCAACATCGCCGCCCTGAACCACATCGCCGAATCGCAGGACGACGACTGAACGTCAGGCTCGGCGACTTTCGCTCCACCGGCCCGTTGCATCCGAGAAACTCAGCGCGCCCGGTCACAGCCGCGAGATCAGATAGCGCAGCGCCGAGCGGCTCGGCATAAAGAAATAGCCGCCCCCTTTGGTTGTGACAAACTGCGGCACGTCCTTGAGCACAGTGACCTTTTCCCAGGACGGGATCGAGAAGCGGCCGCCGCCGCGCGCGCCGATCGTAGGGTCCGTTTCGCCCACCAGGCCCTGGAACGAGTTCGATGAGACCCATGTCTGCTGGATGAACTCGTACTGGCGTTCGATGTCGGCGTTGAGGCACATGAAGAGCAGACCCTTCTCGGTCTTTCCGCCTCTGCCCTTCTTCTCATAGGTGCGGCCGACGCGCAGGATGCGGTGGCGCTTGCCGATCCTGATCTGCGTATCGCGGTCCTCGCCGAGCGAGTCGCGCGGGTTGGAACGGCGTATGTGGGAGCCGAGCGGGCAAGCGTGCCCTTGCGGGTCCTCGGCGCCGAGGGCGAAATCATTGTCGACGCCGCGGCCCGGACGGCCGTTCGGATTGCGCACCAGCGAACTGCCGTCCTGCCAGCGGCCAAGCATTTTTGCCGCCACCCAGCGCGGCGTGATCGTCGCATCGCCGGTCTCGCCGGCGGCCTGAACAGCGGCCTTTCGGCAATAATCGTCGAACAATTCGACATGCTGTTCGAACTGGCGCACGACGAGGAAGGTGCCGTTGCGGCCGAAATCGCGCGGCGGAGGCGGCTGCCCCGGGATCTGACGGTTGCGCCGCACCTGCGACAGGATCCCGGTGCGGTCCAGTGCCGCCTCGACCGACGGCGAAGCAGGATAGAAGCCATGCTCGTCGCGATAGCCGAACAAGAACTCGCCGGGCGCGACGAGATGCATGGGCGCAGCTCCCTTGGCGGCGCGCGCCGTACCGCGAACGATCGGCTGCGAGACGCCGTCGACGAAGCCGAAATGCTCGACCGCCCGCTTGCCGTCGCGCCGCACCATCAGCGGCAGCTCGGCGGTCACGGACATGCCCGCGCCCGTCGTCTGTCGCTTCATGGCCGCGATCTCGGCTTTCAGCGTAGCCGGCGTCTCGGCGTAGCAGACGATGACGAGGTCGACAGGATTTTTGGGCGAGCCCCACTGCCATTTGTCGGGAGCGTCGGGGCCGGTATCGTTGAGGATGCGGCTGCGCTCGGGCCTTCCCATGCCCTGGCGAAAAGCCACGGGAAACGTGTCCAGCGGCTCGTCGTCGACGCCGCCTTCGAGGCCCAACCGGCGCAGGCCGTTGGGGCCGAAAGCCACCGTCATGGCGCGGCCGGCCGGCACGCCGTCGCCGAAGCTGGTTTTTTCGGTCACGAAGTCGAGCCACGCCTTGCGCTTCGCCGCCGACAAACCGTCCGGCACCTCGATCGCAAGCATATGCGCATAGCCGAGCGCGCCGAACGGCCCGAAGAAGATCGACTGGATTTCCCCAGATTCCAGTTCTTCGAGCGGCGCGGACGCCGGTCCAGCCAGGCTGGTCGCGTCTGCCGGCCGCGCTTGCGGCCGCGGAAGCGAACCGAACAGGCTCAGCCAGTCGCGCGCCTCGTTGCCGGTGGCCGAGGCGATGCCGCGTCTGATCCTGGAGTTGATGCGGATGCGCGTGGTGTTGAGATGCGGATAGGCGCTGTACCAGAACAGCGTCGGCACCTGCTGGCGCCGTGCCCAGCGCTTGAAACGATCGCCGTCGCGCGCGCCGTCGAGGAACAGCCAGCGCGTGCGCGGATAGCCTTCGGTGTTGCTCCACACGCCGGTCAGACCGGCCGCGGCCTTGGCGATGAAATCCTCAAGATAGCTTTCCCAGCTGCCGCCGTAATTGGAGAAGAACACCAGCTTGTCGGTGCCGGGCAACAGCACCCAGCGGGCGAAATGAATGGTGTTGATGGTGGCAAGGAAGCCCGGCCTGAAGACTTTCTGCGCCGATATCGAGATGAGATAGAAGGAGAGCCGCAGCGCCAGCCGCCGCAAGATCCCCTTCTTCATCGTCGAAATCGCCGTCAAATTGTTCTGCGCGGTGTGGTCCTCATTGGCGAGGATCTTTTCGAGCGCGCTCACATCGACAGGCGTGTTCGCCGGCCGGTCCTTGTCCTCGAGCCGCCGCAGCGCCAGGAAGCAAAGGCCGACGAAAAGGATGAGGATGGCCAGCAGGCCGAGCACCGAAAGCAGAAGCGCGGCGCCGGCTATCGCGACATTGGCGAAGGTGACGCCATGCGGGTTGCCGAACACGAGCACATAGGTCATGCGCCAAAAGGCGAGAACGACGAGCGCGACGGTGGCGAACATCGCCGGCGTCAAAAGCGTCGTTGTCAGCGCGCGCGACCAGTGCCCCGGCGGTCTTTCCAGCAGGCTTTCGGCAGGCTCGAACGCCCAACCGAATTGCCCGAGGCAGCGCACATGCCGGCGCGCCTCGGCCAGCACGTCCATCGCGTTGCCGGCGCCCGCGCGCGGCCTCTCGACGATCTCACGCACGCTGTCGGCGAGCTTTGCCTCGGCCAGGATCCGCCGCACGGAATGTCCCGGCGTGCCGGAAAAAACCAGCCCGGCGGCGCTGCCGAAGGAGGGCGATATCTCGATATGGTTCTTCTTCAGGAAGTCCTCTAGCGAGCCGCCGTCCGGCAGGCCGCAGACATCCCTGAAGATCGGCCGCAGCCGGTGCCCGATCGATTGCGCAATCGAGGCAATGACGTCGTCGGTGCTGCCGTCGCCGGAGATTTCGACCACCAGCGCGCCGGTCTCGGTCCCGGTTTTCTCGTCCTTGCCGGTATGAGCGACGGCCAGGCTGGTGAAATGAATGGTGCCGACCTTGTCGAGCGCAGCGCTGAGTTCGCCGATCGCCGGATTGCCGAGATCCGCAACCTTGTCGCGTACCGCATCGAGCGGCACCGGTCGGGTGATCGGGCAGACCACCGTCACCATCGATTGATCGGCGGTGCGGCAAAGCGGCGAGCGCTCGAAATCGACCTTGAGGCTTGCCGGATAGGCGCCGACACTGACCATCTTGCCGGCCCTGCGTGCGCGGGCGAGCTTCGGTTTGCTGAACAGGGCGCGGACGCATTCGCCGATCTGGATGCGGGCGATCTCGGCGCCGATGCACAGATGGATGCCGTAACCGAAAACCATGTAATCGCGATGCGGGCGCGACGTATCGAACTCGTTCGGCCGCTGCACGATGTCCGGATCGAACATGGCTGAAAGCGTCGCCGGCATCACTACCGTTCCGGCCTTCACCAGGCGCTCGCGGCGCGTGCCCTTGCCGATGACCGCGTCACGCCTCGTGTAGCGCCATGGCCCGATCCAGATTGGCTTGAAGCGCATGGCCTCCAGCACGGCCCGGTCGAGCTTGCCGGTATCGCCGGCAGCGATGGCCTGATCGACGGCTTGCCGCGCATCGCTGCGCGACAGGATCACATCCAGGCAGTTGCTGCCGGCAAGCACGTTGGTCGGCACAAAGCCAGCGACCATGCCGAGCATGATGGAATGGATGTCGGGCAGCGACAGGCGCCCCTGATCCATCAGCGCGACGAGGCGGGCCAGCGGCCGGTCGTCCTTGCCCGGTCTTTCCCTGACCGCGGCGATCGAGCGGTCTATGACCTTGATCAGGCGATCGCCGCCGACCACGGCAAGCTGGCGCGTGGTGGGGTTTGCCGTCGGGTCGGAGAAGAACAATGCGCTGAGCGCGATCGACCAATCGGCGAATTCGGTTTCGTCGTCGATTTCGAGGCCGAAATAATCGCGGCAGATGCGCACCGGCACGATCTTCATCAACCCGGCGATGGCATCGAAACCGGGGCTGGCGCGAGTCACGATGTCGCGCGAATGGCGCTCGGCGATCGGCCGGACGATGGCTTCGACTTCCGCTGGCGGGAAAGCGCTCAGCACCGCCGATTTCATCTGCCGGTATGCGGCGCCGTCCTGCATACCGAGAATGAAATTCGAGCCCCGGGCGAGTTCGGCCATTTCCGGCCCATAGGGCGTCTCGAACTCATCGCCCCGCTCCAATATGTCGCGCACATCCGCGCCCTTGGTGACGAGCAGGAAATTGCCGAAGCCGAGATTGGGCCAGAAACGGCGCAGCAGCGACAGCAGCCAGCGCGGATCGCTAAGAAGAAAGCCGGCGATGCGGGAAGCAATGCTGCTCTTGGAACGCAGGCGGTTGATGTCGAAAGGCGGCATCTCGACGACTGGACGCTGGCTCTTCTGAGCGGCGCGGACGGCGGCGAAGTATTTCAAAGTGATCATCGCGTTCAAGCCCCCCGGCTGTCCACGTCAATGCGATGCCGGCATTGTTCTGGCCTAGATTTGCATCGGTCCGGCGTATGTGAACCCGTTCACAGTCATTTATTGTCGGCTCCGGCGATCATGCGGCAGACTTGGCCAGGTCGAAATTGGCGATCAGGAAATTGTTCTTGGCCGGGTCGACGAACGGTATCCAGCGTATCCTCTGCTCGGAAAAATCGGGATGCCTGGTCATGAAAATCGCAAGCTCGCGCGCCGCCTCGTCGCGCCGGCCGCTTCTCATCAGCGCGCCTATCTTCAGGAACCTGGCGTAGAAGTAGCCCGGTGACAGGTTGAGCGAGCGCTCGGCGGTGGCGATCGCAGCCGGCCAGTCCTCGACGAAGCAATAGGCCGCGGCCAGTTCCCCCAGATTGTGGAAGCGATAAAGGTCGAACGGGCTCAATCGGTCAGTGTCCAGGAAGAAGGGGATCGCGCTGGTCGCATCGCCAAGCAAAAGGTGCGCGCTGCCCATGGCCGAGCGGGCGAAGGCAAAGCTCGGATTGATGTGGATCGCTTCGGCAAGATGCTCGGCCGCCAATGCCGGTTGGCCGCGCATGATGTCGGCAGCGCCGAGATAGGCATGCGGACGCGCATCGAGGCTGTCCATCAGAAGCGCCTTGCGCGCAAGCGTCTCGACTTTCTCCAGATCGTCGCTGTCGCCAAAACGCAGCCATGCCCGCCAGAAATACCACCATGCGAGCTCGTTGAGCACCGCGCTTGAATTCGGATCTTCCTGGTAAGCCTTGTCAAAGAAGTCGAGCGCGATTTCGGTATCGCGACGTGTCCGCCTGTTCATGTGCCAGCGGCCGCGCCTGACCAGTTGCCAGGTTTCGAGACTTTCCCACGGCACCTGGAACGTGCGGGCCTGCTCGGCGCGATCGACCTCCTTGTCGAGGATGGAAACGATCTCACTGCCGATCTGGTCGCGCAGGCTGAAGATGTCGACGAGATCGCGGTCGAAGCGCTGCGACCAGACCAGGCGCCCGTTCGAGGTGTCGGTGAGCGACGTATTGAGGCGGATCTGCCTGTCGGAGCGCGCCAGCGTGCCGCTGACGATGTAGCGGGCGCCGAGCGCATTGCCGATGAGCCTTGTGCCTAGGCTGTCGTCGCGGAACTGGAAGCTGGACCCCTTGGCGATGACCGAAAGCCAGCGCGTGTTGGAAAGGCCGTATATGATGTCCTCGGCGATGCCGTCGGCCATATAGCCGACATCGGGTTCGCTCCCATTGCCCTGGAACGGCAGCACCGCGATTGCAGGGGGGCCTTTGGCGATCGGCCGGAAATGGCCGGGCGTGGCGGGGATGGAAGCGAAGGAAGCCGTCGCCGCGGGGCCGCCGTTGCCGCCGCGGCCGGCGATCAGCACCCGCACCGGCAGGGCGATGTTCTTCAGGCTGAATTCGCCGAGATCGGTGAAGACGGCCGACGTCTTGTCCTTCACGTGATGCCACGTCGTCGCCGAGATGGCGACGCCGTCATGCGGTGCGAATTCCTGCAGCCGGGCTGCGATATTCACGTCGTCTCCGTAGAGACGGCCTTCCCGGACGATGACGTCGCCAGTGTTGATCCCGGCCCGAAACGGCATGCGCATGTGCTCGTCGACCGCGGCATTCAGCGCCACGATCCGGTCCTGGAAATCGAAGGCCGCCCGCAAGGCCTCGATCGGGTTGCCGAATTCGGCCATAATGCTGTCGCCGGCGTCGCCGAACGTGCGCCCGCCAAAGGCGCCGCAACTGTCGGAGATGATGTCGCGCCTCTCCTCGAAGGCGGCGACGGCGAGCTCGTCGTCGATGCCCATCAGCCGGGAGAATCCTACGGCGTCGATCGAAATGATTGTTGCAAGCTGACGGGTATAATTCCGTTCAGCCATGATCGAGCCCCCAGTCCCGCTTCCAGTCCAGAACAGGCGACCTGCGCTCAAAAGAAACGCGTCGCCGTCTGCCGATGGATATCACCGGCAGGTCCGGCGCGCCGTTGCCACCCTGTTGTGATCAGAATTCTATCAGGGTCTTGCCGAAAGCTCTACTACGAACAGCTAATATGACGAACTCCCCATACGGCGCATGGTTAGTCATTTATTACATCAGGCGACACATCCGGATCACGCCTCTACCTTTTGAAATCAAAAAGATTTTCGCGCTCGGGGATGCTAAGTTGGTTACCAGCTGACCGCATCGAGGCAAACGTCTCGGGAAGCGTTATTCTTACGCAGCGGAACCAACCTGCCCACGTGCGAGTTTCTGACCGCACCTGCCAACACGAGATTTGAGGGCTCTCATGCGCACTGTTGTTTTGGCAACCGGTATCGCGGTTTGCCTTGCCGGCGGATCGGCCTTTGCGGCGGACGACCGGCCACTGCCTCCGCAAAATGCCAAGAAACTCTCGGAGATCGTCGCCAAGGTCGAGCACCGCACCGACTTCCGCTATGTGAAGGGGGTCGAATGGGACAGCGACGGCTACACCATCACCTACTACACGACGGACAAGGCCAAAGTCCAAATCACCTACGATCCCGTCAGCGGCGAACCCAGATAGGCCGCGCCCGCACGCAGCCATTTCGCCAGGCCTGCTACTACGGCAAATGGACCCCTGCACGATCTCCGGCATCTGTGTGTTAGAGCATGATCCCGACAAGTGGGAACCGGTTTCGGAGAAGATCATGCTCCAACAAAGAGGATGGCGATTCAACGAAACGTCATCCTAATCTAGCGCCTGAATACTCCTGTGCCGCGCTCCGGCGTGACAGGCCACCCCTTGCATCGATAAAACTTCGGTGGCTGACTGTCCGCCATGATTGCGGGCACGGGGGTGCATGGCGATGATCGGCTACGTCCTGAAGCGCATCCTGATGGTGCTTGTCGGCTATCTGGTTGCTGTGCTTGTCGGATTGATCGCCGTGGTGGTGATCTACGCGCTATTGAGCTCGTTGCCCAACGCCCCAAGTTACTTCGGGCTTGTGGAATTCACGCCGGTCGCCGTGCTGGTGGTGCCGCCGCTTGGCATGTTCCTCTATTTCCTGACAATCATCCTGACGGCGATGCAGACGCTGGTCTTTGCCTTGATCGCCGAGTTCTTCTCGTTGCGAAGCCTGTGGCTGCACATGTTCTTCGGCGCCGCTGCCGCATCTGCCGGTTTCATGCTGATCTGGCCCGACGCCGCGGATGATCCGGAGCGCTGGGCCGACATGGGCATCATCGCCGGCGCCGGCCTGGTGGCCGGCCTGATCTACTGGTTGATCGCCGGGCGCGATGCCGGCTTGCGCCGGCCGTTGATCAAAGCAATTCCAGGAAAAGTGTGAAGCGGTCAGGCTCGGCGGCTTCGCCGTAGCCTTCCGTCCGGAATTGCTTGAGAGTAAAAAGCGCTCAGCTTGAAGGCGCGCGCACCGCTTCGGTCGCGTCCAACGCCTGCATCAGCTTGGAATCGCGGCCGTAGACGTCGTCGAAATACTCGACCTTGCCGGACATGTCCGGCCAAGCGGTGAAATAGGCGACATAGACCGGAATGACGCGCGTGACATTCTCGGTCGAATGGCCGTGCTTCAGCTTCTCGGCGATGTCGTCGACCGTGGTGCCCAGCACGGCGGCGGCCATGCCGCGCGGATCCTGCAGCCGCACGCAGCCATGGCTGAGCGCGCGCATGTCGCGCCCGAAGAACGACTTCTGCGGCGTGTCGTGCATGTAGATGGCATGCTTGTTGGGGAAGAGAATCTTCAATTCACCCAAGGCATTGGCTTCGCTCGGCTGCTGCCGCACGCTGAAGGGAATGTTGGCGCCATAGGCACCCCAATCGACTGCCGCCGATGGGATGCGCTTGCCGCGCGAATCCGTCACCTCATAGCCGGCGCGGTCGAGATAGCCCGGATCGCCGCGCAGCCTTGGCAGCATCTCGTTGACGATGATCGACTGCGGCACGCCCCAATAGGGATGGAAGTCGACCTGCTTGATCTGGTTGTAGAAGAACGCGGTCTGGTTGGTGACCCGGCCGATGACTGCGCGGGTCTTCAGCTTCTCTTCGCCATTGTCGATATAGCTGGCGGTGAAGGCCGGCTGGTTGATGAACACGCGCGGGCTGCCGAGATCCGACGGCATCCAGCGCAGTTCCTCGAGCGCCACCTTGACCTTCTCGATCTTGTCGGCCTTCGACGAGCCGGCCAGCGAAGCCACCGTGCGCGGGCCGATGACGCCGTCGCCCTTCATGCCGGCGCGCTGCTGCACGGCCTTGATCACCGGCACCAGCTCGGGTCCGTAGACCTCGCTCTTGCCTAGCCTGGCAAGCACTTCGCCGTAGTTGCCGCCCATCTCATCATCGAGATTGCGGGCGATCAGCGTCAGCAACTTGGGTAGTTCCGGGCTGCTCTCGCCCGGCTTGAGCAGCAATTTGGGATCGACGACGATCTCGTTTTCCTCACTGGCCTCGAGCGCCTCCAGCTCGACGCGCAGCGCCTGGTACTCGGCATTCTGCGGATGCCGCGATTCCAGATAGGTGCGGACCTCCTGAGTATGCGCCAGCGTCTTCAGCGCCCCTTCCAGATCGAAGGGCTTGGCCGGGAAGTCGTAGTAACCGGTCATCCGATTGGGGTCGACGCGGCCGCTCTGGGCATCCTGCGCATAGCGCAGCACGCGCGCCGACAGCGCCATCTCGAAGCGGACCAGTTCCTTGGTCCGTTCTTCCGGTGTGGCGGCGGAACTGGCGGCAGCCGGGACATCGACGGAGTAGTCGGCAGGCGTCAGGCCGTAACTCGCCGCCTCGCCCAGGACGCGCACCGCATCCTGCGCCCGGCTGTTGGGGGCATTGTCGCTCACCCAGATGAAATCCGGATTGGCCGAATAATAGGCGATCAGCGCCTTGGCGATGTCCGGCTCGGCAAACAACTCGTAATCGCTCAAGCCTGCGACGGCATCACGGAAGCTGTTGCTCGTCACCGACGGGACAAAGGCGGCGTCCCGAGGGGTCGCGGCCTGCGGTGCCGGCAGCAGCGATTTGAAATCGACCCGCACGAGCTTGTCGGCCCTGTAGGTGTTATAGGTCGGGCTGCTGATCCTGACGCCGCTACCATCCTCTCCGGCTGGCCGCACCTTGCGCGGCTTTGGCGGCGGCGGAAACTCGCCTTGCGGGTTGTGCCGGATGCCGCCGCCGAACAGCATGTCGAACAGCCCTTGCGCGCTTGCCGACTGCTGCCCGAGGGCAAGCGTCGCCGCGATCGCGATCGCCAGGACGGCTTTTTTGTTCCCGAGGATTTTCATGCTTCACCCGCACCGGTTGAAACCGGTTCCCGTTCCACGCCGCTGGACGGTCCCGCCCTCCGCAAGGCGGATGTATGACGTGACTATACCGATTCATACTGATTTCGTTAAGCTTCCATAAATTTTCGGAGCCGTGTTGCAGAACAGTTTCACATCATCGTGAGACCCAAAGCGGCGATTGCTCCGGGCCCCACGGCGCTCGCAAAGGTGTCGAAAACAATCAGGCGTTGGCGCCGCCATCTATGGTCAACGATGCCCCTGTGACGAAGCGTCCTTCAGGGTCCGCCATGTCCACCAGGCGCGAGACAGCGCAACCCATGCCGCCCTCACGGCGACCGTTGCCGGCGCTATGGCGGCGTGGACGACGATGGCCGGCGCCGACGCCTGACCAGTGACAAACGCAAGGCTTTGTGATCGAAATTTCGGCGGCCGCAGCGAACGTGGCCGGGAGGATTTTGCCGTGAAGAAAGGTTATCGCCAGCTTCTCGACGAGGCGAATGCCGAGATCGAGGTCGTGTCGCCGGAGGAGGCAGCGGGGCTGCTGGAGGATGACGAGACGATCTTCGTTGATCTGCGCGACCCGCGCGAGGTCGAGCGCGACGGCAAGATCCCCGCCGCCAAGCATGTGACGCGCGGCATGCTGGAATTCTGGATCGATCCCGAAAGCCCGTATCACAAGCCGTTCTTCGCCAGCGGAAAGACCTTCATCTTCTTCTGCGCCGGCGGCTGGCGCTCGGCGCTTGCCACCAAGACGGCGCAGGACATGGGCCTGACGCCGGTCAAGCATATCCTCGGCGGCTACACCGCCTGGAAGGCGGCCGGCCTGCCCGTAGAGCCGGGGCAGAAAAAGAAGGCGGACTGATACGCTGATTAGGGTGTGTTGAGATTCAGGTCAGGCTGAGCCGAGAACGATGATTTCCGAGAACCGGAGCGGAGCGTACTTGAAGTACGCGAGCACCGGAAGCGGAGGAAACCATCGTTCGCAGGCCGGCATCACCTGAATATCAACGCAGCCTAGTGCAGCGTCGCTTCCCGCTGGCCAGTCACGAAGCCGACCGCGCGCGCGACGACATCCCTGTCGGCGAGGATACGGCGGTGGCCGAGCCCGTTGGCCCAGTGCAGGTGGACATGTTCGCCGGCGCCCGCATAGCGCTTCGCGTGGTCGGCATGGACTTCGCGATCGTCCGGCGCGTGGATGACCAGCGTCGGCACCGACGCTGCGGCCAGTTGGCGGTCGCCGGTGAATTCGCTGAGCGGCCGCCCGGACAGATGCTTCACCCGGTCCGCCATGGCGACGCGGGAGCGCGGCCCGACGTTCATCATGCGGCTGAAATCATCGAAGATCGCGGGCAAGGAGCTCGGCGCGGCAATCAGCACCAGCTTTTGCGCCGGAAGCCGCGGCATGCCCTTGACCGACGCCGCGACGGCATTGGCGGCAATCGCGCCGCCGAAGGAGTGGCCGACGACAGCGGCAAAGGGACCGAACCATTCGCCGGCAACCCGCGCCGCGTCCACGGCATTCACCATGTTGAGATGGCGGCCGAGCGAATGGCCATGCCCAGGCAGGTCGAGCGACACGACCTTGTAGCCGGCTCCGCGAAACCCTTCGATCAAGGCGCGCATATATTCGGTGCGCGAGCGCCAGCCATGGATGACGAGCACCGTGCCGCGCGACTCCCTGCCCGGCTCCGGCCGGAATTCATGCACCGCGACGCAATCCGTCCTGGTCTTCAGCCTGTGGTGGCGCGCCTCGGCCATGAAGGCTGAGGCACGCTCGACGGCCCGGCGTTCGCCGTCGCTCAAGGCCTTGACGCTCGGTGTGCGGCAAAACAATTCGAACGCGGCGCGGCCGCTAAGACGCGGCGCGACATGCTCGGCCGCACCAAAAACGCCCCGGATGACCTTCATTCCAAATGATGCCATATTGGCAGTCCACTCATTCGTTCAAGCATGAACATAATAGTTCAAACATGAACATTAAGCAAGAGCTGCCCTGGGACAACCCTCGCTTTCGCAACTGGGTTGCGGTGGCGCGCGCCTGTCATGTGCTGGAGCGTACGCTGGCGGTGAAGCTCGCTCCGCTCGACCTCAAGCCGGCGCAGCTCGACGTGCTGATGAACCTCTACCGCCACCCCGGCATGTCGCAGCACGATCTTGCCCGCAAGCTCTTGGTCGGCCGCTCCAACATCACCATGCTGTTGCCGCAGCTGGAAATCCGCGGCCTATTGCGCCGCGAAGGCGACGAGAAGGACAAGCGCGTGCTGCGCCTGAACCTAACCGAGGCGGGCGAGGCCCTGCTGATGAAAGCGTTGAAAGTTCACATGGCGCTGATCGAAAAGGCGATGAGCCAGTCGACGCCGGAACAGTGCGACATGATCGGCGAGCAGATGCGCAAGATCGCCGATGTCCTCAAGGAAGCCTGAGCCGGCTTCCAATCACCACATCGTTTTCTTTGCTCTTTTCGGCCATTCCTTGTCGTAGGTCTCGCCGTCGATGTTCTTGCGGCTGGTGACCTCGAGGATCTGGCCGGGCGTCGGCAGCGACTTCGGATCGACATGCCTCGCCGGGTTCCAGAGTTCTGAGCGCACGATGGCGCGTGCGCACTGGAAATAGACCGTGTCGACATCGATGACGGTGACCGAGCGGGCTGGCCTGCCGTCGACCATGAAGGACGCGCAAAGCTCGGCATCGGTCGTGATATGGGCGCGGCCATTGACGCGCAGCGTGGTGCCCGATCCCGGCACCAGGAAGAGCAGCCCGACGCGCGGATCGCGAATGATGTTCTTCAGCGAATCGGCGCGGTTGTTGCCGCGCCTGTCGGGCATCATCAGCGTCTTGTCATCGACGATGCGCACGAAGCCGGCGAGATCGCCGCGCGGCGAGCAGTCGAGCCCCTCCGGCCCGCTCGTCGCCAACGCCACGAAGGGCGAGGCCTCGATGAAGGGGGCATATTCGGGAATCACATGGTCGAGTTCCTTGACGACCGAAGCCTCGCCCGGCAACCCGTAGAGGGCCTCGAGCTGTTCGACGGATGTGATGCGCGACATCTTTTTCGCCTCCTGACCTTTTGCCGGCGCTACTCCATGTCCATGACGCCTTGACGACGGCGGCTGCCGACATTGGATTGCCACGCGCCGGGCTAGCGATCCCGGCTCAGCCCCTTCTCGGCCAGCTCGGCGAGATAGGCGTTCCAGCGCTCGTCCTTTTCGTGGCCGAGCGTATGCAGATAGTTCCAGGTGAAGATGCCGGTGTCGTGGAAATCGTCGAAGGTGATGCGCACCGCATAATTGCCGACCGGCTCGATCTTGAGGATGGCGACATTGCGCTTGCCCGGAACTGTCACCCGCTGCTCCGGCGAATGGCCCTGCACTTCCGCCGACGGCGAGGCCACGCGCAGGAACTCCGCCGGCAGTTCGAACGGCTGATGTCCCGGAAAGGTCACGGTCAGCAGCTTGCGGTCCTTCGAGACCCTGAGTTCCTTTGGCGCGGTCATGGCTGGTCCTGTCTGGGTTGCGCCCTTCCCTACGCCGCTTTGCACGATCCGGAAAGACCGGTGCATGTCGCCCAGAAGTGTGCAGCGGTTCTGGGACAAACGACATGCATCAGACAAAGACTTTTAGCCAGCCGACACGCGATGTCGGTCGGGGAATGTTACCAAAGATCAAGACCTTCTATCTTGAATGCGGCATTGGATCGTATCACATAGCTGTATATAACGACACCGCTCAGGCCACGGGAAGCGCTTGCAATGGACATGATCGACCCCTTCGGTCGCAAGATCAGCTATCTGCGCGTGTCGGTCACCGACCGCTGCGATTTCCGCTGCACCTATTGCATGGCCGAGGACATGACCTTCCTGCCGAAGAAGGATCTGCTGTCGCTCGAGGAGCTTGACCGGCTCTGCACCGTTTTCATCGAGAAAGGCGTTAGGAAGCTCAGGCTGACCGGCGGCGAGCCGCTGGTGCGCAAGAACATCATGCATCTGGTGCGCCAGCTTTCGCGGCATCTCGCGAGCGGCGCCCTGGAAGAGCTGACGCTGACCACCAACGGCTCGCAGCTGTCGCGCTTCGCGGCCGAGCTCGCCGATTGCGGCGTCAAGCGCATCAATGTCTCGCTCGACACGCTCGATGCCGACAAATTCCACCAGATCACGCGCTGGGGCAATCTCGGCAAGGTAATGGAGGGCATCGATGCCGCGCAGAAGGCCGGGCTGAAGATCAAGCTCAATGCGGTTGCACTGCGCGACTTCAACGACGCCGAAATCCCCGAGCTGATGCGCTGGGCGCATGGCCGCGGCATGGACCTTACCCTCATCGAGACGATGCCGATGGGCGAGATCGAGGCCGACCGCACCGACCAGTATCTGCCGCTGTCGCTGCTGCGCGCCGCGCTGGAGCGCCAGTTCACGCTCGCCGATATTCCTTATAAGACCGGCGGCCCTGCCCGCTATGTCCATGTCGCCGAGACCGGCGGCCGGCTCGGCTTCATCACGCCAATGACGCATAATTTCTGCGAAAGCTGCAACCGCGTGCGGCTGACCTGCACCGGTACGCTCTATATGTGCCTTGGGCAGGAGGATGCCGCCGATCTCAGGGCGCCCCTGCGCGCCTCCGAAGGCAACGAGCTGCTCGACACGGCAATCGACGAGGCCATCGGCCGCAAGCCCAAGGGCCATGACTTCATCATCGACCGCCGCACCAGCCGCCCTTCGGTGTCGCGGCACATGAGCGTCACCGGCGGCTGATTTTTTCTACGATTTAGTGCAGGATCACCTTCGGTCATTGACCAAGGGGGGATCATGCAACGCCTGCAGCGCATCGGTTGGCCGTCGGTAACGGCCATCTTGTCCCTGGCGACAATCATGACGACGACCGCAACGGCCAAGCCGTTCACTTACGTGAATGCGCGGTTCGGCACGGTGTGCACTTTCCCGGATCAGATCTTCACGGAGCGCATGCCTGAGCCGGAAAACGGCGACGGTCTGGAATGGCACAGCGCCGACGGCGCCAGCGTGGCGTGTTACGGCAGCTATAATGCACTCGACGACACGCCCAAGAGCCTCATCGGGAACGAAAAGTTGAGCCCCGAGCCAGGAGAAAAGGTCACCTACGGCAAGACCGGCAAGAACTGGGCGGTGCTGTCGGGCACGAAGGGTGACAAGATCTTTTATCAGCGGTCCGTGTTCGGAAAAGAGGACGTCATCCACACCGTCTTCATCGAGTATCCTGCAGCGCTCAGGGCGAAATACGACCCGCTGGTCGGCGCCATCGCTGCAAGCCTGCACGAGGCGTCCGGGCCACACCGGAAATAAACCATCCACACCGCCTTCCACCCGATTTACCGCCATCCTTTTCCGGCCTAGCTTTCGAGCGCGATTTTCGCTCTAGGGGGAGTGCACATGCGCACAATCATGCTTTCACTTGCAGTGCTTGGGATTGCCTCTATGCCGGCCGCGGCTCAGTCGATCGGCGGCACCTACACCGTCGCCGGCACCAATTTCGACGGCTCGAAATATGGCGGCGAGG
The DNA here is from genome assembly GCF_037179585.1 of Mesorhizobium argentiipisi (SeqCode). Taxonomy (NCBI): domain Bacteria; kingdom Pseudomonadati; phylum Pseudomonadota; class Alphaproteobacteria; order Hyphomicrobiales; family Phyllobacteriaceae; genus Mesorhizobium; species Mesorhizobium argentiipisi (SeqCode). The sequence goes on from NZ_JAPYKO010000012.1 coordinate 140,494, forward strand.
CAACCATCACGCTGACCAGCGACACGACCTGCACGATCCACTGGGAGACCGGCGGTTCGACCTCGGACGGCATATGCATGCGTAACGACAATGCGTTTTCCGCCGGCTACGCGATGGGCGAGGAAATCGGTCTCGTCGTCTACAAGATCGAGAAGGACGGCTCCCTGCGCGGGCTGTGGACCATCGCCGGCCAGAACGGCAACGGCACCGAAGTGCTGACGCCGAAGTAAGCTTTCTAAAGCTTGGCCAATCGATCTCCCGGGCCACGCAGAAATTGGTGGCCCATTTCTTTGCCGTTGCTGTTTTCCGGCCGCCTGCTACAGGCTTGGTTTAAAATAATATCCGGAAACGCCTTTGCCCCTCTCGCCAAATCTGCGCGGCGCGCTGTTCATGGTCGTGGCCATGGTCGGCTTCACCCTGAACGATGCGATCACCAAATTCTCGTCCGAATCGATGAACATGGCGCAGGTCATGCTGGTGCGCGGCGCCTTCGCGTCGCTCTTCGTCGGCCTGCTCGCCTGGCGGCGCGGCGCACTTGCCAATCCGGCCGCCATGCTGCAGCCGATGGTGGCGACGCGCGTGGCCGGCGAAGCCGGCGCCACGGTATCGTTCCTGATCGCGCTTGCGCATTTGCCGATCGCCAACGTCTCGGCCGTGCTGCAGGCGCTGCCGCTGGCGGTGACCATGGGCGCGGCGCTGTTCTTCGGCGAAGGCGTCGGTTGGCGGCGCTGGCTTGCCATTGCCGTCGGCTTCGCCGGCGTGATGATCATCGTGCGGCCGGGCTTCGAAGGGTTCAGCGTCTATTCGCTGCTGGCATTGGCCAGCGTCGCCTGCTGCGCGGTGCGCGACCTCGCCACCAAGCGCATCCCAGAGGCGATCCCGACCATGCTGGTATCGACGGCGACCGCGCTTGCCATGACCGTGCTGGGCGCGCTGCTTTTGTCGCCAATGGGCGGCTGGACGCCGATGAGCGGCCGGGCGACCACACTGCTGGCCTTGGCGGCGGTGCTGGTGCTGATCGGCTATCAGTTCATCATCATGGCGATGCGCTCGGGCGACATCTCGTTCATCGCGCCTTTCCGCTACACGGCCCTGCTCTGGTCGATCCTGCTCGGCCTCGTCATTTTCGGCGACGTCCCCGACCTGCCCATGATCGTCGGCGCCGCCATCATCATCGGCTCGGGCCTCTATGCGCTCTACCGCGAGCGCATCGTCGGCAGGCAGCAACCTGCCGCCGAAAGCGCTGGACCCGACATGGCGCCGGACGGCATATAGGCCGATGGACCGAAATGTTGCAGGGATCATTCTGGCGGGAGGCCAGTCACGCCGAATGGGCGGCGGCGACAAGCCATTGCTTTCGCTGGGCAATGAGAGGCTGATCGATCATGTCGCGCAACGCTTGAAGCCGCAGGTTGCGGCCCTGGGGCTCAACGCGAACGGCGATCCGGCGCGGTTTGCCGCCATGGACCTGCCGGTGCTCGAAGATACGGTGCCGGGCCATGCCGGGCCGCTGGCGGGCATTCTCACCGGCCTCGAATGGGCGACGAGGCAAACGGGCTGCCGGTGGCTGATGAGCGCCGCCGGCGACACGCCGTTCTTCCCCGAAGACCTCGTCGAGCGCCTCGCAGCCGCAACCCGCGACCGCCCAGGCGCGATCGCCGTCGCCAGTTCGGACGGCAGATGGCACCCGACCTTTGCGCTCTGGCCGCTCGGCCTGCGCGACGCCCTGCGCCATTTCCTGGTTGATGAGGACAACCGGCGGGTTTCGGCCTTCATGGAGCGCCAGGACTATGTCAAGGTCGAGTTCCCCATGATCGAGACCGACGACGAAACGATCGATCCGTTCTTCAACGTCAATACACCGGACGATCTTGCGGCGGCGGAGCGTCTGTTGCAAAGCCTCAGGCCATGAGACGCGTATTCGGCATCACCGGCTGGAAGAACTCCGGCAAGACGACCCTGACGGAAAAGCTGGTCACCGAGCTGGTGGCGCGCGGCTGGACGGTGTCGACGGTGAAGCATGCCCACCATGACTTCGACATCGACAAGCCGGGCACCGACAGCTTCCGGCATCGGCAGGCGGGCGCGACGGAAGTCGCGATCGTCTCCGGCCGGCGGTGGGCGCTGATGCACGAATTGCGGGGCGAGGACGAGCCGACGCTGGACGATATCCTGACGCGGCTGTCGCCCTCGGATATCGTGCTGGTCGAAGGCTACAAGCGCGAAGCGCACAAGAAGATCGAGGCAAGGCGGCTCGAAGCCAAGGACCGGACACCGCTTTCGGCCAACGATCCCAACATCGTCGCGGTCGCCGCCGACTTTACAGTCGAAGGCGAGGACCTGCCGGTTTTCGACCTCAACGACACGAAGTCGATAGCCGACTTTGTCGAGCGCAGCACAGGTCTCGTTGCTCGAACCAAGTAACGCGGCGGCACGTCCTGATTGTCGTTTGCCGTTGATTTGCAGTTGCTTTTTTCTTGGAAAGAGTGGGAGTATCCGCCCCAGCGGGCGGTCAGGAAACGACCGACCACAAGAGCCGCACGGGACAGCGGCCATGACAATATGAGAGGATTATCATGCGTATTGCACTGCGTATCGCGCTTGCCGCTTCGGCCGCGCTGCTGACACTTGGCGTCGCCCAGGCTCAGGAAAAGACCCTGAGGATCGGCACCGAAGGCGCGTACCCGCCCTTCAACAACCTGACCTCGGACGGCCAGTTGGTCGGCTTTGACATCGATATCGCCAAGGCGCTCTGCGACGAAATGAAGGTGAAGTGCACCTTCGTCGCGCAGGATTGGGACGGCATCATCCCGGCGCTTCAGGCCGGCAAGTTCGACGCCATCGTCGCCTCGATGTCGATCACGCCCGAGCGCCAGGAGAAGGTGGACTTCACCCACAAATACTACAACACCCCCTCGGCCATCGCCGTGCCGAAGGATTCGCCGGTCAAGGGTGTGACCAAGGAAGACCTCGCCGGCAAGACCATCGGCGTCGCCACCACCACCACGCATTACAACTATGCGTCGAAGACCTACACGGACAGCACCATCAAGGGCTATCCGAGCAGCCCCGAGGAGCAGGCAGACCTCGCCAATGGCCGCCTCGACGCCATCGAGGACGACATCGTCGTGCTGCAGCAGTGGCTGGATTCGCCGGACGGCGCCTGCTGCAAGATCCTCGGTCAGCCCTCGCCGCAGCCGGTCGAGATTTTCGGACCGGGCGCGGGCATTGCCGTGCGCAAGGGCGAGACCGATCTGGTCAACAAGCTGAACAACGCGATCGATGCCATCCGCAAGAACGGAAAGTACAAGGAAATCAACGACAAGTACTTCAAGTTCGACGTCTACGGCGCTGAATCCTGATCGATAAGCCAAGGGTGGCGAGGCATCCTCGCCGCCCTTAAATCCTTCCGGGACCGCCACGGAGACACGACCCGTCAATGCCGGCCCAAAGCATTTGGACACTTCTCAGCTGGGGACCGGATGGCTGGAGTGACGACATTGCCTCTGGCGTGCTGGTCACCATTGCATTGGCGCTCGCCACACTGCCGATTGGCCTAGTGATCGGCTTTTTCGTCGCCTTCGCCAAACAGCATGAAGAGCCGTCGCTGCGCCTGGCCGGCAACATCTACACCACGGTCTTTCGCGGCCTGCCGGAACTGGTGACGCTGTTCCTGTTCTTCTTCGGCATGCCGCTTCTGTTGCAATATATCGTGCGGCTGTTCAATCCGGACGCAACGATCGACGTCAACAGCTTCGTCGCCGGCATGATCGTGCTGGCGCTGATCTTCTCCTCCTACGCCAGCGAGGTCTTCCTCTCCGCGTTCCGCGCCATTCCGAAAGGCCAATATGAGGGTGGATACGCCATTGGCCTGTCGACATGGCAGACAATGCGGCTGGTGATCCTGCCGCAGCTGATACGCATCGCTTTTCCGGGCCTTGAGAATTGCTGGCTGAGCCTGCTCAAGGACACATCGCTGGTCTCGGTGGTCAATCTCGCGGAGACCTTGCGCCAGTCCGGTGTGGCAGCGCGCGTCACCAAGCATTCCTTCCTCTTCTATAGCGTCGCGGCGCTGATCTTCCTGGCGCTGGCCGTCCTGTCGTCAATCGCCACGAGCTACATCCTGCGCCACCTCGGACGGAGGGAAGCGCGATGAGCGTCAGCCAGGCTATCGCCATCGACAAGCCGCCGCCGCAGGCGCGCGGCTGGCCGCGGGTCCGCATCCTCGGCTACGCGCTGGTCGGCATCTGGATGCTTTTTGGCCTCGGCATCGTCGCCTACCTGGTCTATGCCTGGAACGCCGAATTCTTCGCCCGATATGCACCCGCCTATCTGCAGGGCTTGGGAACCACCCTGTCGCTGGTGAGCATTTCGATGGTCCTTGGCGCCATCCTGTCGCTTCCGGTCGCCTATGGCCGCATGTCGAAGAACCCGTTCCTGTCCGGGCTCGCCTATTGTTATGTCTATTTCTTTCGCGGCACGCCGCTGCTCGTGCAGACCTACCTGGTCTATTACGGCATCGGCTCGTTCCGCCCTGAGCTTGAGACGGTCGGACTGTGGTGGTTCTTCCGCGAGGCCTTCTATTGCGGCGTCTTTGCCTTCTCGCTCAACACCGCCGCCTACCAGGCGGAAATCCTGCGCGGCGCCATCGAAAGCGTGCCGCGCGGCCAATGGGAAGGTGCGGCCTCGCTCGGACTGCACAAATTGCAGACACTGCGCAAAGTGGTCTTGCCGCAGGCGATCATCGTCGCGCTCCGGCCCTACGGCAATGAGCTCATCCTGATGATCAAGGCCTCGGCGATCGTCGCCATCATCACGGTCTACGACCTGATGGGCAATGCCAAGCTCGCCTATGCGAAATCCTTCGACATCCAGGCCTATATCTGGGTGGCGATCGTCTATCTGGTGATGGTCGAAATTCTGCGCCACGGCGTCGAGTGGATCGAGCGCCGCATCACCGTCCATCTGCATCGATAGATTGCCGCCCGGCCGCCTGCACCAGCCGATGCAGCGCTGCGTGCCTTGACGAATTTTTCGCATGGCCTAGACCTTCCGCCACTGGAAACTGTGTTTTGTTGGAAGGCAGGCTTATGGCATCGGTTGCATTTCTCGGTCTTGGCGTCATGGGCTATCCGATGGCCGGGCACCTCAGGAACAAGGGCCGCCATGACGTCACCGTCTACAACCGCACCAAGGCAAAGGCCGAGCAGTGGGTGGCCCAGCATGGCGGCAAACTGGCGCTGACGCCGGCCGAGGCAGCCGAGGGCAAGGACTTCGTCTTCTCCTGCGTCGGCAACGACGATGATCTGCGCTCGGTCACGACCGGCGCGAACGGCGCCTTCGCCGCGATGAAGAAAGGCGCCATCTTCATCGACAACACCACCGCCTCGGCTGAGGTAGCGCGCGAGCTTGACGACGCCGCGCGCAAAGCCGGCTTCTCCTTCCTTGATGCGCCGGTGTCCGGCGGCCAGGCCGGCGCCGAGAACGGTGTGCTGACCGTCATGGTCGGCGGCGAGCAGACCGCCTTCGACAAGGCAAGGCCCGTCATCGACGCCTATGCCCGCATGGTCGGCCTAATGGGGTCGGCCGGCGCTGGCCAGCTCACAAAGATGATCAACCAGATCTGCATTGCGGGCCTCGTCCAGGGTCTGGCTGAGGGCATCCATTTCGGCAAGAAGGCTGGCCTCAACATCGAAAAGGTCGTTGAGGTGATCTCCAAGGGGGCGGCCGGCTCCTGGCAGATGGAGAACCGCCACAAGACGATGAATGCCGGCAAATATGATTTCGGCTTCGCCGTCGACTGGATGCGCAAGGATCTCGGCATCTGCCTGGCGGAGGCCAACCGCAACGGCGCCAAGCTGCCGGTGACGGCTCTTGTCGACCAGTTCTACAAGGATGTCCAGGACATGGGCGGCAAGCGCTGGGACACGTCCTCGCTGCTTGCGCGGCTGGAAAAATAAGCGACGATGCCTCTGCCCGATCCGAGCTGGAGCGCCGACGACATCGTCGCTCACTTGCGTTCGATCGGCACCGAGGACAACCGGGCGGGCATGGCGCGCTTCGGCATCAACACTGCCAGCGCGCTCGGCATCGGCAATTCGCAATTGCGGCCGCTGGCGCGCAAACTCAAGAGGAACCACGAGCGATCGCTTCTGCTGTGGGACAGCGGTGTCCGCGAAGCGCGGCTGATTGCGGCCTTCACCAGCGAGCCTAAGAAGGTCGATATCGATCAATGCCGGTGCTGGGCCGCGGATTTCGACAGCTGGGAGATCGTCGACACCGTAGCGGACCTCTTTGCCGAGACGCCATTCTGGCGTGAATTGATAGACGAGTTCGCCGAAGACGACCGCGAATTCGTTCGGCGCACCGCCTTTGCCATGCTGGCCTGGAGCGCGGTGCATCTCAAGAAAGAGCCGGACACGACCTTCCTTGCCTATCTGCCGCTGATCGAGAACCATGCCGGCGATCCGCGCAATTTCGTCCGCAAGGCGTTCAATTGGGCGCTGCGGCAAATCGGCAAGCGGTCGATGAGCCTGCACGCCCCTGCCCTTGCGCTGGCGGAAAGATTGGCGGCATCGTCGGACAAGACGGCGCACTGGATCGGCAAGGATGCGGTGAAGGAATTGACGGATGCCAAACAGCTCGCAAGGCTCGCAGCTGCAAAAACCTGACCTTGCCGGGATTCGGTTCGTCGAGGTGACGCCAGAGGCACGCGCCGACTTCGAGAACCTGTTCGAGCAGCCGGGGGCGCCGAAATATTGCTGGTGCATGGCCTGGCGCCACTCCAGCCGCGAACACATTAAGAACGACGAGAAGAAGCGCATGATGATGGCGCTCATCGATTCCGGCACCCCGGTCGGCATCGTCGCCGAGTTGGACGGCAAGCCCGTGGGCTGGTGCTCGGTCGCACCGCGCGAGACATACCGGAAACTTTCAAAACAGCAGGACGACACCGAGACCAGCATATGGTCGATCGTCTGCTTCTATGTGCCGAGAGCCTTGCGCGGCGGCGGGCTGGCCTCCGCTTTGCTTGACGCTGCGATCGACCATGCCTTCAGCAAAGGCGCGTGTGTCATCGAAGCCTATCCCGTCGATGAGGCAGCACCCAGCTACCGCTTCATGGGATTTCGCGAGATGTTCGTCGCGCGCGGCTTCCATGAGACCGGGACTGCCGGTACGCGCCGGCATGTGATGCGGCTGGATCGGTGAGCCGGATCGGCCACGACGCTTTTACTCGATTCAGCAAATGGACTGACGGAGGATGGAGCGATGACGAGCAAGCGTTTCAAGTCAGGGGCGCTGGCGACTGCGCTTCTCCTCGCAGCCACTGGAGCCGATGCCGCGGCCGACGTGGCGCATATCTTCTGGAAGGATCTGCGCCCCGCGACGCAAGCCGTCGCTGAGGACGCAAACCTGCCGATGATCGCGGCAAAACTGCCCGACCATGGCGAGACCTTGTCGCTCAATCTGCAGGACAAGACGATACAATTAGCCGGCTATGCTTTGCCGGTCGATCGTGACGGCGATCTCGTCTACCAGTTCCTGCTGGTGCCTTGGACGGGCGCCTGCAGCCACATGCCGACGCCGCCGCCGAACCAGATCGTGCTGGTGACGCCGGCGCATCCCTACAAGATGAAAGAGGCCTACGAGCCGGTCGCGGTCACCGGCGTGCTGCAGCCCGGCATGGAGAAGAGCCAGCTTTTCATCCTCGACGGCGTCTCGATCGTCCAGTCGGGCTACACGGTGCGCAAGGCCGAGGTAGCGAGCGTCGACACCGTGCCGGACACCGTGACGCTGCCGGTCAACTCGCCGTGGAATTTCCTCAACAAGAAGAACTAAGGCCTGTCCCCTGGCCTGGCGTCTACGCTGCGTTGGCGCCTGATTCCTTGTCCAGCACCATGTAATCGAGCGGAATTTCCGTCGTGTACTTGATCTGCTCCATGGCGAAGGACGACGAGACGTCGCGGATCTCGATCTTGGCGATCAGCCGCTTGTAGAAAGCATCATAGGCGGCGATGTCCGGAACCACCACGCGCAGCAGGTAATCGACGTCGCCGCTCATGCGGTAAAACTCGACCACTTCCGGGAATTCCTGGATGACCTCGGAAAAGCGCCGCAGCCATTCATGGCTGTGCGAATTGGTGCGGATCGACACGAAGACGGTGACGCGCACATTGACCTTCTCATGGTCGAGGATGGCAACACGCCGCTTGATGACGCCCTCTTCCTCCAGCTTCTGGATGCGCCGCCAGCATGGCGTGGTCGACAAGCCGACTTTCTTGGCGACATCGGCGACCGCAAGCGTCGCGTCCTCCTGCAGGAGGCGGAGAATTTTTCTATCGAGGCGATCCATGGGGAAGCTCCAGAGGAATAGTTTCCCCATAATCCCTTTTATCGGACCCTTTAACAAGAAAGAAATTCTGTCAAAGGCGCGAAAAGCGAGTGATATCTTGCAGGATGCCTAACCAATGCGATAGCGGATTTCCGACCTGAGGAAGGGCAGCAAATCCATTTCAAACCAAGGATTCTTCTTCAGCCAGCCGGTATTTCGCCAGGACGGATGCGGCAGCGGCAGCACTTTGGACACGGACGGTCCATCCCATATGGCGCGCCAGTTCCTCACCGTCTCGGTCAATGACGGCAGCCGTGTCGCGCCCATATGCCATGCCTGCGCATAACCGCCGATGGTCAGCACCAGGTCGATCTTGGGCATCAGCGCCATCAGGTCCGAGCGCCAGGCCGGCGCGCATTCGCGACGCGGCGGCAGGTCGCCGCCCTTGGCGTCCTGGCCGGGAAAGCAAAAGCCCATCGGCACGATGGCGAACTTTTCTGTGTCGTAGAATTCCTGCGCGCTGACGCCGAGCCAGTTTCTCAGCCGGTCCCCCGAGGCATCGGTGAACGGCATGCCCGACACATGCACCTTGGTGCCCGGCGCCTGGCCGGCAAGCAGGATCCGCGCCGTGGAGGACGGCTGCAGCACCGGCCGCGGCTCGTGCGGCAGGGGCCGGCCGTGTGGCTCCTCGACGCAGATACGGCAGGCCCGCACCCTTTCGGTCAGGCGCTCCAGCGCTTGTCTCATATCGGGCGGATTGTCCAATTTCCGTCGCTCAGGCCGTCGCGCTCGGCCGGCTTGTAAGCGCCGCGTACCAACGCAGCACGTTCGTGCACTCTTCCGGCACCTTGATGCGGGCCGGCTTCATGAAATCGATGGCGATCATGCCGGTGATGTCGGCGACCGAATAGGCATCGCCGGCGGCGAATTCGCGCTTCGCCAGTTCATTGTCGAGCAGGTGCAGGAATTCGATCGCTTTCGGCTTATTGGCATCGCCCCATTCCGGAATTTGCGGCACTTCCCATTCCTTCATCGCCGGATGGATGTGCCGGAATGCGGCGGCGACGCTGGCCATCAGGTTCAGTTCCATACGCCTTTGCCACATCTCGACCACGGCCTTGCCGAGCGCGCCCTTGCCGAACAGCGCGGGCTCGGGATGCAACTCCTCGAAATAGCGGCAAATGGCGATCGATTCGGTGATGATGGTGCCGTCGTCGAGCTCGAGCACCGGCAGGCGCCGCAGCGGATTGCGCTGAGCCACCTGCTCACCGCGATGCTCCAGCGCGCCCATGTCGACGGGCACCAGCGGCACCGTCAGCCCCTTCTCGGCAAGGAAAACACGCACGCGCCGGGGATTGGGCGCGCGGCCGCCGTCGAACAGCTTCATTCCATCCTCCAGCTTCTCCACCGGATCATAGGGCGCGGGTCCGCCCATCACCAGAAGCGAACAAATTCGCGCAACGCATCGCCGAACGAGGCCAGCATGCCGTGCTTTCTCTCGACCGGCGCGTCATGATGGCTGTCGCGCCAGTCCTGCGGCTCCTCGAAAGCGCCTGCCCAGATGCCGACCTTGGCCGCTCTCGCCACCGCTTCCTCGGTTTCGAAGCCGCCGAAGGCAACCGCCCATCCGGCCTGCACCTGGGCCCGGTTTAGGTCGGTGTCACCTGCCCTGCAATCGCCGAGCAGCCGGCCATAGCGGTCGCGCTGCCAGCCGCTGCAGGAAACAGGCCTGCCGGCGATCAGCCCTACCAGCGACTGCCGCGCCAGCTTGCCGCAGGGGTAGTCGGCGCCGGCCTTCCGGCAGGTCTGCTGATATTCCGGAGCGTCGATGCCGCGCATGCGGATGCGCTCGGCCCCGAGCGTGATCGAATCGCCGTCATTGATGATTGCCGTGCCTTGCTCCTTGCGTGTCTCGAAGCGATCGAGCCGCGCCGCCACCAGGGTGAGCAACCCGAGCAAAAGGAAGGCCAGCCCATAGTCCAGCAGCTTGCGCCAGAGGCTGCGCGGCGGGCTCGCCGCATAGCGTGGGCGCGGTCCTCGCGGCCCGAAACGGCTCATATGGCAAACAGTCTCTTAATCATTCGAACGTAGCTTAACGAAGCGACAGTCGCTGCGCGCAGAAATTGAAGTCTGTATGCCTTTGCAACGCTCGAACACAGCGGATAAATTTATTGTGGACCGCCGTAAACCGCACCGCAACAGCGATGTGGCGCGCGCGGTGCGCAAGACGCGCGACCGCCTTTCGCAGCAGGCGGGCAGCCTCGATTTCGACCGTGAACTGCTGAAGCTGCATGCGCGCGCCATGGTGGTCAGCGCGGTGGCGATTCCCTTGCTCGTACTCGCCGTGGCAGCTATCGGCCGGCTGGCGGGTCTGGACAGCCAGATCGCCATCTGGGCCCTGTCGACGCTGCTTTGCTACACGATCGTCGCTTTCATGGCGCGTCGCGTGGAGCGGACCGAAGCGGCCGAACTCGACCCGGTGCAGACACGTCGCGACTTCCTGATCGGCCATTTCCTCTGCGGCCTTGGGTGGGCGTGGTTCGCCTGGTTCGGCTGCGCCACATGCCAGATCGACGAGTTCAATGTGGCCAAGGCCATGGTGCTGCTGATCGCCATGGCGACGACCGCCGTGATGGCCTCCTCGCTTGGCGGCGCGCTGTTCGCGACCTTTGCCATTCCCGTTGCCGTTTATGTCTACACCGTCATGCGCCTGTGGACTCCGATCGAAGCCACGATGGCGGCCTTGCTCATCGCAGCGCTTCCCTTCTTCGGTTACGTCGCGCGTCATCTCAATCAGGCTTCGTTGATGGTGCTGTCCTTCCGCTCGGAAAAGGACGCGCTGATCGCCGAGCTGGAGACGGCGAAATCGATGTCGGACGAGGCGAGGCGGCGCGCCGAGGACGCCAATCTGGCGAAATCGCGTTTCCTCGCCTCGATGAGCCACGAGCTCAGGACGCCGCTCAACGCCATCCTTGGCTTCTCCGAAGTGATGGCCAATGAGGTCCTGGGTCCGATGAACAATCCGACCTACCGCGACTATGCCCATGACGTGCACGAGTCCGGCCAGCACCTGCTCGACCTGATCAACGAGATCCTCGACCTGTCGCGCATCGAGGCCGGCCGCTACCAGCTCAACGAGGAACCGGTCGTGCTGGTCACCATAGTCGAGGACTGCTGCCACATGATGGAGCTGCGCGCCCGCAACAAGGACATCCGCATCATCCAGGAGTTCGAGGAGACCTTGCCGCGCCTCTTCGCCGACGAGCGCGCCGTCAGGCAGATCACGCTCAATCTTCTCTCCAATTCGATCAAGTTCACCCCGTCCGGCGGCGAAGTGCGCGTGCGTGTCGGCTGGACCGCCGGCGGCGGCCAGTACATTTCGGTCAAGGACAACGGCCCGGGCATACCGGAAGAAGAAATCCCGGTGGTGCTTTCCGCTTTCGGCCAGGGCTCGATCGCCATCAAGAGCGCCGAGCAGGGAACCGGCCTCGGCCTGCCGATCGTGCAGGGGCTGCTTGCCATGCATGGCGGCGAGTTCGAGCTTCATTCCAAGCTGCGCGAAGGCACCGAGGCGATCGCCATCTTCCCGTTGAGCCGGGTGATGGAGGAACTGCCGGCCTTGCCGACCAAGACGGTTGCGGCGCGCGGGCGCCGCTGAAGCAATTTCCGCCGGCGCTAAAGCCGGACAGCCATCGCCATGCCGGAACTGGTCAATGCCGTGGCTTTGACGATACCGGCGGCGAGAGCGGCCCCTACCCCTTCGCCATGGCCGATGCCGAAATCGAGCAGCGGCTGCAGCCCGAGCCTTTCGGCCGCCTCGGCGTGGCCAGGCTCTGGCGACAGGCTGGCAAGCAGGCAATGGTCGAGCGAGCCTGGATTGCCCGCATAAAGGACAGCGGCCGCCGCCGTCGCCACGAACCCGTCGAGCAGGACAGGGATCTTCTCCATGCGCGCCGCGAGAATCGCGCCGCAGATCGCCGCGAATTCGCGTCCGCCGACCCTGCGCAAGGCCTCGAGCGGATCGCTCAGATCCGGGCCATGGAATGCCAGCGCCCGATCGACGACCTCGGCCTTGTGCGCGATCATCGCTGCGTCTGCGCCCGCGCCTGGGCCAACCCAGTCGATGCCGCTGCCGCCGAACAGCGCGGCGCAAAGCGCGGCGGCTATCGTCGAATTGCCGACTCCAAGATCGCCAAGGCACAGAAGGTCGGCGCCGCCCGCGACCGCCTCCATGCCAAAGGCCATGGTTGCGGCGCAGCCGCGTTCATCGAGCGCAGCCTCCTCAGTGATGTCGCCTGTGGGGATATCCAAAGCGAGGTCGAACACTTTCAGGCCGAGATCGTTGGCGATGCAGACCTGGTTGATGGCGGCGCCGCCGGCAGCGCAGAGCTCGACCTCGTTGGCGGTCGCCGCCACCGGCCGCGGTGAGATGCCGTGCCTGACGGCGCCATGATTGCCGGCGAAGATCGCCATCAGCGGCCGGTTGATCGTGGGCGGCGCGCGCCCGCTCCAGGCGGCAATCCAGGCTGCGATGTCCTCGATGCGCCCAAGCGATTCTTTCGGCTTGTCCGCCTTGGCAAACAGCGCGCGGACACGCGCCCCCGCCGCGTCATCGGCCGGCGGCAGCGCCGCCAGGAGGCTTCGGAAATCATCGAAAGGCTTAGCAGGCATTTATGTCGGTCGCGCTTCGTTGCGGAAATCGCAAGCGGCATAGCCGCCTTCTCCACCCGGCACAACCGCCTGGACGATGCCGCGAACGCGCTGCCTTGCGGCGCAATGCGGAGGGCTTGCATTGCTCCGGTGGTTGCACCATGTGGAATAAAGCCAAGAGAACAGCATGACCGCCATCGAATCCCCCTGCATCCTGGTCTGTTCGATCGATATGAAAACCGGTTTCTGCTTCGGTTGCGGCCGCACGCGCGACGAGATTTCCGCATGGCTCGCGATGACCCCCGAAATGCGCCGGGCGGTGATGGCCGAACTGCCGGCACGGCTCGAAACGGTGGAGCGACGGCCGCGCCGCGAAACCCGCCGAACCCGCATGGCGCGCGAGCGCGGCGTCTTGTGAGAAGAAACCGATGAATCGGCCGTTCTGGCTCGTCATGGCGGTGATCGGCGTCGGGGTCGTGCTGCTTATGCTCAACAATTCGGCCGGCCACACCTTCGGCATGAACAACAATGATTTCGGCAGGCTGATCTGGGTCGGCGTGCTGGTGATGGTGATCGGTGCGAGCCTGCTCCGCTCCGGCCGGCCGCTGGGCGACATGGCACGCAATATCGGTGTCTGGGCCGCACTGATCCTCGTGCTGATCGCCGGCTATCAGTATCGCTACGAGTTGCAGGATGTGGCGAGCCGCGTGACCGCCGGCCTTGTCCCGGGCAGTCCGCTGGCGCTCGGCGTGGAGAATGGCCGCCCGACCGTCACGCTCGACAAAGCCGACAACGGCCATTTCGAAGCCCGCATCCTGGTCAACGGCACGCCGGTGCGCGCCGTGGTCGACACCGGCGCGACCAGCACGGTGCTGACGTCCGAAGATGCTCAAGCCGCGGGTTTCAACCCGGTGGCGCTCAGCTACAGCGTGGATGTCGCCACGGCCAACGGCATGGCGCGCGCGGCGATGGTCAGGACCGACGAGGTGGCCATCGGCGGCATCGTGCGCAAGGACATGTCGGTGATGGTCGCCGCGCCCGGCATGCTGGATCAAAGCCTGCTCGGCATGAACTTCATCGGCTCATTGTCGGGTTTTGACGTACGCGGCGACCGCATGATCCTGCGGGATTAATCATAATTCTGCGGGACTAATATTGCCGAGAAGTGCGCGGCGGTTCTGCGGCAACGACATCGCTTGAGCATATCGCCTGAATCTGTTCGGCACGACGCTTCTTCCGCCGAAGTCAGGCTGCTTCGGCTTCCGCCTCGAAATCGACAGCGGAAAACGCGCTCCGCAACACCTCCGCCCCAGCTCCGGGCTTGTTTGCGTCGGTGGAAAGGATCTGCCGGAAGCGACGCGCACCGGGCAGGCCGTGGAACAGCCCGACCATATGGCGGGTAATGTGGCCGAGCCGTCCGCCCCGCTCAATATGGCGCGCGGCATAGCCGGCCATGGCGTCGATCAGCGCCGAATAGTCGAAGGCGGCAGGCGCCTCGCCGTAGAAGGCGGCGTCGACGCCGGTCAGGACCCCCGGCGTATGATAGGCCGCGCGGCCGAGCATCACGCCATCGACATGAGAAAGATGCGCCGACGCCTCGGCGAGCGACTGGATGCCGCCGTTGATGCCGATGAATTCGTCCGGCTTTCTGGCCTTCAACCGGTAGACGCGCGGATAGTCGAGCGGCGGGATCTCGCGGTTCTCCTTGGGGCTCAGCCCTTCCAGCCAGGCCTTGCGGGCGTGCACCCAGAGCGCATCGGCGCCAGCGGCCAGCACGCCGTCGGCGAGGATGTCGAGAGCGGGTTCCGGATCCTGATCGTCGACGCCGATACGGCATTTGACCGTGACGGGGATTTTCACCGAAGCTTTCATCGCCGCGACGCATTCGGCGACCAGAGCCGGCGTCTTCATCAGGCAGGCGCCGAACGTTCCCGACTGAACGCGGTCGGACGGACAGCCGACATTGAGGTTGATCTCGTCATAGCCGAAGGTCTCACCGATCCGCGCGGCCTCGGCAAGTTTTGCCGGATCCGATCCGCCAAGCTGTAATGCAACCGGGTGCTCGATATTGTCGAAACCGAGCAGTCTTTCGCGCGCGCCATGGATGACCGCGTCCGCCACCACCATCTCGGTGTAAAGCAGCGCGCGGCGCGTCAGCTGACGGTGGAAGAACCGGCAATGCCTATCCGTCCAATCCATCATCGGGGCCAAAGCCACTCTATGCTCTTGATATTTCAGCATTTTTTCTTTAACATCAAATTCTTAGCTTCTGCCGAGCCAGCCCGAATTTACGCCAGAATACGACCCTTTTCGCCACGTTTCGATCTATCAGTGCACACGGAGCGCACACGAAAAAATGGCCACCTACACAAAACTCTCCTCCGGTTCCTGGCGTGTCCAAGTCCGTCGCAAGGGTCGCTATGTCAGCGAGACGTTCCTGCGCAGAGACGACGCACGGCGATGGGCGACCGAAACCGAGCGCCAGGTCGATCGCGGCGAGACGCCGACCAAGTCCCGTGTAGCGCGCCTTAAAACTTTCGGCGAACTTATCGACCTCCACATCGACGACATGTGCGATGTAGGCAAGTCCCCTCGCCGCTCCAAGGCCGCGGCCCTGGCTATGCTGAAGAGGCAACTCGGGAAGTGTAACGTCGCGGCTCTCGATCGCGAACGGCTTATTCGTTTTGGTCGTGAGCGGGCCGCCCAAGGCGCTGGACCTATGACTCTCGGTATAGACATCGGCTTTATAAAACTTGTCCTGTCTCATGCCGCGGCCGTCCACGGTCTACCAGTTAAAGTGGAACCCGTCGATCTCGCGCGCATCGCACTTAAGCGCCTTGGCCTTGTCGGCAAGGGGTGTGAGCGTGACAGGCGGCCGACCCAGGATGAACTCGACAGGCTAATCGCTCACTTCGATTCAAATCCTCTCCAGATAGCGCCGGTTGGCCGGATCATACGTTTCGCCGTTGCGACCGCGATGCGCCAGGAGGAAATTTGCAAGGCCCGTTGGTCCGACTTGGAGAATCGCACGCGGATGCTTCTCATCCGCGACCGGAAAGACCCCCGCAACAAGAAAGGCAACAATCAGCGAATCCCCCTGTTCGCGGCTACTGGATTCGATGCATGGGCCATTGTTGAGGAGCAGCGCGCAAGGCGAAGCAATGACGATGATCGAATTTTCCCGTTCAATCACAAATCAGTCGGCACCGCCTTCCGTCGAGCATGCGCTGATCTGAGCATCCACGACCTACATTTTCACGATTTGCGGCACGAAGGAACGAGCCGCCTTTTCGAAGCTGGATTCACGATTGAACAGGTGGCACTCGTCACAGGACACAAAGATTGGAAGATGTTGCGCCGCTATACGCACCTTAAACCAGAAATGCTTCACACCATCCAAGCGGCGAACGCTGCATAATCTACGGCAGTGGCGCTGAATACCCGTCCCGTGGATCGTTGAGGCTTCGATCGCGACTACGGTATAAGCCCTCCCCATCCGCGAAAGAATCAGCCCGGCTGAGAGACCGAGCATCCCAGCTTCCATCCCTATTCACAGGATCACTGGCGCATAGCGAGCCCATTCGCAGCATTCAGCGCACCTGAGGTTCCAGCGGGAAACCGGGCTGAGCGGATGCTGGAGCCGCCAAAGCCCTGTTTTGGGCGCCTATGCGATGGCGGCCGGGAGCTTCAGTGGCTGGATCATGGTCCGTCCTGGAGTGAGGCTTTGGTAAAAGCGCGTCGCCGGCTCCTTTATCGTCTGTCTCGGATTGCGATTGGCCTTAGGCGGCACGAACCGGTGAGCGATTCACATTTTCTTTCAATGATATCCCCGCTGAAACCTTCAGCGCCGTGCGTGGTTTGGGAGGAACGGAGGCCCGAACTGATGCGCGATGGAAAAGACGGCAAGGACGACGCGGCGAGCGAGATACTTATCTCCCGGCTCGTCAAAGAGGTCGGCATTTCTAGGGCGCAAGCTCGAGAGCTCATCGAGTTGATTGGCACAGACTGGGCTTCATTGCTTCGCGAAGCGCGGTTTTTAAAGGACCGCCACTGAGCCACTATACGAGCCTTTGTATCCGACCCTGATCAAGCCGGAACACCCCATCCCCGCCGCCTTGCTTCTCGAAGTCGGTCTGCAGTTCATCCCAAGTGCCAAGATAGCGCCCGCACTCGGAGCAATTGATGGAGGTTGACGGCAAGGCGTCGGCAGGAATGTTCAACCGGATGGTGCCACAGAAGGGGCATTCCAGCCGGTGATCAAGATATTCACCAGCATGCGAGCGTAAGCCGTTTCGTGAGCCGTTTTGTGAAGACATTGCCTTCTCCCGTTGATTGGGCGAAAGCGCGATGGACTCTTCCAAGCGCCCGGATGCCGATGCTGGAACGGGCGCCAATGCCTTGCTACACTGCATGGGCTGTCAGGGCACTTAAAAATCTGGCTTCTTCGATGTTCTTCGGCTGCCGAGTGCAATGACCTAGCTTGCCGGTCTTGGAGATGCATTGGTGGCGAATGCCTTTGTTGCGAAGGTGACGGGGTTTGGCGGCCTCCGCGAAGACGACCGTAAATGGCTCGAGAAAGTCTCCACCAACCCGCGGACAGTCGCACGGAACGTGGATCTAATCACCGAGGGCGAGGCGCCCGACCACCTGATGGTGATTCTGGAGGGCTTCGCCTACCGCTACAAAATCATCCTGGAGGGGAAACGGCAGATTTTTGCATATCTTGTGCCCGGTGATTTCTGTGATCTGCATGTCGCGATCCTCAACACCATGGATCACAGCATCGCAACCCTTTCACCTTGCCGCATCGCCTATATCCCGACCCGCACCGTGCACGAGCTGACGGAGACGCGGCCTTCGCTGACGAAGGCTTTCTGGTGGTGCACGCTGGTGGACGAAGCCGTTTTGCGCGAGTGGCTGGTCAATGTCGGGCAAAGGACGGCGGATAAGAGGATTGCACATCTCTTCTGCGAACTGCATGTCAGGCTTGACGCCGTCGGCTGGGCAACGGACGGGTCGTTTGACCTGCCCATCACTCAAGCCGAGCTTGCTGATACCGTCGGGCTCTCCAGTGTACATGTTAACAGGAGCCTGAAGACGCTGCGCGAAGCTGGCCTGGTCACATTCCGGGAAAATATCGTTCACATTCCCGACGTCACCCGTTTGAAGGCATATGCGAATTTCACCCCGAATTATCTCCATTTGGAAATCGACCGTCAGTCATAGTGCCCTATCCGGACCGTGATGGCGAAGACCAATCGCCCCTCATCATTTGATACTTCCATCCTCCATTCCCCGTCTGGGACGAGCGTGCGTTCGCGTAACATCTCCCCCGATGCGCGCACCGATTGCTCCCTGGCCGACTGAACATCCGATAGGGACACTCCCTCGCTGTCAGGAGAGAGATCGTGGGTGGGCACGTTGAAGAAGTAGCGGGGCATTGCCCTCCGAGGGGCACCAGAAACAAGTCGATCCGGTGTTAGGCCTGAGCGCATTTCTCGTATCTTGTCTTCCGGCGACGCTAATTGGTTCAGGGGACGGCGCAATAAAGAATGATAGTCGAGTGTACGACGCGGGCCATCGCAGTTGCGGGTCCCGAGCAGGCGGTCACCCGCCTGCTGTAGGGCGCTTTCGTTGAGCCAGCCTAACCAAGCGCGGTCAGGTCCTCATCCGTAGCGCTCTCCTCAGCCAGGGTTTCCTGAAGCGCCGAACGGTGACTAAATCGGAGGCGACCTATGGCTATCACAAGAGCAGCAGAGGCTGGAATCTTCCAGCCATCCGAGCACGCTCTTCTTGGACGCGCGCACGCTGTTTCGCCCTTTGTACTACTTCCTACCGTCCTTGCGCGAACGATGGCGACGATGGTTGCCGGATCGACGTCATGGTGGCGCTCAGGGTCATCAAGCACCGAGCGGATATAAGGCCAAAGGGAAATCATCGGGATTTTCCCATTGCTCACCGTAGCGCAGGATGATCAGGAGCTTAGCCGATACATTTCCAGAGTTTCTGCTCTGGCCGATAGGCTGATGGACCGATATCGCAGATTTCAACAAAAGCGAACGTCCCGCTTATGTTCCTCGGGCGTAAGGCGACGCGCCCGGTCGGGATCGCGCGAAGCGGACCGGGAGAGAAAAAAGGCCGTCCCAATCGATGGCGGAAACGGCCTTCCCCTAGCACGCTAGGATTTAATAGCTTGTCTTGGGTGCGGCTGTTGCGGCCGCCGCAGCCCTTGCATGGTGCTTTGCGTGCCTCACCGGGCACTTGTGCTTCTTAGTCGGTTTGCAGACCTTCTTGTTCGCCACATTCTTCTGGTGCGGCTTCGTGGCGGTTGTTGTGGCCGTCGCGTTATTCATGGTCGTATCGGTCGTGGCGGCCGGAGCGGTCGTCTTGGTAGCGGCGGCGTTGCCTAGAACCGGCATCGAGAAGGCCAGGCTGACAGCGAGGCCAACAGCGGAGAGGAGGGACTTTTTCATGGCTTTTTCTCCTTGCTATGCAGGTCGGTTTTGGGCACCGCATCGGGATCGATCGGTGTTACGCCAAGCAGCTTCAGAGCTTTCGCAAGTGTCCGGATTCCCTGCGCTTCTTTCTTGGCAGAGCAGAACCGGTTTCCTTTTCGTTGCAGTGCCTTCGCCGCGGTGACCTGCGTTGCCGCGGCATGGCCTTCGAGGGCCTCATCGACCTGGCGGTTGAGAGCGGCGCATCGCTGGGTTCGGGTTGTCGCGACCCTTGCCTGGCCCGCTTCAACCGGGCCACTTACGAGCGGAATGCTCAGCAACGCGCCCATCAAGCCGATCGAGAACCTTTGCATCGCTTGTCGCCAATCCGAACAAGTGCTGCACTGCTGCAGCCGATGATCGACCCTCTCAGCTCGATTTTACGCTCGAAGGATTTCTGGAGTTTTTCTACTTTGTTTCTGAATTGTGTCTGAAGCTGCGCGGAAAACTCGAGCATTCGTCCGATAAACCGGCGGTCCGGTGCTCAGATCTGCCCGGCCACGAAGATCCCATAGATCAGCCCCAGAATGGAACATCCCGCAAGAACCGGAATCATCCCGACCTTGAAGCGGAAGACTGCGATCATCGCACCAAGCGTCAGGACCAGGGAGGCTATTTTCAACGAGGTCATCACGGGGACATCCACCGTAACCCCAAGGCCATGGATCTCGTGGAGCTGAGCAAAGAGCACATGCAATGCAAACCAGACTGCCAGATTGAGAACGACGCCGACGATCGCCGCTGTGATCGCCGACAACGCCGCAGACAGCGCCTTGTTGCTGCGCAGCACTTCCATGTACGGAGCTCCAAGGAATATCCATAGGAAGCAGGGGACGAAAGTTACCCACGTCGTGAGAAGGCCGCCGAGCGTGCCCGCGAGCAGCGGCGACATGGAGCCCGGTGACCTGTAAGCTCCCATGAAGCCGACGAACTGCGTGACCATGATCAGTGGGCCGGGCGTCGTCTCAGCCATGCCGAGCCCATCCAGCATTTCGCCTGGTTTCAGCCAGCCATAGTGGTCGACGGCTTGCTGCGCCACGTAAGCCAAAACCGCATAGGCGCCGCCGAACGATACCGCAGCCGTCTTGGAGAAGAAGAAACCGATATCCGTGAAGACGTTGCCTTGCCCCAACATGGCCCACAAGACGAGAGTGGGAGCGAGCCACAGTACCAGGAAGACGCCGGCAACTCTGAGGGACCAGCCTATCGCTGGGCGTGCATGGGCGGGGGTCTCTTCACCGAGGGCCGTGTCGGCATCGGCCACTTGCTTGCCGCTGGCCTTGGCATGGCTACCGCCTGATGCAAAAGCTGCCCAGCCAACCCGATTGCCGAAATAGCCAATGAGGGCTGCTGCAAGAACGACCAGCGGAAACGGAACATGGAAGAATGCCAGCGCGACAAAAGCCGCAACGGCCAGCCCTCTCAGGACATTGTTCTTCAAGGCGCGGCGGCCGATCCTGAGCACGGCTTCGATCACGATCGCCAGCACCGCAGCCTTCAAACCGAAAAACAGGGCTTGGACCGCCCCGACATTGCCGAAAATGGCATAGACGCAGCTGAGGGCCATGATGGCGACAGCGCCGGGAAGCACGAAGAGAATGCCCGCAACCAGCCCGCCCTTGGTCTTGTGCAGAAGCCAGCCGATGTAGATGGCAAGCTGCTGCGCTTCCGGACCGGGGGAGTCTACCAGGTCAGTATCCCACGGGCGGAAAAGATAACGGACACCGACATGCCGGTGCCTGCCGCGATGGGCTCGGCCATCGCCATCAATTTCCAGCCGACAGGCAACGGGAAGGCGGCGATTACCGGCGACTTCGTGCTGGTCGCAAGCGAAGTCAACCCTGTGCTGCGCGCCCTGCGCGACAACGGCATCGAGGTGACTGCCCTTCATAGTCATATGCTGAACGAGCAGCCTCGCCTGTTCTTCATGCATTTCTGGGCCAATGATGACGTGGAGAAGCTTGCGCACGGGCTTAGGGCGGCGCTCGACAAGATTCATCTCGCGAGTGGCTGAGAGGACTGGAGGTCTCGGCCCGGCTCGGCCTCCGGGACCTTCACTCTCAACACGCAGCACGTATAGGGAGGTAGGAAAATGCCGTACAGCATCAAACCGCTTGGCTGTGATCCGGCGCGGATCAAAGGCATGTCGGAACGCCTTATCGTCAGTCACTACGAGAACAATTACCAGGGAGCTGTGAAACGGCTCAACCTGATCGAAGAGCAGCTCGCAGAGTTGGATTACCAGTCCGCTCCGGGCTTTCTCGTCAACGGGCTGAAGCGCGAGCAGCTTGTCGCGATGAATTCGATGATCCTGCATGAGCTGTTTTTTGATGGGCTCGGCGAACAGAGCGCGCCGGAGGCGCCTTTGCGCGATGCGTTGGAGCGCGACTTCGGCTCATACGAGCGATGGCGAAGCGAGTTCATCGCCATGGGGAAGGCACTTGGCGGAGGCTCCGGCTGGGTGCTGCTCACATGGTCGCCGCGCGACAACAAGCTCGTCAATCAGTGGGCATCCGACCATTGCCACACGCTGGCGGCGGGTCAGCCGATATTGGCGCTTGATATGTATGAGCATTCCTATCACATCGACTTCGGCGCCAAGGCCGGTGGCTATATAGATGCTTTCATGGAAGCCGTGCGCTGGGCAAATGCGACAGCGCTCTATGAGCGCTACAGCCGGGCGAGTTGAGCGTTAGGCGGTGCAATGCGCACGGCTATCATGGCTTTCGCGATTGCAGCGATGACCCAGGCGGCAACGGACGTCTGCCAGGCCGCGGATGCGCCTCTGATCCAAGTGCAACGCATCCCCCTGGAAAACGTTCGCGGCCGGATCGACCACATGGCCGTGGATATTGCCGGGAACCGCCTGTTCGTCGCAGAGCTCGGGAACGACAGCGTCGACATGGTCGACCTCAAGTCCGGCAAGGCCACTGGCAGGATCAGCAATCTCAAGGAGCCGCAAGGAATCGCCTATCTCAGTGATGGCGATTTGATTGTCGTCGCCAATGCCGGAGACCGCTCCGTGCGATTCTTTCGAGCTGCCGATCTTGCCCCTGTGGGGACCGTTGCCCTGGGAGAAGATGCCGACGATATCCGGACCGACACCGCCGGCGGCAGGGTGCTTGTTGGATACGGCAACGGTGGCTTGGCTGAGATCGAGCCGACCAATCGTTCCTTGGTCAGCGAGATAAAGCTGGCCGGACATCCCGAAGGCTTTGAAATCGACCGCAAGGCGAACCGTGCCTTCGTCAACGTGCCTGATGGACGTCAGGTCGCGGTCCTCGATCTTCGATCCGGCAAACAGGTCTCGACCTGGAAATTCACCAGCCTCAACGGGAATTTTCCCATGGCACGTGTCGGCTCAGGCGGGCCGGTCGCAGTTGTTTTCCGCAGCCCGCCTAAACTGGTGCTGCTGGATCCCGCAACGGGTTCGGTCGAGCAGAGCGTCGATGTCTGTGGCGACGCCGACGATGTCTTTTTCGACGGCAAACGGCAGCAGTTCTATGTGAGCTGCGGTGACGGGGAGATCGACGTGATTGAGCGCGACGCAAATGCGCTCAAAACGATCGGAAACGTTGGGACATCCGCCGGAGCAAGAACATCCCTTTTTGTACCGGAACTGGACAGGCTCTTTGTCGCGGCGCGTGCCGGATGGTTCGAATCGCAGGCTGCTATTCTCGTCTTTCGCCCCTCCCCGTGAAAAGAAGGTCACAGTTGAATTCCACGGCCGTGAATCTCGTCGACGGCGAGCCTAGTAGGGCCGACATTCCACAATGGCGCGGGCGCTTGTTGGCCACCGGCGTGCGCGGCCGAATTCAGGACCCGCCCGATTGCACGCCGCAGCCGCCGATCACCGCACGCATCCCCGAAAGATCTTTCGAAGCCGGGAGTGGTACGTGTGCGAGGTCCATCAACGATACGGAGAGGATTCGCAACGGACCCAAAACCATTTCCTTCAAAACTTCCCACTTATCCGCCGATGTTCGATTCAATATCGAGGAACCTGACATAACCCGTTGACATATAAGAATGTGAGCCCGGAGCGCGTGTAAAATCCGTTACTTGCCGCTTTCCTCTCTGGTGCGGACGAGACGGTCGAACTGAAATTTATTTGTTCTAAATCAAATAGTTAATCGCTGGGCCGTGCGCAGCGGGTTCTTCTCACCGTATGCGGCTAGGCCTCCTGGATGACGGCGGTCAGCGCCTTCTCGGCCATGCGGCGCGGCTCGAGGGAAACTCGGAAAGTAGCTTCCCTTCCTCAGCTTCGGAATGCGCAGCTCGACCGTGCCGGCGCGCGTCGCCCAGTCCCTGTCCCGGTAGCCGTTGCGCCGGTCGCGGCTCCCACCTCCATCTCCATCAGCCGCTCGGCGGCAAAGCCGATCATCTCGCGCAGCAGATCGGCGTCAGGTGTCTTCTCCACGAGCGCGCGCAGGTTCATCATGTCGTCGGTCATCGGTGGTCCTTCCAGTGAGGAGTTGGCTTCGACAACCAGACCCTACCGGAAAGCGTCGGCGCGTTCAGGGCATCTCGACGCGCTCGGTCGACGACCTGGTCAAGGCCATGGGCATGAGCGGCGTGTCGAAGAGCCAGGTCTCGCGGCTGTGCGAGGAGATCGACGGCAAGGTGAAGGCCTTCCTCGATCGGCCGATCGAAGGCGACTGGCCCTATCTCTGGATCGATGCCACCTACCTGAAGGTCCGCCGCGGCGGCCGCATCGTCTCCGTCGCCGTCATCGTCGCGGTTGGCGTCAACGCGGACGGCCGGCGCGAGGTTCTGGGCATGGAGATCGGCACCTCGGAGGCCGAGCCGATCTGGACCGAGTTCCTGCGCAAGCTCACCCGGCGTGGCCTCAGAGGCGTCAAGCTCGTCGTTTCCGACGCTCATGAAGGCCTCAAGGGCGCCGTCACCAAGGTACTGTCGGCCACGTGGCAACGCTGCCGGGTTCACTTCATGAGGAATGTGCTGGCGCACGCCGGCAAGAGCGGCCGGCGTGTCGTCTCGGCCTTCATCGCCACCGCCTTCGCCCAGGAGACGCCTGAGGCTGCCAGTGCTCAATGGCGCGCCGTGGCCGACCAGATCCGGCCGAAAGTGCCGAAGCTCGCCGCCATCCTCGACGACGCCGAGCAGGACGTGCTCGCCTACATGACCTTCCCGAAGGAGCACCGGACGAAGCTCCACAGCACCAACCCGATCGAACGCCTCAACGGCGAGATCAAGCGGCGCACCGACGTCGTCGGCATCTTCCCCAACGACGATGCCATCGTCCGGCTCGTCGGAGCTCTGCTGCTCGAACAGAATGACGAATGGGCCGTCCAGCGCGCCCGCTACATGACGCTGGAAACCGTCGGCCAATTGAGCGATGATCCCCTCATCAGCCTGCCAGCCGTGGCGCGCTGATCAGCCCGGCCCACGCCGGACAGCGCGGCCACCAATGCCGCCAGCTACACCACCTCCTGGGACACCATCGATTTGGTGGGCCCGGAGGGTGTAGCACATCGACGACAAGTCAATGGTTTAGCGGGTGTTATCCAACCGTATCCTTCGCAATTGCACGATCTTGGCGCGGCCGTCCCAGCCGTCGAAACCGTTGTTCACCAGCCCGCCGGCAAGGGCGAGGACTGCGCGAAATCCCACGGTGGGCGCTCGCTCACCGGCACGACGCCGACCGGCAGATGGCGCTCGTCCTCCAGCCAGACGCGCTTCGCCTTAGCCTCCAGCTGTGGTCGTGTCGCCGCGCGGGAACCAGGGATGAAAACGAGGCCGTAAGGCAGGCGTATGCCGGCGCGGTTCTCCACCGTGAGGCCCGCCTCCAGCGCGCCGTCCTGCAGTGCATAGGTGCCCGACGCCGAATAGCGGTAAGGACCGATCGCGCCGTCATCGAGCACCAGTTCCGCCTGGGTGTCGGTTTGGCGGACAAACCGCCACGGTTTCTGGAAACCGTCGCCGTGGATCGGAAAGGCTTCGCCGGGCACATTCGGCTCGACGGCATGGAAGCGACCATTGAAGATGAAGCCGCCGCCAGAAAAGCGGTTCGACCACGGCACTAGAGCTTGAGCCCGTAGGTAAGCGGGTTTTCAGGCGTCCAGCCCTTCCGCTGCTCTGGCGTCAGAGCATGGTTCGTGAACTGCAGATTTCGATCGTCGCGGCCGGCGCCGCGGCATTCGTGGCAGTAGATGATTTTCAGCAGATCCCAATGAAGGCATGGCTGGTCCGGGCCGAACCGTTTGACCAGCTCGGCGAGGTCGAGCACCGCCCTGCGCCTGCACGTGAGGCAGTAGACGGATAGGCCAGTGCCGGCCGCGACCTTGCCGCCGAGAGTGCTTTCTGAGAACGGGTATTCCTTGCCCATGGCGAACCCCAAAAGAGGTCGCCCCATTCGACTCCGATATGGTGTTCGGCGATTATCCTTGGCAAGAGGCCGGAGCAAACATCGTTCCTCCCTTTGAAGGATGATGTCGGTCGCACATGGCGCTACTTTGCCTGAGACAGATCGGCATTCCTCGTCGGCCGATCCTCCGGCACCCGTCGCTGACTGCGGATGTACCAGCGGCGACGGGAGCGGTGGCTGTTGGCATTAGCCGCCAGCCTATTCACCCTTCTTTTACGATATTAGCGCAGGCTAACGCAAGGTCATACCGATACAGCGCGATCCGCATGCCACTGGACAGTCGTCGCCCGATACTCCAACCCGCCGCTGCGGGCGGCCGCGCCCACGGGAGATTGTCGAGACGGACGGACCGAGCCGGCGCCCAATCTAGCATGGAATGGCCCTGTACCCTGAGAAGGGCGATCTCTTCGCGCTCCAGCAATGACAGGTACCGCCTGGAGAGCGGCTTCGCCGAAGATTTGAACATCGCTGGTGGCATACCGCCCGCTTTTCGGAACCATCTGGTTCCTACAGGCTGCGACACTCCGGCTTCGAGTGCAGCATCTTCGCTGCTCAGCCCCGCGGCGATCGCCCGCCAGAATCTAATCTGTTCATCACGCCCAGCCACCGGCGGGCGTCCTGGTGAAGGTAATGGCGCTCGTCCAAACCGCGCCGATCGCCGCTTTCCAATGCTCATCGCAACCTCCAACTTGTTGCGACGACGGCTTGAATCCGCCCAATACACGAGCGAGCAGTTCCAGCGCCTGATGGCCGACCACGGCATTACGTGTTCAATAAGCCGGTCGGGCAACGTCTGGGACAATGCAGCGATGGAGAGCTTCTTCTCGTCGTTGAAAACCGAACGCACGGCCCGCAAGGCCTACAGGACGAGAGATGCCGCCCGGGCCGGATGTGTTCGACTACATCGAGCGCTTCTACAATCCTCGGCGGAGGCACCGGCGCTTGGCTATCTCAGCCCCGTGGAGTTCGAGGAACAGGGTATGTTAGCTTAACCTCGTGTCCGAAAAACCGGCAGCATGCCATAGGGCTAGTTTCCCATTGCCGCCGCCTCAAGCTGTCTTGCAAGGAAATTGCGAAACCTCTCGTCGGACCTCTCCCAGATGTTGCCTACATCCTCCGCCACCATGCCCGGTGCAGAAACAGACACTTCGCCGCTGACTGGAACACTGACTGTGAACGTCCTTATCGGTGTTTTCTGCTGTCTTCCCTTCGGATAGATTTTAAATCTCACAGACGGCGCTATCGCTTTGGTTTGGGGGCGCGGGGTCGTCTCCATGTCGATGTTAACCTCTCCAGCCACCTCGGCCCTCGCGGCCTCCAGAGCCGGAACTAGAACCTCATCCAGCCAGGCCTTGGCTTGTGCGCCGAAGTCCATCACTAGAGCGGCCTCGCCCGCACCTGCCTCTTGCTGGCGGCGAACCCTCTTGCCGCGTTCAACGGCTTCTTTGAATTTTGACATCTTAGTCGTCTCCGCTTCGGCAGACGAGCTGCCGTAGCGCTCGCAACTGGTAGAACGTGCATGGGCGCCCGGACGTTGCGACTGTACGAACTGGGTATAGCCTAGCATACAGCCGAGGTGTTGCAGCGGCCTATCGGGTGCAGAGGGCTGTCGCTTTCGCCATTGTCAACCATAGTGAAGCCTTGGCTTGGTCTCGGTACCCGCAAATTGAACGTCTATCCGTTGGTGCTTCCGCCGTCGCATAACGCATCGGTAAGCGACGCCATCGACGGGGACATAGCCAGGACGATGAGGAAGACCGACACGGTCTAGGCGCCCTCCAAGCCCTGCGTCCCCGCGCCGGAGGAACAAAAGTTCCCGGTGCCTGTTGATTTTTTGAAGGGACCGGAACCCCGAAGGAGTCGGGAAGATGGTCGAAATTCTGAATCGTGCAGTTGCCAGGGGACGCCGGCGCATCAACCGAGCAAACCAATCGCTCAACCGTGCAAACGAGTTGGCGGACGAATCCGGTGGCGTGGCAATCAACATCGTGTTGTGCAACCGCATCCGACTCGAACATCAACGCGTGATCGATGCCCGGGCCCGCTTCGTGAAACAACCCCACTGCACGCTACTGAGGGGCGACCACCATGATGATGTTCGCACCTTTGGACTTTGCGCACGGCCATACTCGCGCCGATCGCCATCGAGCCGCGCGGCTCGCTATGCTGCGCGGGTGCGTTCTGAAGCGGATCTCCAAGGTCGACCACGCGACCGACGAGGTTGAGCAGACGGCGGCTGTTCTTGAAGCCGCCCACGACTGGGCCCTCGAGGCCTTTCGGGTAGCGATGTGCAGCGGTTCCTCGGCAGCCTTCCTTATGCCCGCCAGAGGTGAAAGATCTCCCTCCTCGGGTTAATCGATATATTCCTCCCCTCACTTCAAAGTTTGATGCAGGCGCGGCGACGGTTGTGGTAGGAGCCAACTGCAGGAGTAGGTCTCTCGGGAGGTTTCCTTGGACATAAAGTCGAAGCTCGCCAAAATGTCGGCGGCGCTGCTCACCAGGCGTGCTGCCGCCGCTCAATCCACCGTTACTGTCAAGCCGATCCGAACGTCGCTTGCTGACGTTCCTCTGAGGCGCCAGACATCTCCGTTCAAGCCGAAGGCGCCGATCCGTCCCTGCAGCAACATGTGAAAGAGGAACGGTGGCCACGTGATGTAACGTTACGTCACGGAACGGGCCGAGCCATTAATTCACCTTGCGCTTTGCGAAATGTCGGCGAAGTGCAGCCAAAACACCCGCTGCATCTGGCTATGACGCAGCGGGTGCGGGCGATGACGACGCGGCCGACCGGCAGATTACGGACCCGATCGGCTAGGTCCTGGTTGAGCGCGAACGTCTTCGCGAGCATTCCGGGGAAGACCTTGCGATAGTGCCGCGCCAGAAGAGCGGGACAGCGTCATGCCTTCCCGATTTGGCAGTGACAGTTTGTGTCATGAGCGGAGCCTTCCGCGAGGGAGGAATACCGGTGATCCTGGAACAAGACCTCCCTTGCTCATTGAGCGGCGAGAAGGGAGACAGCCAATGCAAATTCAAGCAATTTATGCCGCGCTCGCGACGGCAAACATGGATCGCGCGGAGCAATTCTACACTCAGCTCTTCGAAAGAAGACCTGACGATCATCCCATGGACGGTCTGATCCAGTGGCGCGGCGTCGCAGGAGCGAACATTCAAATCTTCCATGACCAGGAGCATGCAGGCTCCGGGCGGATGACAGTTGTGGTGCCGAAAATGGACCAAGCCCGCCGATGGCTCGAAGAAATTGGCGTTAGCACCGCCGGGGAAAAGCAGGGTGACTACGGAAAGATCGCGCAGGTTACAGACCCTGACGGTAACCTTATCACTCTTGCAGAGCCACCGTCGCGGCCTTTCCACACATGATTCGGCGGTCGCGGATTTCAGAACGCCACTGGCGCGGGGATGAAAGCAGCGGCCGTGCTTTGGCCGAAAGAGTGACCGTCGCCGGAGACGCCAGCGGTGAAGGTCTGCGCGGCGTTCTGGCCGGCCTGCGTGCCGCCTTCGCGATCTTGCTACGGGCATCTGCGCCGGATTGCAGCCGACGCTCGAATTCGTCGGCGTCGAAGCCCGCGACGTTCGGGCCGATGCCGGGATTGCCCGGCGAGGGCCGCACATAGACCTGGCGCCTTTTGCTGGCGCGCCTGGGCCTAAATCTGGTACTGCCGCTCGACGGGCGTCATCTCCGCCCAGCTCTTCGGCCGCGGCGTCGGCCCCGGGACCTTGGGAGCACGGTGGCCGCGACGCTGTTTTTCGCCAGCGGTATCTTCGCGACGGTCGCCGCCCGGCGCATCATGACCATTCTTGCGCAAGACTTTCTGTTTGAGCTCCGGGACCGGCGCAGAGTTGCCGAACTGGCCAAAGCGAATGACCGATTGGAACTCTTGGCGAGCACCGATCCGCTCACCGGCATCGCAAACAGGCGCTGGATGACGGAAACGCTGAACAGAAGTGGGGAGCTGCCAGACGCTGCCTTGATGGTGCGGCGATGCTGATGTGCGACATCGACTATTTCAGAAGCTGAACGATCACCTCGGCCACGCCGAAGGTGATTGTTGCCTGGTGGACGTCGCAAGGATCATCCAAGACAACATCAGGCGCGACTGTGATCTTATGGCCCGCTACGGAGGCGAAGAGTTCCTCGTCCTTTTGCCGGGCGTGAACATAGCGGCTTGGCCGAACACCGCTAGCATGGCGTCGAGCCGGGCTTGATGGGCGACCCAGCGTTCCCCGCTTTGGTCATTCCAATCGGCGACCCGATCGGCATTGTGCTGTGCCATGGCATGTCCTTGTCGTGAGGCGCTCTTAACTAGGCTCTTCCTCCCACAGCGAAACGAAAGCCGTTTGATTCTTGCATCAGACCGGCAGCCCGAACCGCTTTCGTAGGCGCTTGTCGAATGCGGAAGCGGGGACAAAACGGCGCAGAAAACTGATCTGACGCGCCGTTTTCCCAGCCGTATAGCGCCTCTTCGGAGCCGGATTGGTCGCAGCCGCCAACACGGTCTGGGCTACAGCTTCGGGCGCATCGCCTTTCTCCATCTCCTTCCGTACCGCTCTATTCATGGCCGCGCGCGCAGTGTCATAAATGGCCAGGAACTGGTCCGGCTTCGCCAGATTCTCTTCGAAGGACGTGCGGGTATAGGCGGGCTCGACCAACGATACGCGAATTCCGAACGGGCGCAGTTCATGGTCGAGCGATTCGGAATAGCCTTCAACGGCATGTTTGGTCGATGAATAAAGCGCGAAAAAAGGACCCGGGATGAACCCCTCCACCGAGCTCAAATTAACAATCCTGCCCTTTCCTTGGCGTCGCATTGTCGGCAACACCGCATTGGTCGCGCGAAAGACGCCGAAGACTTTCACGTCGAACAGCGCCTGCGCCTGAACTGCCGAGGACTCCTCCGCGGCGCCGAGCAGGCCCATGCCGGCATTGTTAACGAGCAGGTCGATGCGGCCGGCCTCGGCAAGGACCCGGTCGACCAGTTTCGCGACGGACTCATCGTCGGTAACGTCACAGGCCAGCATAGTAATATGCCCGGATCTCTCCGCCGCGTCGCGATCGGGAGCCCGCATTCCGCAAGGCTTTGGCGGTGGCGAGGCCGATGTCGGAGGATGCGCCGGTCACCAGGGCGACGCCGGGACTGGTCGTATTCATAAGGATCACTTCCCTGCTTGCTTTAGATTGAACCGCCGCCGCTGGGGTTGGCCAATTGGGACCGGGGAACCTCTGCTCTCAAGTCAGCATCGACTGCTGGGCGAAGATGCCCGCCATCGCGCCTTGCCATGATGCCGTGGTGACCGAGGGTATGAGGGGGTTAGTGAGGTCCCCGGCGGCATAGACGCCGGCCATGCTGGTTTCACGGCGCTCGTCGACCTTGAGGACGATGCCGAGTGGCGTATTGTTCGTGGCGAGGCCCAGTGATTCATGCAAGCTTGCGGACGGCTTGTTGCGCGGATGCGCGAACAGGATGTCGACAGCCACATCGGGGCCGGTATTGAGACTGACGGTGGCATTATGGTCCCCGTGATGGGCGATTTCGGCGATCCGGCCATCGACGATAGATGTGTTGCGACGGTCCAGATCGGCCCGGATATCGGGCGGAATGTCGTGACCATCGGCGAAGACTGTCAACCTGTCGGTCCAATCGTGGAACAGCCTGACCTGATTTTGCGACTGCGGGCCGGACCAGACGAGGCCCCAATGCTGGCCGGCGACTTCAAAGCCGTCGCAATAGGGACAGGGCACGATGGACGTGCCCCAGCCTTCGGCGAAGCCCGGCACATCAGGCATCTGGTCGGTAATACCATAGCTTAGGATCAGCCGGCGCGCCTCTAGGCTTTCGCCATCGCCAGTGAGGACGGAGAAATCATCGATGCCGCCGGAGACGCTGTCCGCCCGGGCATTGACCAGCTTGATCGCTGGATAACGCGCCAACTGCCGCCGCGCCTCGGTCAGGATGTCGAGCGGCGGCTTGTGATCGTGGCCGAGCAGACCATGCGAGCGGCCGGCGAAGCGATTGCGCGGCAGGCCTGTATCGAGAACGGTGACCTTGCGACGGGCACGGCCTAGCTGCAGGGCGGCGGCGAGTCCGGCAAAGCTGCCGCCGATGATGATGACGTCATCCATGGTGACGGGCTCCGTGTTGTTGATGGAGGGGCTCGGCTGGGTCAGGTTGAAGCCTATCCATTGGCTTGCACATTTTAGGAACTCCGTGGTATCGTAATTCAATAATTAGGATACTGTCAAGGACTGGAATTGTGGTAACCGAGAAAAACAGCCAGGCCCGGCGCGGCCGGCCCGCCAACGAGGCGCTTGGACAAACGATCGTCGACACGGCGGGCGAACTTTTTGCGGAACTGGGTTTTCAAGCGACGACATTGGACAAGGTCGCCCAGCGGGCGAAGATATCCAAGCTCAGCATCTATCGGCACTTCGAGAACAAAGAGGCGCTGTTTGGCGCGGCGTTTGCGGCCCGCTGCCAGCAGTTAATACCACAAGCCCTTTTTGAAGGCGTCGAGGGTTCGGCCGAAGATCAGCTCGTGGCGGTGGGGTCATCACTGCTTCGCACGCTGTTGCGCCCAGAGGTCCGTAATGTCGAAGCCATGGTCATGGCCGACATGACGAGTCAAAAGTCGTTGAGCAGGCTCCATTACGAAGCCGGTCCCGCCCACATCATCGCCCAAATCGAGGCCCTGTTGCGTCAGTTGCATGCGAAGGCGGCTTTGAACGTGCCCGACCCTCTCCTGTCCGCCCGCTTGTTTGCCGCGCTTTTCAAAGGTTCCGATCTTCTGATTATCGCACGCTTCGATGAGGCCAGAGCAGAGGACGATAACGAAATCGAATCCTATTGTCGGTCGGCCGTCGCCATGTTTATCGCCGCGCACTGTGGCAACGACCACCTGGGAGGATAGCCTAGGAGTACTGATGTAGGATGCTCGCGTCGATATCGACGCAGCAACTATCGTTGGGCAGCGGGCTGACCGGCGGAGTACCGCTCCCCCGCCCCGTTAGGACCTTGGTGCCGGCTTAGCAGTCCGTCAGCTTTCGGGGAGCTGCAACGGTGGTCTGAACGGCAAAATAGAGGCGCAGAGCTGTCGTCGCGGCATTTCCGCATTGGAGGCGCCATGAATCTTGGGGGGATGAGAATTCGCGAAGTGCTGATCCGGTGCGCAGGGCTGTTTAGCCGGCCTCGTCCAGAATGCCTTGGTTCTTCCGTTTTGCCAGCAGTTGCGTCAGCCAATCCGGGTCCATTTCCGGGACGGAGGAGA
Organism: Mesorhizobium argentiipisi (SeqCode); assembly: GCF_037179585.1. Taxonomy (NCBI): domain Bacteria; kingdom Pseudomonadati; phylum Pseudomonadota; class Alphaproteobacteria; order Hyphomicrobiales; family Phyllobacteriaceae; genus Mesorhizobium; species Mesorhizobium argentiipisi (SeqCode). The sequence continues at coordinate 173,639 of NZ_JAPYKO010000012.1, forward strand.
GCAGCAGTTCGGTGTAGGCAGCGTGGGGTGTTGTCAGTACCTCTGTTTTCGACCCCTGCTCCACCACCTTCCCTTGGTGCATGACGACGACCTTGTCCGCGATTGCTCTTACGGTTGCAATATCATGGGTGATGAAGATGTAGCTGACGCCGAGTTCGCGCTGCAGGTGCATCAGGAGCTTCAAGATTTCTTCTTGCACAATTTGATCCAGTGCTGAGGTGACCTCGTCACAGATGATGAGGTCGGGATTCGCAGCGAGCGCGCGCGCAATACAGATGCGCTGTTTCTGGCCTCCGGACAATTCACCGGGCAGCCTATCGAGGAAACTTTCGTCCATCTCGATCATATGCATGAGTTCGCCAATCCGGCGGTCGCGCTGCTCCCCTTTTAAGCCTAAATAGAACTCAAGCGGACGCGCGATTATGTCCTCGACAGTCTGGCGAGGGTTAAGCGCGCTGTCCGGCGACTGATAGATCATCTGGATACGCCGCAGCAGGTCTTTCGAGCGTTGCCTTAAGGACAGGGGAAGCGGCTGGGCGTCAAATGAGATCGAGCCCGAGATAGCGGGCAGCAAACCGGTAATGACGCGGGCGAGCGTCGATTTTCCCGACCCTGATTCGCCCACCAGCGCTACCGTTCGGCCACGCGGAACCTTGATGGACACGTCCACCAGCACCTTAACCCTTCCGGCATAAGCGGCGGTGACATTGTCGATGGTCAGTAAGTGGTCCCGCGCCTCAATCTCCAGCTTGGCGAGCTTTCGCACAGCCCAGAGCGTCCGAGTGTATTCCTGGGTAGGGGCTGCAAGCATTTGCCGTGTGCCGGCTTCCTCGACAGTTTGTCCGTGTCGCAGGACCATGATCCGGTCCGCCATCTGCGCCACTACCGCCAGATCGTGCGTCACGTATATCGCCGCAGTGTTGAAATCTTCAACAATCCTGCGGATTGAGGCAAGGACCTCGACTTGCGTCGTCACATCAAGCGCAGTGGTCGGCTCATCGAACACAATCAGGTCGGGTCGGCACGCCATAGCCATGGCTGTCATGGCTCGCTGTAATTGGCCGCCGGATACCTGATGCGGATACCGGAAGCCTATAGTCTCAGGCTCTGGAAGTTGGAGCCGTTTATAAAGCTCCACAGCATCACGGTTGGCCTCACCTCGGCTGGCGATTCCGTGCGCAACCGCCGTTTCAACGGTCTGATCGAGGAGCCGGTGAGCCGGGTTGAACCAGGCAGCTGCGCTTTGCGCCACATAGGCAATGCGGGAGCCACGGAGCCGCCGACGGCGTGCTTCGCTCATTGACAAAAGATCGGCGCCATCGAACGCCACGGAGCCTTGGGTTATACGGCATCCCGGCTTGGCATATCCCATTGCAGCAAGGCCGATAGTCGACTTGCCGGCGCCGGATTCGCCAATTAGTCCCAACACTTCTCCGCGCTTGAGCGAGAAATCAACGCCGCGCACGATCGGGTGCCAGCGCTCGTCGGAAAAGCCTTCAACGTGAAGATTGCGGACCGTGAGAAGATCTGTCCCCCTTTCGCGCGCGATGACACTGCTAGTTTTCATCACGCAATCCGCTCGTTGAATGCAGAAACCAGTCTACGACGAAGTTCACCGCTACTGTGAGGAGGGCAATGGCGCCCGCCGGTAGAAGCGGCGTGACATCGCCATAGGTAATCAGCGTCGCGTTTTCCCGCACCATCGATCCCCAATCGGCGGATGGCGGCTGTATGCCGACGCCCAGGAACGACAATGCTGCAATGGTCAGGAAAACAAAACAGAATCGCAAACCAAACTCCGCAATGAGCGGCGGCAGAACATTGGGCAGGATTTCCTTGCGGAGAATCCATGCGGGGCCTTCGCCCCGCAACTGCGCGACCTCGACGTATTCCATCACCACCACGTTCAGGCCAACTGCTCGCGCCAGACGGAACACGCGCGTCGAATCGAGCAGAGCTATGATCAAGATGAGGCTGGCTATCGAGGAGCCGAAAATCGAAAGCAGCATCAGTGCGAATATCAGGCTCGGAATCGACATCAACACGTCCACGGCGCGTGACAATAGCTGATCCAGCCACCCCCCGTACATTGCAGCGAGAAGGCCGAGCGTCACACCCGATGCAAAGGATAAGATAGTTGTGATGAAGGCGATGCCGATCGTGTTGCGGGCCCCGTAGATCAGTCGCGTAAGCATGTCGCGACCGAGTTGGTCGGTGCCGAACGTAAACTCGTGGCTCCAGGGCGCGAATGCCTCGCTAAAGACTTGCGTTTCTCGATATGGTGCGATCAGAGGCGCGAATAATGCGACGACAACGTAGCAGAGGATCACACCCATACCGAACCAGGCGCTGAGCGGGGCCTTCTTCAGCGCTATCCTCATGCGAGATCGGCGCGTCCGCCTTACCCTGCGCGCCCTGGTCTGGATCACAGGCTCTGCACTTGTCATCGTGGGTGCAACAGTCTCGGGTTGGTTGCGATGGAGATGATGTCGGCGATCAGGTTGAGCAGGATGTAGGCAGCGGCGAACACAAGCGCGCAGGCTTGAACGACCGGTACGTCTCTTGACCTCACGGCATCGACCATCAGCTGCCCGACGCCGGGATAGACGAACACCACCTCGACAATCACGACGCCAACGATGAGATACGCAAGATTGAAGGCCACTACCGTCACAATCGGGGCCCAGGCATTTGGCAAAGCGTGCCGGAGGACGACCACCATTGGCCCCATTCCCTTCAATCGGGCCATGTCGATATAGGGGCTTGAAAGCATGTTGAGAATCGCCGCGCGCGTCATTCGCATCATGTGAGCAACGATGACAAGCGTGAGGGTGATGGACGGCAGAGCGGCACGCCAGACGTGGTCCCAGAAAGGGGTCTCATCGTTGATATTGGCCAGCGTAGGGAACTTCGGTACGAGGTTAAGGGTCCAGTTGATCGAAATCGCCAGCCAGGCGGGTAAAGACTGTGCGAATTCGGTGCCTGCAAACGTATCGCGCGAGATAATCAGGAAGGCGAGCATATAGGCTACGAAGAATTCCGGGAACGAAATGGTGGTAAGTGTTACCGTGTTTATAACCCGATCGAACCAGCTGTTGCGGTATAGGGCCGCGACAATGCCCAGGCCCAACGCCAGCGGCACCGCGATGAGAGCGGTCATGACGGCCAGGAACATGGTATTGTAAAGGCGAGGTGCGATGATCTCCGCGACCGTCCGCCGGTAGCCGGTTCGACTGGCGAAAGAGGATCCAAAGTCACCCTTTGCCATCTTACCGATCCAGCTGAAGTAACGCTCGACTGGCGGGCGATCGAGGCCGATCTCGTGCTGAAGGGCCGCGACTGTTTCCGGGGTGGCAGATTGACCGAGCGTTGCCTTGGCGAAGTCGCCGGGCAGCATTGCGACCGCCGAAAAGATGATGATCGAAACGATGAACAGGGTAATCAGGCCGAGACCTAACCGCTGTAGAACCGTCTTTGTGACCGGATTCAAACGCATGCGCGCATTCCCAAGATGCGCCGTCCGCAGAGCGAGCGACGCGGTTGGGCAAACACCCTATGCCTCTGCCATCCACCAGCGCTCAGCCATCTTCAATCCGTCATTTTCCCAATTCGGCGCCACATCGCCATGGCCTAGTTTCTTGGATTTGGCGCTGACGAAGTTGTTAAACACAAGCACGATGCTACCGCCATCGTCGTGGGTCAGCTGCTGCATTTCGCCATACATGGCGGCGCGCTTGGCCTCATCCGTCTCGGCTCGTGCTTGGACAAGCAATTCGTTGAAACGAGGATTCTTCCAGAATGACTCGTTCCAGGTGGATTCCGCTGCGAAGGCTTGTGTGAACATCCAGTCGGCTGTCGCGCGACCACTCCAATAGGAAGCGCACCACGGCTTCTTGAGCCAGATATTGTCCCAATAGGCGTCCTCGGCCTCGCGTACCACATTCACGTCGATGCCGCACTGTGCGGCCGTCTCGCGAATGAGCGCCGCCGCGTCAACCGCACCTGCAAAAGCGGCATCGGCGACAGAGAGATCAACCTTCAGCTTTTCCATTCCCGCCTTCTTAAGATAATGGCGTGCCTTTTCAGGATCGAAACGGTGTTGCGGCTCCGGGTTCTTGTAAAACTTGATCGCCGGCGCGATCGGATCGTCATTGGCAACGGTAGCGTGTCCGAGGAAAATCTTGTCGGCGATCTCTTGACGGTTGATCGCCCATTTCATTGCCATGCGAACATCCGGATTGTCGAAAGGCGCCATAGTGACGTTCATCGGCAAGGTATAGTGGCCGTAGCCGGTGACTTCGATGATCTCGATTTTTGGGTTGCGCTTCAACATGCCGAGCGTCTTCAGATCGGCGCGGCCAATGTAATCCACTTCCCCGGTTGACAGGGCAGCCATGCGTGCGGCCAAATCCGTAATGGCGATGAATTCCACCTCATCCAGGTAAGGCTTTCCGTTCTTGAAATAATTCGGGTTGCGCTTGAGCTTAGCCGAAACGCCGGGTTGGAAATTCTCGAGCACGAATGCGCCGGTTCGCGTTCCTGATGCCCAATCCGCTTTCCCATCCACGCTCGGCATGATGACGAAATGATAGTCGCTCATGATGTAAGGGAAATCGGCGTTGCCGCTGCTAAGCGTGAAGACAACCGTTTCTGGGCCATCCGCCTTGATGTCGGAAACGGATTCAAGCAGAGACTTCGCCGCCGATTTGGTACTGGTACCCATGTGATAGCGCATCGAGGTCACAACATCTTCCGCCGTCACGTTCTTGCCGTTGTGGAAGGTGACGCCCTTGCGCAGCTTGAAAACCCACGTTTTGGCGGCGTTCGAAGATTCGAAGCCCTCGGCCAAGTCCGGCTGGATGTCGCCCTTGGCGTCAACCTCCGTGAGGCCGTTGGACATAGCGCCCGAGAAGGCCGTTTGCGTGAACGTATCCGGATAGCCGGCCGGATCTATGGAATCTGTCGTCGCGCCATGCGCCATGCCAAGCTTGGCAAAGCCGCCTTGCTGTGGTTGTGCCCGTGCTACGGTGACGAAGATCTGATCCGAGGCAGCGACAGTAAGGCCCGCCGCTAGTCCCAAATGGATGAAGTCGCGGCGGGAAACCTTGCCGCGCCCGATCAGACTTTGCGCGATGCGAAATTTGTACTCAGATTCAGACATTTTCGCTCTCCCATTTGCGGATTTTCCGCGTATTTTTTTGAAAGCTCTTCAAGCAAGCTGGTCGGGCATTTATTCTTCCCTTGCTTGCGGCTCCCGTGCACTGGACTGTTGATCGTTTTTTACCGTCACGCCGTCACATAGATGTTGCCGCCCTCAACTGTGACCGGGAATGTTCGCGCACGCACAGTTGGGTCGACGAGTGCCGAACCCGTTTTGATGTCGAACTCCCAGCCATGCCAGGCGCAGCGCACGATCTCGTTTTCTCTATGATAGATGAACCGCGCATCCTCAACCGGCGCGGTCGTCCCGCATTGCGGCCCTTCACATAGGGGTGCGCCGCGATGCGGACAGATGTTGAGCAGCGCATGGAAGGTTTCTCCGATGCGGAACACACCGACCGAAAGGCTACGGACTTTGGCAATGACAGGTATGCCGGATTCGATCTCGTCAACGCGGCAGATGAAGGTTTTCTCGCCCATATTTTGCTCCGTCAGGCAGCGTTCGCGGTCAGGATGGCAGGAATGCGCTTGTAGACGTCGAGCGCATTCTGACCCATCACCTTGGCTTTCCAGGAAGGCGGGATATGGAGCGTGTTGGCGTCGTCATAGTCCCAGTGCGGATAGTCTGACGCAAACATCAGCGTGTTCTCGCCATCCATCGCTTCCAGAATGGACCACAGATGCTGCACGTTGGCTGGCTGCTCCAGCGGCTGTGTTGAGAAGCGGATGTTACGGCGGCAGTATTCCGATGGTAGCATCTTGAGCCATGGCGTTTCCTTACGCAGGGCCTTGTAGTCAGCGTCGAGGCGCCACAGCACCGTCGGCACCCAGGCGACGCCGCATTCGATCACGACGAAATAGAGTTCTGGCCATTTCTCAAAAACGCCGTGAGCGATCATGCTGGCGACATGGCTGATCGCCGACATGTGCAGAATGGCGTGCGTTTCCCAGAAGAAAGTGGTGGGAGCAGGCGCGACGGCGTTCCAGTTGACGCCCCCGTGCCCGCCGAGGTGAATCGCGAACGGCAATCCCATTTCCGCGCAGGCTTCATAGATCGGGTGGTAGAAGGGATCACCATACGGCTTCACTGAGCCTTGGGAGGCTAGAACCTGGACCATACGAGGATGACTTCCCAGCCGACGGATTTCAGCGGCCGCCAGCTTTGGATCCTGGGGCGCAATGACGATCGAACCCATGAAGCGATTGTCCTTCGGCAACCACTCCGCGATCTGATAGTCATTGTAGGCACTGACCAGCGCACTAGCGTAATAGGGATTTGCCAACGTTGAGGCTTCAATGGGCTCGTCGCCGGTCAGGATCGCCACGCCGACACTATATTTGTCGAGGTGTTTGTCTTTCATGATCCGGTAGTTGTCCGCTTCAGTCTCGGGCCGCACATCCTTTCGGGAGAAATCCTGCGGATGAAACCAGGGGCGATGGCCGTGCGGGAACGATCCTTTGGGGCCTGTCTTCTCGCCCTCGATGAACATGTCCTTCCAGATGCCAGAAAGATACGGCTCCAACACCGTGGCGCTTGACCAATAGTTGTGACAATCGCAGTCGACGATAAACACTTTAGCTTTCGCTCCCTGTCTAGCCCGGCCGTGCTAGCCGTTTAGTGCCTCCACCATCCACCTTGACAATTGCCGGATCAAGCCAATGATCTCTGGGTTATGATCGGCTTTTTCGATTGAGGTGCGAGGCATGCAGCTGGACCACATTGAGACGTTCCTCGACATTATCGAGTCGCGGAACTTCAACCGGACTGCCGACCGGCTGAACATTACTCAGTCTACGGTCAGTACCCGGATCAAGAGTCTGGAAAGCGCGGTAGGGTCAGAGCTTTTCCATCGTGGTCGTGCAGGCGCCGAGCCGACGGCGGCGGGGCGGCGTTTCGAAGCCTACGCGCGAGCAATGCTTTCGACTTGGTCGCAAGCGCGCCATGACGTTCGCGCATTCAACCGGTTCGAAGGGACGCTGCGTGTGGCCGCACAGGTTGGCATGACACGCTCGGTGCTGCCCGGGTGGGTGGAGGCGCTATGTCAGGTCCTTCCCAAGGCATCGATCCACGTAGAATCCGACTATTCCAATCAGATGGTGACCGACCTCAGCATGGGAAACCTCGATATAGCAGTGCTCTACGCACCCCGCTATCTTCCCGAAATTACTTATGAGCACCTCATGGTCGAGGAATATGTGATGGTCTCGACCTTTGCCAGGGCGATATCGGAGGTGAATCCTGACAGCTACATTCGCCCGGGCTACACCGTCGTACTTGAGAAAACCCATTCGGAGCTGATCCCTGCCTTGGCAATTTCGCGTCTTTCCATGGGATCCGAGAGCTTGGCCGAAGCGATGCTGCGGCGAACCGGGGGGAGTTGTTACATGCGCAGCGACGATGCCCGCAGGTTCACGGCCGAGTGCCCGTCATTCCTGGTCGAGGGCGCGCCGACGCTTTACCAGCCCGTCCATACGGCCATGCTTGCCCGGCGCAAGCATGAGCCGATCATCCGCAAAGGGCTTCGTGCGCTGCATCTGGCGGTGATGTCGCTCGAGACTTAGATCGAAATTCCCGATTAAAAAGTAGGCTCAAGCCACTGTTCCGCGAAGGCTTCGGCTGCCATGTTGGCTCGTCATTGAGAGCCAAACATGAACGCACATACTTCGTTTCCGGCTTCCGAATTTCTTGCCGCGATGAGGCAGCGGCAATGGGCCGACGCATCGCCGCAGGTACTGCTCTGCCGTCGGGTGATCGACGAGACGCCTGACGTGAAGACGTTTGTCTTTTCGGCGGCGTCGGACCGGATGTTCTGCTTCAATGCGGGGCAATACGTGCTTCTTCGCCTCAGCATTGATGGGCTCGAGGTGACGCGAGCCTACTCCGTCTCCTCTCCACCGACCCGTCCGCTTGACCTGCAGATTACGGTAAAGCGGACACCTGGGGGGCTCGTTTCCAATTGGCTCCACGACAATCTGGGATCCGGCGATGAGATTAGGATTGAAGGCCCACTGGGTTCGTTCAAACTCGATGGCTTTGCCAGCGAAAAGCTTCTGTTTCTTGCGGGCGGCAGCGGGATCACGCCTCTCATGTCGATGGTGCGAATGTTCACAGATCGAGCATCCGATCTGGACCTTCGTCTCATCTACAGCGCGCGCTCGACATGCGATATAATCTTTAGACCGGAACTGGACGCACTCGCTGCCCGATTTCCCAACCTCGGCGTAACATTCCTTTGTTCGAAGGGAGGTCCCTCGTGGACGGGACCGAGTGGCCGGATAAACGGCCCCATGCTCTTGCGCCTTATTCCCGACCTTGCCAATTGCACGGTCTACACTTGCGGGCCCGAACTCTACATGAAGGCAATACGAGACAGTTTTGACGAAGTTGGCATTGGACCGCTGGCCTATTACGAGGAGAGGTTCGGATCGTACCCTACCAGTGTTGCTCCGGACGAAGCATCTGCCATTTCGTCTTTTGTCCATTTCGCCAAGTCTGGATTAGAGCATCGCTGCGCGCCCGGAGAGACCCTCCTGGATGCAGCGCGCAAATGTGGTGTCTATGTTCCCACCGCGTGCCAGCAAGGAGTTTGCGGCACTTGCCGAATAACCAAGCTCTCAGGCGAAGTCGCGATGCGTGATCTTGGCGGCCTGACCTCCGAAGAGAAATCTGCGGGTTATATCCTGGCCTGTTGCAGCCGCGCGCAAGGGATCGTCTCAATCGACCTTTGATCAGTCGAGATTCTCAAGGGAGGATTTCAGTGTGACCGGCAACTGGCGCATCACGTTCGGATGGGATGGCGAAGACGCCATCGATGTCGAACTAGAGGATTACCACTGATGAACACGGACCCCATCAAGCCCGGCATGGAACCCATCAAGCGCGGCCTGCCCGCGATGCATCCCGGCGCGCTTCTGCGTGAAGACCTCCTTCCGGCGCTGGGTGTGCCGAAGATCCACATCGCCAAGCTGCTCGGCGTTTCCCGGCAAACGCTCTACGACATTCTGGACGAAAAGCAGCCCGTCACGATTCCGATGGCTCTCCGCATTGCAAAGCTGGTCGGCAACGGCCCGATGCTCTGGCTCAATCTCCCGCGCAACTATGATCTCGAGGAGGCTGAGGAGGAGCTCGGCGCCTAGATCGAGGCCATCCCAACGCTGCAGGCCGCTTAGAAAGGCATTTCGATGTTTCGCTGTATGGTGTCAGCTCTCGTTCTCGGTCTAGCGACGGTGCCGTGCCGTGCAGAAAATGCCAGCGCCTTTATCTACAGCTACGGCCTCGAGTCGTGCGGTGCCTATGTGGCCGCATACGGGAACAACCATGCAGGCAAGGCCATTCTCAGAACGGCCGATGGCAGGAAGTTTTTCGACGAGAGCGCGAACTTCATGAATTGGGTGCTTGGCTATCTCAGCGCCGTTAACATGATGCGTGCCCCTGGGAAGCAAAGCATCCAGCTAGATAACGCTGCCGTCGATCTGTGGCTACGGAACTGGTGCAACGCCCACCCGACCAACTCGATATTCGACGGCACCCTTGCCCTTGTCGCGGAGCAATACAACACGCAACGGTGACCGCCCGCCCCCTCGGTCATGAGAAGCCCTTGATGACGGCTTGGCGACACAACGGCATCCGGGCTGCTCGCCCGTATCTGGGCAAAGAAAGGCGTCAGGTCGTCGCCGGCGGAACCTTTGTGGGGCCAGGCCCTTCTCCCTTGGACAATGGAGGTACCAGATGGCAAATCTCGGAAGACTGGCGATCGCGATGCTTGGCGTTCTGGCGTACCAAAATCGCGACAAAATCGGCGATTTGATCCGCAGGGCGGGAGATCGCAATCCAAACGACCCGCAAGGCGGGATTTTAGATCAGATTTCCAAAGGCGTCTCGGGGACGGCGCTCGGCGATATCTTAGATCGGTTCAGAGGTGCGGGAGCAGGATCCAAGGTCGACTCTTGGGTAGGCACAGGGCCGAACCAGCCAATCGAGCCGAGTGAGGTGGAAGCGGCAATAGACGAAGACACCCTGACGTCACTCTCGATGCAGACCGGCCTGTCCCGCGAGGAGCTCATCAGCAGGATCACCCGGGATCTGCCTGAGGCCGTCAACAAGATGACGCCAAACGGCGAACTGCCACCAGAGCCCACCCAACCCTCGGGTGAGACAACTCTGCTCGACGACGTGCCTCCGGACGGCACGCAAGCTAACATCAACTAGGCAGAACGATGTCTAGAACGACGGTCATACGTCAGCCGAGTCTGCTGACTCGAAAAGGGTCTGCCGGTGGAATATCTGGGCAGGGTTACGAGGGCGGTAGGGCAGCCAGCGTCGTTGCGGAATTCGATTTTTTGGCGGCCTTGCTCGACTCGCGCTGGCGCATTCCCGGAACCTCAATTCGTTTCGGTCTGGATGCGTTGATAGGTCTGGTCCCCATACTCGGAGACGCAGCCACCGGCATCGTGTCGGCCTATATCGTGTTGCGCGCCCGAAGCTGCGGTGCCGGAAATATCTTGGTCGCTAGGATGTTGGGGAACGTCTTGCTTGATACGGTTGTCGGAAGCGTCCCTATTCTGGGCTCGATCTTCGACGTGTATTTTAAGGCCAACAATCGCAATATGAGGCTGCTTCGACGGCACCTAGATAAGAGGCGCCCGGCGAATTGGCCCGCCTGACCGCACCCGAGGAACTTTATCGGTTTATCGCACGTTTTCCCGCCGAACCAATTTCGGTTCTAGGAAAGGGGAAACATGGAAAATCCAGGTGTCGGTTGGGTAGCGGCTATCGTCATCGGCGGGATCGCCGGCTGGCTCGCCGAGATGTTCATGAAGAGCAATATGGGCGTGCTCATGAACATCGTTTTGGGGATCGTCGGCGCCATCGTCGCTAACCTACTTCTCGGACTGCTGGGCGTATCATTGACCGGATGGCTTGGCTATCTCGTCGCCGGCTTTATCGGTGCATGTATTTTGATTGCTGTTGGCCGAATGTTTAGGCGTCCGGCCTAACCAACTGCCCAAGCGGACGGAAAGCGCGTGATCCCCGCGATCACGCGTTTTCTCATAAGGGCTCTGAGCCTAGGAGAAGCCTTGATCACCGGCTTACTCACACAGCGGCATCCGGGCTCCTCGCCCGGCCGGATGAAACGCTTGAGGGCCGGATCGTACCAGCCCGCCGAAACTTGTAGCGGACCTTCTCGCGGCCGGCCTGGACATGCGTGGGGCGAGGTTCCTTCCCGCCTTCATCGATGCCGCCGCGCCTTGCCGGCGATCTCCAGCTTGTCAATGACCACGGAATCGGGACCCTGGTTTTTCATGTAAAAGGGACCCCGGTTTGGGGTTAGTGAAGGGCACGCCGGTCAGCGCCCGATCAGGCGAAGCTGGTCTGGGTTGCGTAGCCTGATCGGGTGCGGCTGATTGGCTTTTCGACTTCAGCTTTGAGATCGGCTTTTGAAGCGCCAGGATTCGTTTCCAGTCTCGACGATCTCGCAATGATGGGTAAGCCGATCGAGCAGCGCGGTCGTCATCTTGGCGTCGCCGAAGACGCTTGGCCATTCGCCGAATGCGAGGTTGGTGGTGATGATGCTGATGCGCTCATAGAGCTTCGAGACCAGATGGAAGAGTAACTGTCCGCCAGCCTGGGCGAACGGGAGATAGCCGAGTTCATCGAGCACGACGAAGTCGAGCCTGGTGAGGTAGTCGGCGATACGGCCCTGCTTGCCGCCGCTACGCGAAGAGCTGGGCGAAGGCGCAGGGGTCGGCGACGGCGGAAGCTTATGTGCCGCTGTTCTTCGCGCCGGGCGAGGCCTACCAGTTCGACTGGAGCCACGAGATCGTCCTGATCAAC
>NZ_JAPYKO010000013.1:0-183897 GCF_037179585.1 Mesorhizobium argentiipisi (SeqCode)
AATCTCCATCTTGGCAGGACGCCTGAAGCGTCGAGGCCGGATACATTGGTGCAGACCGGGTGTGCCTCTCAAAACATTCCGCTTGCAGACGGGGCGGGCCATACATTGCCTGCGGCCGCGCCGATCGCGAGACGGCTGGACCGCGCCGGATTGCCTGTGACGATGCTCCGTCACTCCGATGGAAAAGTGCGCCACGACGATTCCAGTGCTGCCTTCATGCAGCCGGTAGACCCCGTCGCAGAGCGCGGAAGACTGCACGGCGCATCGGCTCTCGAAGCCTGGGAACGGAATCGTGGTTTAGAGCATAGAATAGTGTATTATCGTAGGTTAGATGAGGAACGACGATGTCAAGTAAGTCACGGAAAGCACAACCGATTAAGACGGCAGGATAAAAGGGCGCACATTGCGCGCCGGTCGGACGGTAGGATTTGCCAGGTTTTCGGGCCCACGGCGCACATTGCAGCCCCTATGGGCAATGTGCGCCGATCGCCGGAAGCCTTGTATGCGCGTCGTCCTTTCCACATTGCAGGACAGCGCCATGACCGATGAGCGTGCGTTTCGCATTCGGCCAGGTCGCATCCGCTCGACCCGCGCTCAAGCTGCACGGCCCTTCATCGCCCAAGCGCTGGCGGCGGCGAAAAAAGCTGGCGGTGGCGTCTCTCGCTCGGGAAAAGTCGTTTACGGCAACCGCTCCAGGTTTGGTCACGGACAGCGCGCCAGCATCCAGGCCAACCGCCTCATCACCTCGCGATCGCGCGGCGCAGTCGTAAAGGCTCGCGTTGTACGTCGTAGCGCGAGCCCTGCCTCACTGGCCACACATCTCAATTATCTGCGCCGGGAGGGCGTGACCCGGGACGGACAGAAGGCACGGTTGTTCGGGCCGCAGACGGAGGATGCCAACGGCGCGGCCTTCGCCGCGCGCGCCAAGGATGATCGGCACCATTTCCGTTTCATCGTCTCTCCCGACGACGCCCTCGAGATGGCGGACCTCAAATCCTTCAGCCGCGATCTGGTGGGGCAGATGGAGAAAGACCTCGGCACTGGGCTCGACTGGGTCGCGGTCGATCACTGGAACACCGAGCATCCGCACGTTCATCTGATCGTGCGCGGCGTGCGCGACGACGGCCAGGACCTGGTCATTGCGCGCGATTACATCAAGGAAGGCATGCGGGACCGGGCTCGCGACCTGATCACTCAGGAACTGGGGCCGCGAACCGATCTCGATATCCGTCGCTCACTCGAAAGCCAGATCCGGTCCGAACGCTGGACCGGGCTCGATCGCCAGTTACTTCGCAACAGCCGCGACAGCGGGGTCATCGATTTGGCCCGACGCCCTCATTATCAGCCCGACGAATATCATGCGCTCAAGATCGGCCGTCTGCGCAAGCTCGAAGCGCTTGGTCTCGCCGACCAGATCGGCCCGGGCCAATGGGTCCTCGACGACCAGGCCGAAGCGAGGTTGCGCGAGTTGGGCGAGCGTGGCGACATCATAAAGCGCATGCATCGCGCACTGACCACGCGAGGGATCGAACGGGGTTCGGCCAGTTATGTGTTGGCCGCCGAAAGTCTCGATACTCCCATCGTCGGCGGCTGGTCGATCGCGGACCCGATGATGAACTGAGCGGTGCGGCCTACGCGGTTGTCGACGGCATTGACGGACGTATCCATCACATCAGATTTTGTACTCTGGATGCCGCCGGCGACGGCCCGACGGGATCGATTGTCGAGCTGCGCAAGTTCGATGATGGGCGCGGCCAGCGTCGCGTCGCGCTTGCGGTGTGCTGCGATCTTAGCGTGGATGAACAGGTTACCGCACCGGGCGCGACCTGGCTCGACCGCCAGGCTATTGCTGGCCGGCCTGCCGCACTGGCGAAGGGGGGCTTCGGCGCCGAGGTCGGCGATGCCTTGGACCGCCGGGCCGAACATCTGGTCAACCAAGGGCTCGCCGAGAGGCAAGGCAACCGGATCATCTTCAGCGCGAACCTGCTCGATACGCTGCGCCGTCGCGAACTGGAGGTGATTGGCGACAAGCTCGCGGCCGATAGAGGACGGCCCTTCAACCGTGCCGCCAGCGGCGACTATGTCGCCGGTGTCTATGGTCAACGCCTGTCTCTCGCCTCCGGCCGTTTCGCCATGATCGACGACGGATTTGGCTTCCAACTTGTACCCTGGACACCCTCCCTCGAAAACATCGCGGCCAGCATGTCTGCGGGGTTGCTCGTGGTGACGGCGGCATCGACTGGAGCTTTGCCCGCAAGCGCGGGCTCGGTCTCTGACAGCTAAAAGAAAGGATGAGGCCATGTCCGCAACGAAGATCCTGTGGGGTCAGATCCTCGCCGTCTTCCTGATCGTCCTGTTGACGACCTGGACGGCGACGCAATGGACCGCATGGCGGCTTGGGTTCCAGGCGCAACTCGGACCGAGCTGGTTCGAAGTCGCCGGCCTGCCTGTCTACCATCCACCCGCCCTGTTCTGGTGGTGGTACTTCTACGACGCCTATGCCCCTGCCGTTTTCATGGAAGGCGGACTGATCGCCGTGTCGGGCGGCTTCTTGTCTGTCATTGTTGCAATCGGCATGTCTGTGTGGCGCGCACGTGAAGCCAAGAACGTGGTGACTTACGGTTCGGCGCGATGGGCCAACAGGAGAGAGGTAAAGGCAGCCGGGCTGCTCGGCGCCGACGGTGTGGTGCTAGGGCGCTATCAGCGTCATTACCTTCGCCATGATGGGCCCGAGCATGTGCTGTGCTTCGCCCCAACCCGTTCGGGCAAGGGCGTCGGCCTGGTGGTGCCTTCGCTGTTAACCTGGCCGGGCTCAGCGATAGTCCACGACATCAAAGGCGAGAATTGGCAAATCACCGCCGGGTTCCGTGCTCTGCACGGTCGTGTCCTGCTGTTCGATCCCACCAATTCGAGATCGTCGGCCTACAATCCTTTGTTGGAGGTGCGCCGTGGTGAATGGGAGGTGCGCGATGTCCAGAACATCGCCGACATTCTGGTCGATCCGGAAGGCAGCCTGGAAAAACGAAACCATTGGGAAAAGACCAGTCACGCATTGCTGGTAGGCGCGATCCTTCACGTCCTCTACGCCGAGAAGGACAAGACGCTCGCCGGCGTGGCCGCCTTCCTTTCGGATCCGAAGCGTCCGATCGAGTCCACGCTGGCGGCAATGATGAAGACCGCCCATTTGGGAGAAGCAGGCCCGCACCCGGTCATCGCCAGTGCGGCGCGCGAACTGCTCAACAAATCTGACAATGAGCGCTCGGGCGTGCTCTCCACGGCGATGTTCTTCCTCGGTCTCTATCGCGACCCCGTCGTCGCCGAGGTGACGAGCCGCTGCGATTGGCGGATCAGCGACATGGTCGGCGCCATCAAACCAGCGACACTCTACCTGGTGGTGCCGCCTTCGGACATTAATCGGACCAAGCCGCTCATTCGCCTTGTCCTCAACCAGATTGGGCGTCGCCTGACCGAGGAGCTTCAGGCGACGAGCAATCGGCATCGGCTTCTGGTCATGCTCGACGAGTTTCCTGCGCTCGGCCGCCTCGACTTCTTCGAAACTGCATTGGCTTTCATGGCTGGCTATGGGCTGAAGAGCTTCCTAATCGCGCAGTCGCTTAACCAGATCGAGAAGGCCTACGGCCCGAACAACTCCATCCTCGACAACTGTCATGTGCGCGTGAGCTTCGCAACGAATGATGAAAGGACCGCCAAACGTGTGTCTGACGCGCTAGGCACTGCAACCGAGATGCGGGCGATGAAGAACTATGCCGGCCACCGGCTTTCACCCTGGCTCGGACATTTGATGGTGTCGCGGCAAGAGACCGCCCGCCAGTTGATGACACCTGGCGAGATCATGCAGCTTCCGCCGACCGACGAGATCGTCATGGTGGCGGGCACATCACCGATCAGGGCGAATAAGGCACGCTATTACGAGGATATCCGCTTGCGCGAACGCGTCCTGTCGCCGCCCGAGCTGGCGCGATCCGAAAAAGCTCGTCCTAACGATTGGAGTAGCCTGACAATCCTGAAACAGCCCGAGGTCGACGAAGCTCCCGGCACGCTCCAGGAGCGAGATGAAGATCCGACCGAGTCCGAGCAGCGCCAACAACCCGAACTGAACCGCGGGAGCCCGATCGAGAAAGCGGGCCCTCTCGAGAACGAGTTCGGTATCGAGGCGGCCGACGATACTGACGATGGCGAAGCTGTCAGAAACCGCCGCCTGGCGCGCCTCATGAAGGGCACAGCGCGGCAGGTCTCGCTCGACCCCGATGACGGCATGGGATTGTAGGTGCCATGACCAATCGAAAGAAAAAAGTGCAGATCTCTGTCTATCTCGATCCGGCAGTCATGAAGATGCTTCAGGATTGCGCGACGCGGCGCGGACAATCCCAGTCCATGATCGCGGAGGCCGCGATCGCGTCGTTCTTGTCGCCGGACGCGGATGAGCGTCGCGAGGCGGCGATCGTCAAACGCCTCGACCAGGTCGATCGGCGGCTGGGCCGGCAGGAGCGCGACACAGGCATCGCGGTCGAGACGCTTGCGGTGTTTGTCCGCTTTTGGCTCGCGACCACTCCCGCCTTGCCGGAACCTGCGGCCCAGGCGGCTCGTGCCAAGGCGGCCGAACGCTATGAGGCTTTCGTCTCTGCCTTGGGCAGGCGTTTGGCCAAGGGACCGAAACTGCGACAGGAGATATCGGAGGATATCGATCCAGTTGGCGACAAGGGAATGCCGTCCCCGGCCGGAATCTAGGTTCTGGCGCGCGCCAGGCTCCCGCGGCGTTGCTTCAGAATGACGATCCAGGATAGCCACGGGCCGCCATCAAGAACCTGACGTCCGATATGGATCACTGCGACCAGAAAAAACAAGCACTTGGGCGCTTGTCGCTCCCGCCTTTCGTCAACGTCGAGTACTGAATAATAAGCTTGAAGCGCTGTTGCCGATCATTGTGCTCGACGGGGAGCCCTTATCTTGGCCTAATGGCGACCTAGCTGAAACGATCGGGGACGGCGAGACCAGGTGAGAGAATGAAGTTCACACTGACAGCCATTTTGCCTGTAATCGCGGCGCTGCTCTTCGCCGCGGGTTGCTCATCGACCGCCGCATCTCTCGATCCGGCGAAATACGACAAGATGAATTGCGCCGAGCTCAACAGGGCGCTCGGCGACACCGCCACCGATATTTCACGGACTGCCATCAGCCGCGGCAAGGTCGCCAACACCAGCGTGCCGAGCTGGCTGCTCGGCGGCGAGCGCGTGAAGACTGTGGTGGCCAATCGCGAAACCGCCCGGATCGACACGCTGCAGCAACAGCAGCAGGTGATCGTCGCGACGCGGAGGCAGAGGTGCCCGGCCTCGCAGTAGCCGAACCGATCAGGCTTGCCCGGCTTCAAGCGCTCATGCGAAACTTTGTGGTGTCGATCGCGGCGTTCATCAGCGTCTGCGTGTAGGCTTCGCGCGGATTGTCGAAGATTTCCTGCGTCGGACCTTCCTCGACGATCTTTCCCTGCTTCATGACGATGATGTAGTCGGCCATGGCGCGCACTACCGCGAGATCATGGCTGATGAACAGGTAGGACAGTTCGTGATCGGCCTGCAGCTTGCGCAGCAGCTCGACGATCTGCTTCTGCACGGAGCGGTCGAGCGCCGAGGTCGGCTCGTCCAGCACCACCACTTTCGGCTTCAGGATCATGGCGCGGGCAATGGCGATGCGCTGGCGCTGGCCGCCGGAGAATTCGTGCGGGTAGCGGTTGCGCGCGTTGGGATCGAGGCCGACCTCGCGCAGCGCCTCGACGGCGCGCTGGTCGCGCTGCTTGCCTGTGAGCGAGGGCTCGTGCACCAAAAGGCCTTCGGTGATCACCTGGCCGACGGTCATGCGCGGCGACAGCGAACCGAACGGATCCTGGAAGACAAGTTGCAACTCTCGCCGCAGCGGCCGCATCGCCTGGCGGTCGGCTTCCGATATGTCGCGATCGCCGAAGCGGATGACGCCGTCGCTCGGCAAGAGCCTGAGCAGCGCGCGGCCGAGCGTCGACTTGCCCGAACCGGACTCGCCGACGATGCCGATCGTCTGGTTGCGCTTCAGCCGGATCGAGATCCTGTCCACCGCGCGCAGCATGAGCGGCTCGCCGCCAAGGAAGCCGCCGCCGATCCTGAAGACGACTTCGACATTGCGGCCTTCCAGGAGCACCGGCGAACTGGCGGGCGGCGCCGCCTTGGTGCCGGTCGGCTCGGCCGCGAGCAGCATCTTGGTGTAGGCATGCTGCGGGTTGGCAAAAAGCGCCTCGGCGTTGCCCTCCTCCACCACCTCGCCCTGGCGCATGACATAGACGCGATCGGCGAAGCGGCGCACGATGCCGAGGTCGTGGGTGATGAAGACGATGGCCATGCCGAACTTGCGCTGCAGTTCGGCAAGCAGCATCAGGATCTGCGCCTGGATGGTGACGTCGAGCGCCGTCGTCGGCTCGTCGGCAATCAGGATGTCGGGATCGTTGGCCAAGGCCATGGCGATCATGACGCGCTGGCGCTGACCGCCCGACATCTCGTGCGGATAGGATTTCATCCGCCGCTCGGGATCGGAGATGTGCACCAGCCGCAACAGCTTCAGCGCTTCTTCCCGCGCCGCAGCCCCGGATAGCCCGCGGTGCCGGCGGATCGGCTCCATCAGCTGGTTGCCAATGGTGTAGAGCGGGTCGAGCGAGGTCATCGGCTCCTGGAAGATCATGCTGATCTTGCGGCCGCGGACCTGGTTCAGCTCGCTTTTGGTCATCTCCAGAAGATTGCGGCCGCGATAGTCGACCTGGCCTGTCGCCTCGCCGTTGGAGGAAAGCAGGCTCATCGCCGCCATCATCGTCTGGCTCTTGCCGGAGCCGGATTCGCCGACGACGGCGACCGTCTCGCCGGCATTGACCTTGATATTGATGCCCTTGACGGCCTCGACCGTGCCGTCGAGGGTCTGGAACCGGACGCGCAGGTCCTTGATGCTGAGGATCGTTTCGGCAGCCATGTCCGCGGTCCCCATCTTTATCGATCCTTCGGGTCGAGCGCGTCGCGCAGGCCGTCGCCGACGAAATTCAGCGCGAACAGCGTCGAGACGAGGAAGAAGGCGGGAAACAGGAGCAGCCAATTGGCGTAGCCGATGTTCTTGGCGCCGACCGAGATCAGCACGCCCCAGCTGGTCATCGGCTCCTGCACGCCGAGACCGAGGAAAGAGAGGAAGCTTTCCAGGATGATGACCTGCGGCACCAGGAGCGTCATGTAGATAACCACGGGGCCAAGCAGGTTGGGGATGACATGGCGCAACAGGATGCCGCGCTGGCCGACGCCCATGGCCTCCGCCGCCTGGACATATTCCTGCCTGCGGATCGACAGCGCCTGGCCGCGCACGATGCGCGCCATGTCGAGCCACAGCACAGCGCCGACGGCCAGGAACATCAGCACGAAGTTGCGGCCGAAGAACACCACCAGCATGATGACGAAGAAGATGAATGGCAGCGAATAGAGCACGTCGACGATGCGCATCATCACCTCGTCGACCCGGCCGCCGGCAAAGCCAGCCGCCGCCCCATAGATGACGCCGATGACGCCGGCGACAACGCCGGCCAGCAGGCCGATCGCCAAGGATATGCGCCCGGCCATCAGCGTGCGCGAGAGCAGGTCGCGGCCGGTGTTGTCGGTACCGAAGAAGAAATATTGCTGTTTCACGGCCGAGCTCATGGTCACTTCGAGACCGTCGGGCGACTTGTTCTCGATCCTAGTGTCGTCGAAGGCGTCGGAGCGGTCGAGGTAGCGGATGTTGCGGTCGTCGATCGGCTTGGTCGAGGTGATGGTCACGATGACGCGATTGCCGTCCTGGTGCCATTCCTTGATGTCGGCGCGCATGCGCTTGATGGCATCGCCCAGCGCACCCTGGATCATGTCGGGTTTCGGATAGGCCGAAAGGCTCGGCGGCATGCGCACATAGTCGCCATAGATGGTGGTGTATTGATGCGGCACGACCCACGGACCGCAAATGCTGATGACGGCGATAAAAGCCAGGTAATAGAGGCTGAGCATCGCAGCGCGGTTGCGTTTGAGCCGCGCCCAGGCATTGCCCCAGAGCGAGCGGCCGACGATCGGCTCGGGAACCGCGACGGCGAGCTCAGTCATAGCGCACCCTTGGGTCGACGACCGCATAGAGCAGGTCGACGATCAGGTTGAAGACGATGGTGAAGAGCGCGATCACCACCACGGTTCCCATGACCAGAGTGTAGTCGCGGTTGAGCGCGGCATCGACGAAGTAACGGCCGACCCCGGGGATGGAGAAGATCGTCTCGACGATGATCGAGCCGGTCAACAGCGCGGCTGCCGCCGGGCCGGTGAAGGAGACGATCGGCAGCACGGCGCCGCGCAGTGCGTGCTTGACGACCACCGACCAGTCGGAGAGGCCCAGCGCGCGGGCGGTGCGGATATGATGCGAACGCAGGCTCTCGATCATGGAGCCGCGCATCAGGCGGGCCACGATGGCGATCTGCGGCAAGGCCAGCGTCAGCACCGGACCGACCTTGTTGATCAAGGCGCCGTCGCCCCAGCCGCCGATCGGCAGCAGCTTCCAGGAAAGCCCGAACACGAGCTGGATCACCGGCGCGGTGACGAAGGTGGGGATGGTGCTGCCGGCGGTGGCTAAAGCGATCACAGAATAATCGCCTATTTTGTTCTGGTTGAGCGCCGCGATCGTGCCGAGGATCGAGCCCAGCACCAGCGCCAGCACCAGTGCCGAGGTACCGATCTGCACCGAGATCGGCAGACCCTTGGCGAAGAGTTCGGTGACGGTGAAATCCGGCAAATTGTAGCTCGGGCCGAAACTGCCGCGCAAAAGATTGCCGAGATAGTGTACATATTGCAGCCAGAGCGGATCGTTGAGACCGAACTGGGCTTCGAGATTGGCCCTGATCTCAGGGCTCAAGCCCCGCTCCTGGTTGAACGGGCCGCCTGGCGCGACGCGGATCAGGAAAAACGCCACCGTCACGATGACGAAGAGCGTGGGGATGGCGGTCAACAGCCGCCGGAAGACATAACGCAGCATCGGCGCCCCGCTTCAGCCAGGGCGACAGGCTCTCCAGTCGAAGATCCGTGGCGCGCCGGCATCTCTGATCTTCGCACCGGCATTCCCGAAAATCCAATCCGACTTTCGGCCCGGCACGACGACAGACCGCGACCGCCGCTCCCAAAAGAGAGCGGCGGCACGGCCAAGGTTTCTTGTCAGTCCTTGGAGATGAAGCGGGACGGATGAATGTCCATCACATTGTCTTCGAAGCCATGCACCTTCGAGGAAACGATGTCGTGGTAGCTGTAGTAGAGAAGCGGGATCTCGCCGACGTCGTCGACGAGGATGCGCTCGGCTGCGGCGAGGTCCTTCATGCGCTCCTCAGGCTTGCCGCCGGCGGCGGCTGCCTTGTCCATAGCGGCTTCATAGGCAGGGCTGTTGTAATTCGAATAGTTGTTGCCGCTCGCCTTGCGCGAGATGCCGAGGAAGGTCTCCGGATCCTTGTAGTCGGCGATCCAGGCGGCGCGGGCGACGTCGTAGTTACCCTTCTGCTCGAGGAAGCTATAATGGGTCTTGGTGTCGGTGTTGAGCAGCGTCACCTCGACGCCGAGCGGCTTCAGCTGTTCCTGGATGGCGACCGCCGTGTTCTTGTGGTTCTCCGAGGTGTTGTAGCGGATCTCCATCTTCAACGGATGCTCGGGCGTGTAGCCGAGCTTTTCCAGGATCTTCTTGGCCGCATCCTCGCGGTCGATCTGCGGCATGTCGGCATATTTGGCCAGTGCCGGCGTGTAGCCCTCGATGCCCGGAGGCACCATCGAATATCCAGGCAGCATCGAGTTTTGCCAGACCTTCTCGGCGAGGAAGTCGCGGTCGATCGCCATCGAGATGGCGTTGCGCAACTCGATATTGTCCCAAGGCGCCTTGTCGGTCTTGATCGCATAATAATAAGTGCCGAGATATGGCCCGACGCGGACCTGGTCACCGAATTTGGTTTTTAGATCGGCGAGCTGTTCGGTCGGCAGATCGCCATAGCTGTCGAGTTCGCCTGCTTCGAAACGCTTCATCGCCGACGAGCGATCCTCGGTCGGGATGTAGTTGACCACGTCGAGCTTGACGCTCGCGGCGTCCCAGAACTTCGGGTTCTTGACCAATTTCATGTGATCATTGGGAACCCACTCGGCCAGCGTATAGGCGCCGTTGGAGACCAGCTTGCCCGGCTTGATCCAG
Organism: Mesorhizobium argentiipisi (SeqCode); assembly: GCF_037179585.1. Lineage (NCBI taxonomy): Bacteria > Pseudomonadati > Pseudomonadota > Alphaproteobacteria > Hyphomicrobiales > Phyllobacteriaceae > Mesorhizobium > Mesorhizobium argentiipisi (SeqCode). Next base: position 10,249 of record NZ_JAPYKO010000013.1, read on the forward strand.
TCGGCGCCGAGCTTGTCCATGGAAGCCTTGTTGACCGGATAGGTCGCCTGGTGGGTCAGCATCTCCAGGAAATAGGGTGTCGGAGCCTTGAGCGTGACTTGCAGCGTGTTGGCGTCGATCGCCTTCACGCCCATATCCTCGGCCTCGCCTTTTTTGGTGTTGAAGTCCTCGGCGCCCTTCACCGGATAGAGCATCGAGGCGTATTCTGCAGCGGTGGCCGGATCTTCCAGCCGATGGAACGAATAGACGAAGTCGTCCGCCGTCACCGGGGTGCCGTCCGACCAGAGGCCGTCCTTGCGCAGCTTGAAGGTGTAGACGGTGCCGTCATCCGACACCGTCCAGCTTTCGGCGGCGCCCGGAATGAGGTTCGTCTTCTGGTCATGCATGACGAGGCCCTGGAACAGGTCGCGTATGATATCGGCCTCGTAGACCGTCGACGTCTTGTGCGGATCGACCGTCTCCGCCTCGGCGGCGGCGCCGCGGTTGTAGACGGTCTCGGCGAAGGCCGGCGTGTAGAATGTGCCGGCGGCCAAGGCCACTGTGGTGGCGAACACCGTCGCCTTCAGCAGGTCTTTCAGCATGAACTTTCTCCCTGTCGGCGCAGCCCCTCAGCCGCGCCTTCTTAAGTTTTGACACCCCGGAACCGTTGCAACGGCCCCGTTTCAGGCGTGCCGCCGGACCCTTCCGGCGGCTGGTGGCAGGAGACTAGACAGAGCGAAATCTTATTTCAACCGTTGCCTGCTTGACGCAGAGTGAGCGTCATCACGCTAAAACAGCGAAAACTAAGCTTAGAGCTTGCCTTCAACTTGGCACACCTGCCGGTTGTTCGACGCGTTTTCTGTTTTTGCAGGCGGGTTTTGGCATTCTGCGCATCATGCTGAAAAACCGAAAATTCGCCGTTTTGTGGTGTCGTTTCCGGGCTGACGCCACGGGCACGTCGGCAATCGAATTCGCCATGCTGGCGCCGATCTTCATCCTGCTTCTGCTCGGCATGGTTGCATATGGGATTTATTTCGGCGCCAGCCATTCGGTGCAGCAGATCGCCGCCGATGCGGCGCGCACGGCGATTGCCGGCCTAAACCAGACCGAGCGGCAGGCGCTGGTTACCGATTTCGTCGCTCACGACGTCTCGGGCTATCCCTTCGTCGATCCCAACAAGCTGACTGTCAACGCGCAGGACAGCGCCGCCGACGGCAGCCAGTTTGTCGTCTCGGTCACCTACGATGCGCGCAACCTGCCGATCTGGAACCTGTTCCGGACGCTGCCCTTGCCGGGCACGACGATCCAGAGTCAATCGACGATCCGCGTCGGAGGGATATGATGCGGACCAAGGGGGATTGATTGCGGCGACGCGAAGGCTGCTCGCCGACCGGAGCGCGAATTTCGCCGTCATGACGGCGCTATGAACGCCCGTGGCGCTGGCGCTGACCGCCTTCGCGATCGACGAGGGCTCGCTTTACAACGAGCGCCGCGCCGCGCAGTCGATCGTCGACCTTGCCGCCATCACCGCGGCCTCGAACATCACCAACGCCCAGCAGGCGGTGCTGACCGCGCTCAGCGACAACGGCATCACCTCGGTCGCTGTGCAGCAACAGGGCATGACCGTGGCGCCGACCGCCAGCAAGGCCGTCGTCCAGGTCGTGCCGGGGCGCTACACGGGCGTCAGCACCATTGCCGCCGGCAGCCGGTTCGAGGCGGGCAAGGTGCCCTACAATGCGGTCCAGGTGACGCTGAAGAAGCAGGGTACGCTCTATTTCGCCGGCTCGATCATGTCGCCGCCCACCCTCGGCACGACGGCAATCGCCAGCGCGCAGCCGCAAGCTGCTTTTTCGGTCGGCTCGCGGCTCGCCAGTCTCAATGGCGGCATTCTCAACGCGCTTCTCGGCGGCCTTCTCGGCGGCAACATCTCGCTCAGCGTGATGGATTACAATTCACTGGTGTCGGCCGATATCGACGTTCTTTCGTTCACCGATGCGCTGGCGACGCAATTGCATCTGACCGGTGTGAGCTATTCCGACGTGCTCGCCTCCAAAGCAACGATCGGCCAGATCGCCACCGCCATGGCCAACGTGCCGGGGCTCGACCGCACGTCCAAGATCGCCCTGCAGACCATGGCTTCCAGCGCCACCAACACCGTCAAAATTCCGCTCGGCACCCTCATCGACCTCGGCTCCGTCGGCGATCTCGGCGTCGGGCAAAAGCCGGCCGGCCTCAACGTGACAGCCAGCGCGCTCAGTATGCTCACCGCGGCGGCCGCTCTGGCCAACGGCACGAACCAGGTCGCGGTCAATCTCGGCGCCACCATACCGGGGCTGGCATCGACGACGCTTGCGATCGCCATCGGCGAGCCGATGCAGAACTCGGCGTGGCTGGCGGTGGGAGAGGCCGGCACCGTGGTGCGCACCGCGCAGACGCGCATCAAGCTCAATGCCGACGTCACCGTCGGCAATTCCAATCTCGGCGGCGGCACCAGCCTTGTCGCCGTCCACCTGCCGCTCAATGTCGAGGTGGCTTATGCCGAAGCCAAGCTGACCGACATCAGTTGCCCGACCGGACCCTCCAGCATTAAGGTTTCGATCGCCGCGCAGCCTGGCGTCGTCTCGGCGCATCTCGCAAACAGCAATGCCAGCGGCTTTGCCGACTTCGCCCAGCCGCAGTCGTTCTCCAACGCCGATATCGCGGACCTGAGGCTGTTGCTCATTCCGCTGCTGCAGGTGACAGGCTCGTCGGCCTTCTCGGTCACCAATATGGCGCCGACGAACCTGACCTTCAGCGCCACCGATATCGCCAACAAGGCGATCAAGACGGTGTCGACGAAGAACCTGACGCAGTCGCTCACGACATCGCTGGTCAACAACCTGTCGCTTTCGATCAATGCGCTGGGACTAGGCCTCAATGTGACCGCCCTGCTCGGCACGGTGAAACCGGCGGTAACGACGCTGCTCAACGGCGTGACCGAGCCGGTCGACAGCCTGGTCTACAACGTTCTTGGGGCGCTCGGCGTCCGTGTCGGCGAGGCCGACGTCCGGGTGACTGGCGCGACGTGCGGGCGTTCGGTGCTGGTTCAGTAAGCTGCCGTCAGCCAATCCTGCCGACGAAACTGCCCAGAGGCGGCAGCGCCAGCACAATGTCCTCGATAACACCGGTAAGAATGCCGGCGGCGTCAACGTCAAATGGCGTTATCTCGGCCTCGCCGATCTCCGTGGGCAGCGCCCAGCCTGTTGCCTCGGGCGAGAAATTGAAAACGCAAAGCAGCCTTTCGCCGTCGCGCTCGCGGAGGAAAGCGAGCACATCACCTTCGGCATCAAGAAAGCGGATCGCGCCTTGGATCAGTGCCGGATGGCTCTTGCGCAAGGCAAGGATCGACCGATAGGCGGCAAGCACCGACCGCTCCTCGCCATTCTGGGCGTCGACCGCCCGGGCGCGATGCGCCTGCGGCACCGGCAGCCAGGGCTTGGCCCGTGAAAAGCCGGCGTTCTCGGCCTCCGCTTCCCAGACCATCGGCGTGCGGCAGCCGTCCCTGCCCTTCACGCCCGGCCAGAAACGGATGCCAACGGGATCGCGCAGATCCTCATAGGCCAGTTCGGCTTCCTCCAGCCCCAATTCCTCGCCCTGATAAAGGCAGATCGACCCGCGCAGGCATGACAGCAGCGCGATCGAGAACTTGGCCACCGCGTCCGGGCTCTCGCCGGGCCGCGTCCAGCGGCTGACATGGCGCACGACGTCATGGTTCGAAAAGGCCCAGCAGATCCAGCCGTCCGGGGCGGTCGTCTCGAACGCCTCCACGCAGCCGCGCACATGGGCGGCGGAAAATTGCGGACTAAGCAGGTCGAACGTGTAGCACATCTGCAATTTGTCGCCGCTGGAGACATAGGCGGCGAGCGTCTGCAAGGAACGCTCCTCGTCTCCCACCTCGCCGACCGCGGCGCGGTCCGGATATTCGTCTAGCAGCGCGCGGAAGCGTTTCAGGAAAGCGAGGTTCTCGGGCCGCGTCTTGTCGAAAAGATGCTCCTGGAAGCCATAGGTGCTGGTCGCACCGTTGGTTCCGGCGACGCTTGATGCCAAAGGCGGATTGTCGCGCAGCCAGCGGTCGTGGACATAGTAGTTGACGGTGTCCAGCCGAAAGCCGTCGACGCCGCGCTCCAGCCAGAAGCGTACGGTGTCGAGGACCGCATCCTGCACCTCCGGATTGTGGAAGTTCAAATCCGGCTGCGCGGCGAGAAAATTGTGCATGTAATATTGCCGGCGGGTGGCGTCCCATTCCCAGGCCGGCCCGCCGAATAGCGATTGCCAGTTGTTGGGCGCACTGCCATCCGGCTTGGCGTCAGCCCAGACGTACCAGTCCGCTTTGGCATTGTCGCGGCTGGCGCGGCTCTCAAGGAACCATTCATGCTTGTCCGACGAATGCGAGATCACCTGGTCGATGATGAGCTTCAGGCCGAGCCAGTGCGCCTCGGCGACCAGCGCATCGAAATCCTCCAGCGTGCCGAACATCGGATCGACGTCGCGGTAGTCCGACACATCGTAGCCCATGTCGGCCATCGGCGACTTGAAGAAGGGCGACAGCCAGACGGCGTCGACGCCGAGGGAAGCGATATGGGCGAGCCGCGCGGTGATGCCCTTGAGGTCACCGCTGCCGTCGCCGGTCGTGTCCTGGAAGGAGCGCGGATAGACCTGGTAGATGACGCAGCCGCGCCACCATTCGCTCCCTTGCCCGGAATTGTCGCCAGTCATCACGAGCCCTTCCAGTTGCGCGATTTAGCGGCACGCCGCTCGACCATGAAACTGACGCTTCGACCGGGTAACGGCCGCGCCAGATCGACCGGCTCTGCCTCGAGCGCCGGGTGCCACTCAAATCCATCGCGTGCAGGCAAGGTGAAGACGCATTGCCGGCGATCGCCATTGATCATCACGGCAAGGCGGCCGCCCTCGTCGTTGGCGAGCAGCATGACGAGGCGATGTCGCCCGGGATCGTTCCAGTCGGCCTCGCCGAGCGGCGCACCGGTCTCAGCCAGCCAGGCTACGTCGGGGACTTCCGATCCGTCGGCGGGCTCGCCGGTCAGGAAGCGTTGATCGGCCAGCGCAGGCAAGACCCGACGCAGTGCAGCCAGCGACGATGCGTATTGCTCGAGCGCCTGATCGCGGCCGGCCCAGTCCAGCCAGGTGATGGCGTTGTCCTGCGCATAGGCATTGTTGTTGCCCTTCTGCGTGCGGCCGAACTCGTCGCCGGCTGTCAGCATGATGGTGCCGCGCGAGGCGAAAAGTGTCGCCAGCAGCGCGCGCTGGTCGTCGAAGCGCGCCTTGGCAATCGCCTCGTCGTCCGTCTCGCCCTCGGCGCCGTTGTTCCATGACAAATTGTCGTTATGGCCGTCGCGATTGTGCTCGCCATTGGCCTCATTGTGCTTGCGCTCATAGGCGACGATGTCGGCCAGCGTCATGCCATCATGCGCAGCGATGAAATTGACCGTGCGGCTCGCCGGTTGGCCTTCCCTGCCGAAGACATCGGAGGAACCTGCAAGCCGTGTGGCCAAGGCGCCGACCGCGCCGGCATCGCCGCGCCAGAATCGCCTGACATCGTCGCGGTAACGGTCGTTCCATTCGAGGTATGGCGGGCGGAAATTGCCGAGCTGGTAGCCGTTCGGACCGATGTCCCAAGGCTCGGCGATAAGCACGCGGTCGGCGAGCACGGGATCGCCGGCAATGGCCTGAAGCAGGGACGCTTCCGGATCGAAGGCGCCGTCGATACGGCCGAGCACCGGCGCCAGATCGAAGCGGAAGCCGTCGACACCGGCGAAGTGGGCGAAGTAGCGCAGCGTGTCGAGCACCATCTCGCGCATCGCCGGATGGTCGCAGGCGACGGTGTTGCCGGTGCCGGTGTCGTTGACCAGCCTGCCGTCCGGCTGATGCCGGTAGTAGGCCAGCGCATCGAGCCCACGCAGCGACAGCGTCGGCCCGAGCCGGTCGCTCTCGCCGGTGTGGTTCAAGACGAGGTCGAGGATGGTGCCGATGCCTGCCTTGCGCAACGCGGCGACGGTATCGCGCAACTCCCCGATGCCGCCGGGCGCCAGGCGCGGATCGAGCGCCATGAAGGTGACGGGATTGTAGCCCCAGGCGTTGCTCAGCCCCAATGGCGGCAGATGCCGCTCGTCGATCGATGCGGTGACCGGCATCAGTTCGACGGCCGACACGCCGAGACGCTTCAGGTGCTCGATGATGGCCGGATTGGCGAGCGCCGCGATGGTGCCCCGCTGCGCTTCCGGCACGTCCGGATGCAGCCTGGTGAAGGAGCGGACGTTGAGCTCGTAGATCAAGCCGCCGGGCCGGAACAGCGGCGGCTGGGGCGGCACCGGCTTGGGCAGGAACCGCGCCATCGCCTTCGGCATCAGCGAGGCCGTGTCGGTGCCTTCGTTGCGTTTGGCGGCAAGCCGCCAATGATATTGGTATGGACGATCGAGCTCGACGGCATAGGGATCGGTGAGAAGCTTGTTTGGGTCGAACCACTGACCGCGCTCCGGCGCATAGTCACCATCGGCGCGAAAGCCGTAACGCGTGCCGTCGCCGAGGCCGCGGACAAGGAGCGCATGCACGCCCCCGCCTTCCGGGTTGAGTTCCAGCCGGTCGATCTCGCGCGCGCCGCTGTCGTCGAAAAGCGAGACCCACAGGCGTCTCACGGATGACGACCAGACGGCAAAGCGGATGCCTTCGGGGGTGATGGTTGCGCCGAGGGTCATGCGCGCGCCTCCCCTTCTTCCCTTGCGGGAGAAGGTGGATCGGCGCGCAGCGCCGAGACGGATGAGGGGTGTTGGAAGAATTGAGGCGCCGGCGATGTGAGCGCCGGTTTGCGCCAAGCTGGAGCACCCCTCATCCGTCGCCTTCGGCGACACCTTTTCCCACAAGGGGAGAAGGTGGAGACGCGTGCCCCCACCCTCAAGTAATCACGCTCGGCTTGTTGCGGCCGGTGTGGCTCTTGATGCCGGCGATGTCGTCGGCGGCGGCTATGAGATCGGCGAGCGCTTCCTGCGTGTCGAGGTCGTGCCTTGCCTTGTCCGGCTCGTAGCGCTCGATATAGACGCGCAGCGTCGCACCCGAGGTGCCGGTGCCGGAGAGGCGAAGCACGACGCGCGAGCCACCCTCGAACAAGATCCGGATGCCCTGATGCTCACTCACCGAGCCATCGACCGGATCGCGATAGGCAAAATCGTCGGCCTTAGCGATCTTCAGGCCGCGCGCGGTCGTGCCCGGCAGCGAGCCGAGCTTGGCGCGCAGCTCATCCACCAGCGCATTGGCGCGGTCGCTCTCGACCTCCTCATAGTCGTGGCGCGAATAGTAGTTGCGGCCGTAGGTCTCCCAATGCTTGGTGACGATGTCCTTGCAGCTCTCGCCGCGCGCGGCGAGAATGTTGAGCCACAAAAGCACCGCCCACAGGCCGTCCTTCTCGCGCACATGGTTGGAGCCGGTGCCGGCGCTTTCCTCGCCGCAGATGGTCGCCATGCCGGCGTCGAGCAGGTTGCCGAAAAATTTCCAGCCGGTCGGCGTCTCGTAGATGCCGATGCCGAGCTTTTCGGCGACGCGGTCGGCGGCGCCGCTGGTCGGCATGGAGCGGGCGATGCCCTTCAGGCCGTCCTTGTAGCCCGGCGCCAGTTTGGCATTAGCGGCAAGCATCGCGACCGAGTCCGACGGGGTGACAAAGATGCCTTTGCCGATGATCAGGTTGCGGTCGCCGTCGCCGTCGGAGGCCGCGCCGAAGTCCGGCGCGTCGGGCCCCATCATCTCGTCATAGAGATGCTTTGCGTGCACAAGGTTCGGATCCGGGTGATGGCCGCCGAAATCCGGCAGCGGCTTGAAATTGCGGCAGGTGCCGTTCGGCGCGCCGAGCCGATGCTCGAGGATTTCCTTGGCATAGGGGCCGGTCACCGCATGCATGGCATCGAAGCGCATGCGGAAGCCCGATTTGAAGAGCTTTCGCAGCGAATCGAAGTCGAACAGGCTTTCCATCAGCTCGGCATAGTCCTTGACCGGGTCGAAGATCTCGACCGTCATGTCGCCGGCCTTGACGGTGCCGATCGTGTCGATATCGACGGTGCCGATATCGGCGATCTTGAAGCTCTTGATCTGCTTCGACTTAGCGAAGATCGCGTCGGTGATCTTTTCCGGCGCCGGGCCGCCATTGCCGGCATTGTATTTGATGCCGAAATCCTCGTGCGGGCCGCCCGGATTGTGGCTGGCCGACAGGATGATACCGCCGAAGGTCTTGTATTTGCGGATGATGTTCGAGGCGGCGGGCGTCGACAGGATCCCGCCCTGCCCGACCATCACCTTGCCGAAGCCGTTGCCGGCGGCGATGGCGATGGCCTTCTGGATGACCTCGCGGTTGTAGAAGCGGCCGTCGCCGCCGATCACCAGCGTCTTGCCCTGAAATCCGTCCAGCGCATCGAAGATCGACTGGATGAAGTTCTCGGCATAGTGCTCCTGCTGGAACACCGGCACCTTTTTGCGTAAACCGGAGGTGCCTGGCTTCTGGTCGGTATAGGGTTTGGTGGGGACGGTTTTGATCATGCCTCAGGCAGCCCTTTTCGAAAGCAGCAAGCGATAGAGTTCGACGTATTTTTCGGCGCTCTTGTCCCAGGAGACATCGGCCTTCATGCCCTGGCGCTGGATCGAGGCCCAGGTCGCCGGCCGCGCATGCTGCTCGACCAGCCGCTGGATGGCATGCAGCATCGCGGCACCATTGTTGGGCGCGAACTGGAACCCAGTGGCGACACCGGCCGACAAGGCGGCCTCGTTGGCGTCGATGATGGTGTCGGCCAAACCGCCCGTGCGGGCGACGACCGGCACGCAGCCATAGCGCAGGCCGTAAAGCTGGGTCAGCCCGCAGGGCTCGAAGCGGGACGGAATGACGATGGCGTCGCAGCCGCCTTGCATGACATGCGAAAGGCCTTCGTCATAGCCGACGACGACGCCGACGCGGCCGCGATGGCGAGCGGCGGCGGCAAGCAGCGTGCCTTCGAGGCCGGCGTCGCCCGAGCCCAGAATGGCGAGGCGGGCGCCGGCGGCAACGATGCCGTCGACGACCGCGGCGAGGATATCCATGCCCTTCTGCCAGGTCAGCCGGCTGACGACGCAGACGATCGGGCTGCCGTCCGCCTCCAGACCGAACCGGTCTTCGACCGCCTTGCGGTTCTTGGCGCGCGCTGCAAGCGTTTCGGCCGAATAATTGGCGACCAGATGCTTGTCGGTTTGAGGATTCCAGATGTCGACATCGATGCCGTTGACGATGCCGTAGAGGTCGCTGGCGCGCATGTTGATCAGGCCGTCGAGGCCCATGCCGAATTCCGGCGAGCGGATCTCCTGAGCATAGGTCGGGCTCACCGTGGTGATCGCCCAGGCGGCCTGGAGACCGGCCTTCAGAAAGCCGACGCCGCCGTAATATTCGACGCCGTCGAGCTGCATCGCCACGCTCGGCAGGCTGAGCTCGCCGAAGATGCCGGCGCCGAACTGGCCCTGGAAAGCAAGGTTGTGCACGGTGATCAGCGACGGCACGCCGACTGCCTTGCCGTAGCGCATATAGGCAAGCGTCATCGCCGACTGCCAGTCATGGGCATGCACGATGTCGGGCTGGTAACCGGAGATCGCGCCGCCGGCAATGTCGCCACCCGCTTGGCTCAAAGCCGCGAAGCGGCGCCAGTTGTCGGGCCAGTCGGCGCCGGAGGCGGTTCCGTAAGGGCCGCCCTGGCGGTCGAAGAGGTGCGGCGCGTCCAGCACGAAAAGATCGAGGTCGCCGATCTTGACGGCATGGACCGAAGCCTTGCCGCCCTGCAGCATCGGATACTGGTAGACGGGTTTCTTCTTGGTGAAGGCAGCCATCACCACTGGATAGCCGGGAACCAGCGTGCGCATTGCAACGTCCTTGCCGGCAAGCGCGATCGGCAAGGCGCCGGTCACGTCGGCAAGCCCGCCGGTCTTGATCAGCGGGAAGATTTCGGGCGTGACCGACAGAACCTGCATGCGCTCCACATTCCGATCTCAACGTGACAGGTCAAAGTGACAATCTGTTGATCTAGTCGTCAGCCTGCTGATCGACCCGACGGCTTGCTGACAACCCTGGGGGGTTGACAGTTTGTTGGTCGACCCTACGAGGTCGACAACTTATTGATCGACCCTATTGGGTCGACAACTTGTTGATCATGTCCTGCGTGATCAGGCAGATGCCCTTCTCCGATACGCGAAAACGCTTAGCGTCGAGCGCCGGGTCCTCGCCCACCACCAGTCCTTCCGGGATGTGGACGCCGTGATCTATGACGACGCGCTTGAGGCTTGCGTTGCGACCGACCTGGACGTCGGGCAGCATCACCACTTCCTCGAGCTTGGAATAGGAATTGATGCGCGCGCCGGTGAAAATCAGGCTGCGGCGCAGCGAGGCGCCGGAGACGATGCAGTCGCCGGAGACCAGCGAGGAGATTGCCTCACCGCGGCGGCCGTCCTCGTCATGCACGAACTTTGCCGGCGGCTTCAATTCGGCATAGGTCCAGATCGGCCAGTCGCGGTCGTAGAGATCGAGCTCGGGCGTGATGTCGGTCAGGTCGATATTGGCTTCCCAATAGGCGTCCACGGTTCCGACGTCGCGCCAGTATGGTTCGGCCTCATGCGAGGAACGCACGCAGGACTTGGCGAAGCGGTGGGCGATCGCCTTACCGTGCTGCACGACATAGGGGATGATGTCCTTGCCGAAGTCGCGGCTGGAGCCGGGCTCGGCCGCGTCGCGTCGCAACTGTTCCATCAGGAACTTGGTCTTGAAGACATAGATGCCCATCGAGGCCAGGGCGAATTCCGGCTTGTCCGGAATGCCTGGCGGATCGGCCGGCTTTTCGACGAAGGCGATGATGTTGTCCTTGGCATCGACATGCATGACGCCGAAGCCGGTCGCCTCCATGCGCGGCACTTCCAAGCAGCCGACGGTGACGTCGGCGCCGGCGTCGACATGCTGGCGCAGCATCAGCTCGTAGTCCATCTTGTAGATGTGGTCGCCGGCCAGGATGACCATGTATTCGGGCCCATAGGCCTCGATGATGTCGATGTTCTGGTAGACGGCGTCGGCCGTGCCTTCATACCACTGCGTTTCCGAGACGCGCTGCGATGCCGGCAGGATGTCGAAGCTTTCGTTTCGCTCCGGCCGCAGGAAGTTCCAGCCGCGCTGCAGGTGGCGGATCAGCGAATGCGCCTTGTACTGGGTGGCGACGCCGAGGCGGCGGATGCCGGAGTTCAACGCATTGGAGAGGGCAAAGTCGATGATGCGTGTCTTGCCGCCGAAATAGACGGCGGGCTTGGCACGCCGGTCGGTCAGCTCCTTGAGGCGGCTGCCGCGGCCGCCGGCGAGCACATAGGCCATGGCATCGCGCGCCAGCGGCTGGGTTCTTTTGATCTCTGCCATTTTGTTACCCTCCCAAACAAGCTGCCCGGACCGTTGCAAGAGCAGGATGAGACATCATCTGCTTCAATCCGTGACGAATTCCAGCATGATCGTCGACAGCGGCGGCAGAAGCATAGTCGCCGATGTGCCGCCCCCTTCCCCGCTCGCGTCGACCATGCCGCCATTGCCCATGCCGGAGCCGCCATAGTCGGCGGCATCCGTATTGATGATTTCGCGCCACTTTCCCGCCTTCGGCAGTGGCACACGATAGTTCTCGCGCGGCACCGGCGTGAAATTCGAGATGACGGCGATCGGGTTGCCGTCCGGCGCGCTGCGCAGCCAGGCGAAGACCGAATTGTCGCGGTCGTCGACGATCAGCCAGGAAAAACCCTCCGGCTCGCAGTCGCGCGCGTGCAGCGCCGGGCGCGAACGGTAGAGATAGTTCAGGTCGCGCACCGTCTGCCAGACGCCGCGGTGCGGCGCGAATTCCAGCAGGTTCCAGTCGAGCGCGCGTTCCTCGCTCCACTCGCGGCGCTGGGCGAATTCCTGGCCCATGAACAAGAGCTTCTTGCCAGGATAGCCCCACATGAAGGCGTAATAGGCGCGCAGCGTGGCGAACTTCTGCCAGTCGTCGCCGGCCATCTTGTGGAGCAGCGTGCCTTTGCCGTGCACGACCTCGTCATGCGACAGCGGCAGGACGAAATTTTCCGAGAAAGCGTAGACCAGGCCGAAGGTAATCTCGTTGTGATGGTGCTTGCGGTAGATCGGCTCCTTGGAGAGATACTCCAGCGTGTCGTGCATGAAGCCCATGTTCCACTTGAAGCCGAAGCCGAGGCCGCCTTCATGCACGGGGCGCGACACTTTCGGCCATGAGGTCGACTCCTCGGCGATCGTCATCACGCCGGGATGATGGCCGTAAACCTCCTTGTTCATCTTCTGCAGGAAGCTGACGGCCTGCAGGTTCTCGCGCCCGCCCTTCTCGTTGGGGACCCATTCGCCGGCCTTGCGCGAATAATCGAGGTAGAGCATCGAGGCGACCGCGTCGACGCGCAGGCCGTCGACATGGTATTTCTCGGCCCAGAACAGCGCATTGTTGACGAGGAACGACACCACCTCGCGACGGCCGAAATTATAGATGGCGGTGTTCCAGTCCGGGTGGAAACCCTGGCGCGGATCGGCATGCTCGTAGAGCGCGGTGCCGTCGAATTTCACCAGCCCGTGCTCGTCGACCGGGAAATGGGCCGGCACCCAGTCCAGGATGACGCCGACGCCGGCGCGGTGCGCTCCGTCGACGAAACGGGCGAAGCCGTCCGGATCGCCGAAGCGGGCCGTCGGCGCATAAAGCCCGGTGGTCTGGTAGCCCCAGGATGGATCGTAGGGGTGCTCCGAGATCGGCAGGAACTCGATATGGGTGAAGCCGGTGTCGGCCACATAGGGGATCAGCCGTGCGGCGAGTTCGTCCCAGGACAGGAACGTGCCGTCGTCGCGGCGTTGCCAGGAGCCGGCATGGACCTCGTAGATCGAGATCGCCTCGCGCCGGGGATCGGCTTTCTGCCAATAACTGCGATGCGCCTCGTCGCCCCATTGATGCGCTATGGCCGGCGCCGTCACCGAGGCGGTCGCCGGGCGCAATTCCGACTCGAAGGCGAACGGGTCGGCCTTGAGCGGCAGGCGCACGCCGTCGGGCCCGATAATCTCGAACTTGTAGGGCTTGCCAGCGCCGATATCGGGAATGAACAATTCCCAGATGCCCGTGTCCTTGCGGTCGCGCATCGTGTGGCGGCGACCATCCCAGTCGTTGAAGGCGCCGACCACGGAGACGCGCCGGGCATTGGGCGCCCAGACAGCGAAATGGACGCCGGTGGCGCCCTCGTGATCGATGATGTGGGCGCCGAGTTTGTCGAAGAGCCTCAGATGCGAGCCCTCGGCCATATAGTAATCGTCCATCGGGCCGAGCACCGGACCGAAGGAATAGGGATCTGTCAACCACCAGTCGCCGCCGGCATTCCTGGCATGATAGCGCAGCGGCTGACGCTTGCGGATCGAGACCTTGCCCTCGAAGAAGCCGGCATCGTCGCTGCGGGAAAGCTCGCCGGCTTCCTTGCCGGTTAGCGTGTAGGCGGTGACGAATTCGGCATTGGGCACGAAGCAGCGCGCGACGAAACCTTTGCCGGCTTCCTGCACGCCCAAGACCGCGAAAGGATCGCCATGCGTTCCGGCGACAATCGCCGCGACATCGCCGGCTGGCGCCAGTCCGTCCGGCCCGCTTGTCGCAGCGGTCGCGCGCGGCTTCCTCATCAAACGGTCGCCCTCCCCGGGCACCTTGTTCTGGCGCATGCTCGCTCCGGCATGCCCCGGCCACATTCTTTGTGGCTCATGCAATCATATCAGACGGGCACGTTCCAGATGTCTTTCGCATATTGACGGATCGTGCGATCGGACGAGAACCAGCCGACGCGGGCGACGTTGCGGATGGCGCGGGCGTACCAGTCGGGGCTGTTGCGCCACACGGCGTCGACCTCGCGCTGGCAGGCGGCGTAGGAATCGAAGTCGGCCGCCACCATGAACCAGTCGCTCTGGTAGAGGCCGTTCATCAGGTCGCGATACCGGTCGGGGTCGTCGGGCGAGAAGACGCCGGAGGAAATGGCCGATACCGCCTGCGACAGCTCGGACGAGCCCTCGATCACGCCGCGCGGATTGTAGCCATTGTTGCGCCGCTCGGTGACTTCGGCCGTGGTGAGGCCGAAGATGAAGATGTTGTCGTCGCCGACATGTTCCTTGATCTCGACGTTGGCGCCATCGAGCGTGCCGATGGTGAGAGCGCCATTCAGCGCGAACTTCATGTTGCCGGTGCCCGATGCTTCCATGCCGGCGGTCGAGATCTGCTCGGAGAGGTCGGCGGCCGGCATCATCACCTCGGCCAGGCTGACATTGTAGTTCGGCACGAACACGACCTTCAGCAGGCCGCGCACCGATGGATCGCCGTTGATGACTTTCGCGACATCATTGGCCAGTTTGATGATCAGCTTGGCGTTGTGGTAGCTCGGCGCCGCCTTGCCGCCGAAGAATTTCACGCGCGGCATCCAGTCCCGCTCGGGATGCGAGCGGATCTGGTCGTACAGCGCGATCGCCTCCAGGATGTTGAGCAGCTGACGCTTGTATTCGTGGATGCGCTTGACCTGGATATCGAACAGCGCCGACGGGTCGAGCCTGATGCCGAGACGGTCGATGACGAGATTGGCGAGCCGCGCCTTGTTCTGCCGCTTCACGGCGGCGAACTTCTCGCGGAAAGCGGCATCGTCGGCGAGCGGGTCGAGATCCTTGATCGCCTCGATATCGTCCATGAAGCGGTCGCCGATCGCCTCGCGGGCGAGCGAGGTCAGGCCCGGATTGCACTGGATCAGCCAGCGCCTGGGCGTAATGCCGTTGGTCTTGTTGTTGATGCGGTCGGGATAGAGCTTGTGGAGATCGGCGAACACCGTCTCCTTCATCAGCTCGGTGTGCAGCGCCGAGACGCCGTTGATCGAATGCGAGCCGACAAAGGCCAGATTGCCCATGCGCACGCGGCGGTCGCCATTTTCCTGGATCAGCGAGATGCGGGCGATCTGATCGCCCGAGAACTGGTTGGTGGCGCGGGCCTCGAGCAGCACCTGCGCGTTGATGGCGTAGACGATCTGCATGTGTCGCGGCAAAAGCCGCTCGAAGAGCGGCACCGGCCAGCTTTCGAGCGCCTCGGGCAACAGCGTGTGGTTGGTGTAGCCGAAGGTGCGCTTGGTGATGTCCCAGGCCTGGTCGAAGTCCATGCCGTGGACATCCATCAGGAGCCGCATCAGCTCCGCCACGGCGACCGCGGGATGGGTGTCGTTCAAGTGGATCGCCGCCTTGTCGGGCAGCGATTTCAGGTCGCCATACTGGCTCAAATGCCGCTGGACGATGTCCTGCAGCGAGGCGGTGGAGAAGAAATACTCCTGCCGCAGCCTGAGCTCCTGGCCGGCCACGTGGGAATCGGCCGGGTAGAGCACGCGCGACAGCGCGTCGGCCTTGTTGCTTTCGGCCAGCGCGCCGATGTGGTCGCCGGCATTGAACTTGTCGAGCAGGATCGGGTCGATCGGCATGCCGGACCAGAGTCTCAGCGTGTTGACGCGCCTGGCGCGCCAGCCGGCCACCGGCATGTCGTAGGCGACGGCCAGCACATGCTCGGTCGGCCTCCAGACGTGGCGTTCGATCCGGCCGTCCTTGGAGGTGATCGATTCCACCGAGCCGCCGAAGCCGACCTCGAAGGAGCGCTCGCGCCGTTCGAACTCCCAGGGATTGCCGTGATCGAGCCAGGTCTCCGGCAGCTCGACCTGCCAGCCGCCGTGGATTTCCTGGCGGAACATGCCGTTGGCGTAGCGGATGCCGTAACCATGGGCGGGGATGTCGACGGTCGCCATGCTTTCCATGAAGCAGGCGGCGAGACGTCCGAGGCCGCCATTGCCGAGCGCGGCGTCCGGTTCGAGCCCCGCGATCAGGTCGAGGTCGACGCCGAGGGAGGACAGCGCCTCGCGCATGTTCTCCATCAGGCCGAGATTGGAGAAGGCGTCACGCATCAGGCGCCCGATCAGGAATTCGAGCGAAAGGTAATAGACCCGTTTTTCCTGCTGGTCGTAGGCTTCCCTGGTTGCCTGCATCCAGTGGTCGACGATGCGGTCGCGGACGACCTTGATCGAAGCCGTCAGCCAGTCATAGGGCGTCGCGACGGTTATGTCCTTGCCGACCCGGTATTTGAGCGACATCAAGACCTCCTCGGCGAGGGTCTTGGGATCGGGATTGTCGAGAACAGGGGCTTCGATCGTCATGGCGGATGTCATTTCGCCTCTCGTTCAACTGGCGTGATCATAGCGGCTTGTATCGTTCCTCCCAGCCCCATCCTAGTGCATTGCGCCATATATACTCAATCGATTTAGCCGGCTGACCGGTGGCCGTGTGCCGTAACAAGACGGCCCAATTAGGCCGTCTCCAAAACTTCCGGCGGAGCCTTGGCGCCGGTCATGAAAGCGACAGCGTCGGACATTGTATATTGCTTCGGATCGATGACGGCGAGGCGACGGCCCAAGCGGTGGATATGGATGCGATCGGCCACCTCGAAGACATGCGGCATGTTGTGCGAGATGAGCACGATCGGCAGGCCGCGCTTTTTGACGTCGAGCATCAGTTCCAGCACGCGGCGGCTTTCCTTGACGCCGAGCGCCGCGGTCGGTTCGTCCATGATGACGACGCGGCTGCCGAAAGCCGCAGCGCGCGCCACCGCGACACCCTGACGCTGGCCGCCAGACAGCGTTTCGACCGACTGGTTGATGTTCTGGATCGTCATCAACCCGAGTTCCGACAATTTCTCGCGGGCGATGCGCGCCATGGCCGAGCGGTCGAGGCGGCGCAGCCATTGTCCGGCGAAGCCGGATTTGCGCAGCTCGCGGCCGAGGAACATGTTATCGGCGATCGACAGCGCCGGCGACAAGGCCAGGTTCTGGTAGACGGTCTCGATGCCGGCCATGCGCGCCTCGATCGGCGAGCGGAAATGCACCGGGCTACCGTTGAGCTCGATCGTGCCGGAGTCCGGGATGACCGCGCCGCAGAGCGCCTTCACCAGCGTCGACTTGCCGGCGCCGTTGTCGCCGATGACGGCAAGGATCTCGCCCGGCATCAGGTCGAAATCGGCATTGTCGAGCGCCACCACCCGACCGTAGCGCTTGTTGAGGCCTTTGGCCTGAAGAATGGGGACCTGATGAATGGACTGGGTGCTCATGCCGAAATCTTCCTGATCCACTGATCGATGGTGACGGCGAGGATGATGAGGATGCCGACGGTGAACTCCTGCCAGAGCGAGTCGACGCCGGCGAGTGCGAGACCATTGCGGAAGACGCCGACGATGAGCGCGCCGAACAACGTCCCGACGATCGAGCCGCGCCCGCCGAACAGCGAGGTGCCGCCGATCACCACCGCGGTGATGGCATCGAGGTTGGCGGTCTGGTTGCCGAGCGGGCTGGCCGCGCCGATGCGGCCGATGAGCGCCCAGGCGGCGACGGCGCAGATGAAGCCGGCCAGCGTGTAGACGGCAATGAAGACGCCGCGGGTGTTGATGCCGGCGAGGCGAGCTGCTTCGTCGTCGTCACCGGTCGCGTAGACGTGGCGGCCAAAGGCGGTGCGGTTCAGCACATACCAGATAATCAGGGCCGTCAGGATCATGGCGATGGCGCCGTAGGTCAGCACCGCGCCCCCGCCAAGCCGTATCGTGTGGCCCAGCCATTGCAGCAGCGGTCCCGCCGCCTCGATGTCCTGGGCGCGCACGGTCTCGGAATGCGAGACGTAGATGACCATCGCGCCGTAGACGCTCCAGGTGCCGAGCGTGACGATGAAGGGCGGCAGCTTGATCACCGCCACCAGCACACCGTTGATCAGGCCGCAGACAAGACCCGTGAGCAGGCCCAGCACAAAGCTCAATTCGACCGGCACGCCGTAGGTGACGGTCAGCCTGCCCATGACGATGGACGACAGCACCATCATCGCGCCGACCGAAAGATCGATGCCGGCAGTCAGGATGACCAGCGTCTGGGCGATGCCCAGAAAGGCGATGATGGTGACCTGTTGCAGGACAAGCGAAAGATTGAACGGCGCAAAGAACCGTCCGCCCGCCGCGACCGAAAAGATCAGAACACCGATGACCAGTACGATGAACGGGATGGCCGTAGGGTATTCGTGCAGGAAGCGCTGGATGCTCTTCAGCACCGAGCCCCGGTCTTCGTCGAAGCTCGCCACGGACTGGTCGCTGCCGTGAAGGCCGCGCTCGGCAGAGACCGAGCCGGTTGCGTCGTCACTCATTTCTGTCCCCTCCCAAGGGTCCCGTTTCGGGAAAGGGCGGCCGGAGCCGCCCTTTCGTTGAGTTTAGTCCGTTACTGCGGGTATTAGGAAGGCATCAGCCCCAGCAAAGTTCCGCGCCCTTCTTGCTGTCGATCGATTCGACCCCCGTGACGGGCTTGTCGGTGATCAGCGTGGCGCCGGTATCGAAGAACTCCTTGCCGGGGGTCGGCTTCGGCTTCTCGCCGGTCTTGGCGAATTTCTCGATCGCTTCCATGGCCATGGCGGCCATCTTCAGCGGATATTGCTGCGAGGTCGCGCCGATGACGCCGGCCGCGACGTTCTTGACGCCCGGGCAACCGCCGTCGATCGAAACCACCAGCACCGAGCCGTCATCCTTGCCGGCCGCCTTGAGCGCCTGGTAGCCGCCGGCCGCGGCCGGCTCGTTGATCGTGTACATCACGCTGACGTCCGGGCATTTCTGCAGCAGCGTTTCCATGGCGGTGCGGCCGCCGTCCTCGGCGCCGCCGGTCATCTCGTGGCCGCAGATGCGCGCATCGTCCTCGTCGCCGTATTTCTTCGGATCCTTGATGTCGATGCCGAAGCCCTTCATGAAGCCTTGATCGCGCAGATAGTCGACCGTCGGCTGGTTGGTGGCGAGGTCGAGGAAAGCGATCTTGGCGTTCGCGGCCTTGTCGCCCAGCGTGCCCTTGGCCCATTGTCCAATCAGTTCACCGGCCTTGAAATTGTCCGTGGCGAAAGTGGCATCCGCGGCGTCGATCGGATCGAGCGGCGTGTCGAGCACGATGACCAGAAGGCCGGCGTCGCGCGCCTTCTTGATGGTCGGCACGATGGCGCTGGAATCGCTCGGCACGATGGCGAAGCCCTTGGCGCCGGCCGAGATCAGGTTCTCGATAGCCGCGACCTGGCTGTCATTGTCGCCGTCGAACTTGCCGGCAAAGGTCTGCAGGGTCAGGCCAAGCTCCTTGGCCTTGGCCTGCGCGCCTTCGCGCATCTTGACGAAGAACGGGTTGCCCTCGGTCTTGGTGATCAGGCCGACGATGTCGGCGGCATACGAGGCCGTGGCCATCGCGCCGTAAAAGGCGAGGCCGGCAACGGCCGCCTTCAGGATAGTCCATTTACGCATGATTTCCTCCCAGTGAACCACTCCGGCGCCGGCCAACCGGCGCCTGCGGAGCGCCCACCGAAGTTCTCCCAGTGTGGGCGCAATGTCAAAAAGACACCAGTCCGCAACGGCTGTCAATAAATAAATCACTCTTATTTATTATTGACACTCTTGCGCTGTTCACCCATTCTGAACGAAAAGCACCGAGGGGAAACAGACGGGAGGAACAGGGTGGAGACCGGCATTGCGAGGCACGGTTCGCCCGAGGCTTTGGAGAGCCGGCTGCGTCGCGGCACCAACCAGAGCGGCATGCGCGACCACAATGAGCGGCTCGTGCTGTCCTTGGTGCGCCAGCATGGCAGCCTGGCCAAATCCGACATCGCGCGCATGACCGGACTGTCGGCCCAGACGGTGTCGGTGATCATGCGCGAGCTCGAGGAAGACAAGCTGCTCGTCCGCCAGGCGCCGCTGCGCGGCAAGATCGGCCAGCCTTCGATCCCGATGGCGCTCAACCCGGAAGGCGCCTTCTTCATCGGCCTCAAGATCGGCCGCCGCTCGGCGGAGCTGGTGCTGATAGACTTCCTCGGCAATGTGCGCGCCATGCTGCAGCATTCCTACCGCTATCCCGCGCCGCGCGAGACCGTCGAGTTCGTCACCGCCGGGATCAAGACGATGCGCAGCGAGCTGACGCCGGCGCAGGACAAGCGCATTGCCGGGCTCGGCATCGCCATGCCGTTCGAGCTGTGGAACTGGGCAGATACGGCCGGCGCGCCGCGCGAGATCATGGACGAATGGCGCCATCGCGATATCCGCGCAGACATCCAGGGGCAGTGCGAGTTCCCCGTCTACCTGCAGAACGATGCGACTTCCGCCTGCGGCGCCGAGCTCGTCTTCGGCCAGGCGGGCGCGGCGCGCGACTTCGTCTATTTCTATATCGGCGCCTTCGCCGGCGGCGGCATCGTACTCAACGGCCGCCTCTATAGCGGGCCCAACGGCAATGCCGGCGCGCTGGGCTCGATGCCGGTGCCAGGGCCGGACGGCAAGCCGACGCAGCTCATCGACGTCGCCTCGATCGCCATGCTGGAGAAGGCGCTCTCGGCCAAAGGCATCGACGGCTCCTATTTGTGGACCTCGCCGCAGGAATGGGGCGATATCGGCGCCGAGCTCGACGACTGGATCGCCAGCGCCTCGCAGGCGCTTGCCTATGCCATTGTCGCGGCCTCGTCGGTCATCGATTTCGAAGCGGCGGTCATCGATGGCTGGATGCCGCTCGATGTGCGGCGCCGGCTGGTCGATGCCGTGACGGAAGCGATTGCCAGCATCGATGCCGAAGGGCTGAAACTGCCTATCGTTCGCGAGGGGACGGTCGGCATCCACGCACGCGCCATGGGCGGCGCCAGCCTGCCGCTTTCCGAGCGCTTCCTGACCGGACCGAACACGTCCGGGGGCGCCTGACATGCTGATCGGCATCCCGTCGCTGCTCGGGCCCCAATTCCTGGCGACGCTCAGGGCAATGGGTCATGGCGACGAGATCGCGATCGTCGATGGCAATTATCCGGCCGAGGAACAGGCACGGCGGCTGATCCGCGCAGACGGCCATCAAATCATCCCTGTCCTCGACGCCGTGCTCAGCGTGCTGCCGGTGGACGAGGCGGTGCCGGAGGCGTTGTTCCGCGCTTCGGTGAAGGGCGACCCGGCGCTGGCCGACCCTGTGCATCGCGAGATGGAAGCGGTTTGCGCCAGGCGTGCGCCGGGTCATAAGCTGGTTGCGCTGGCCGGGGCCGACTTCTATGCACGCGTCAAGGCCGCGCACGCCATTGTCGCGACCAGCGAACCCAGGCTCTTTGCCAACATCATCATCCGCAAGGGCGTGATCCATCCGCCGGAGACGAAGACGACATGATCCTTTGCTGTGGCGAAGCGCTGATCGACATGCTGCCGCGTACCACGACGGAGGGCGAAGCGGCCTTCGCGCCCTATGTCGGCGGCGCGGTGTTCAACTCGGCGATCGCGCTTGGCCGGCTAGGCGCTCCGGCCGGCTTTTTCTCCGGCCTCTCCTCGGACCTGTTCGGCGGGCAGTTCCGCGAGGCGCTCGGCGCCAGCAAGGTGAGCTCCACCTATGCGCACACGTCCCCTCGCCCGACGACGCTCGCCTTCGTGCGGCTCACCAACGGCCAGGCGACCTACACCTTCTATGACGAGAACACCGCCGGACGGATGCTGACCATCGAGGACCTGCCGAAGCTCGGCGCCGAGATCGAGGCGATGCTGTTCGGCGCCATCAGCCTGATCTCCGAGCCGGCTGGTTCGGCCTATGAGGAGTTCATGCGGCGCGAGCACGGGAGCCGGGTGATGATGCTCGACCCCAACATCCGGCCGAATTTCATCCCGGACAAGGCCAAGCATCTGAGGCGTATCCGCGAGATGATGGCGATGGCCGACATCGTCAAACTCTCGGACGAGGACCTCAACTGGTTCGACGAGGCCGGCTCGCATGAGGACGTGGTGCGCAACTGGCTGGATCGCGGGCCGAAATTTATCGTCGTCACCCATGGCAGCGAAGGCGCGGTCGGCTACAGCAAGGACCATAAGGTCACGGTCTTGCCGCAGAAGGTGAAGGTGGTCGATACGGTCGGCGCCGGCGACACCTTCAACGCCGGCATCCTGGCCTCGCTGCATGAACAAGGCCTGCTCACCAAGGCAGCGATCGGCAGCCTCTCCGAGGACGCCATCCGCAAGGCGCTGGAGCTCGGCGCCAAGGCGGCGGCGGTGACGGTGTCGCGAGCCGGCGCCAACCCGCCCTGGCGGCACGAAATCGTCTAAGAGGGCGTGGGACGGGCGCGAATCCGCCCTTCGCGGCCGATCACTTTATGTTTCCCATCGGTGGATCGACGCGATAAGAGGGGCCGGGAAACGCCTCTCAAGGCTCGTATTTCCGGCTTTTTCAGGCATTGCGCCGGCAAAATCTGTAACAGGCTGCGACACCTGAGCAATTTGCGCTGGCCGCCACCGGCTTTCTCAGCCGGTTCAAGTCTGTTACCAGCGGGCCGGTTTTACAGGCAGTTTCGAGGGCGACATGCAGTTCATCGATCTTGGCGCGCAGCGCGAACGTATCCGCGACCGGCTGAAGGCCGCGATCGACCACGTCGTCGAGGACGGCCGTTATATCCTCGGGCCGCAGGTCACGGAATTCGAGAACAAGCTCGCGGCCTATGTCGGCGTCAAGCATGTGGTCGCCTGCGCAAACGGCACCGATGCGCTGCTCCTGCCGCTGTTTGCCGCCGGCATCGGCTCGGGCGATGCCGTATTCGTGCCGAGCTTCACCTTCGCAGCCACCGCCGAGGTGGTGGCGCTCGCCAAGGCCGAGCCGGTCTTCGTCGACGTCGACCGCAACACCTACAATATCGATGTCGCCAGCCTCGAGGCGGCGATCGAGATGATCAAGAAGGAAGGAAGGCTGAAGCCGAAGGCGATCATCCCGGTCGACCTGTTCGGCCTTGCCGCCGACTATGAGGCGATCATGGCGATCGCCAAGCGCGAGAACCTCCTGGTGATCGAGGACGCCGCGCAGTCGATGGGCGGCTCGGCCGACGCCCAGATGTGCGGCGCCTTCGGCCATGTCGGCTCGACCAGCTTTTATCCGGCCAAGCCGCTTGGCTGCTACGGCGACGGCGGCGCAATGTTCACCAATGATGCTGCGCTGGCCGACAAGCTCCGTTCCTTCGCCTTCCACGGCAAGGGCGAAACGCAATATGACAATGTTCGCGTCGGTATCAATTCGCGCCTCGACACGCTGCAGGCGGCGATCCTGATCGAAAAGCTCGCCATCCTCGAAGAGGAGATGGTGGCCAGGCAGGTGGTGGCGGGCCGCTATGCCAAGGGCCTCGGCGACATCGTCAAGGCCTCGCGCAATCTCGGCCACGGCCGCTCGGCCTGGGCGCAGTATGCGATCGAGACTCCGAAGCGCGACGGGCTGAAGGCCCATCTCGGCGAGAAGGGGATTCCGTCGGTGATCTATTACGTGAAGCCGCTGCACGAACAGGTCGCGTATAAGTATTATCCGCGCACGCCGACCGGCCTTGCCGTTTCGGAAGAGCTGCCGAAGCAGATCCTCTGCCTGCCGATGCATGCCTATTTGAGCGAGGCCGATCAGGACCGCATCATCGAGACGATCCGCAATTACATCGGCTCGAACTCGGCGCATGTCGCGGCGGCCTGATCTTCCTCAGTGTCGCTCAAGGCGACAGAGGGGTCGCCATCGCATGGGATTCACAGCCGCGGTTTCTTCATGCCCAGATGGGCTACCGGTGCACATCGCGGGATGAATCGGGGATGCTCGCCGATCAAGCGGGCCGATGTTCTCATTGATTAGCAAGGCCAAGCCTGAATGTGGCCGCACTGCATCAGCCGCAGCGACATGCTCTGCGGTGTTTCCTTGTTGGCCTGACCGACGCCTCGATCGCCGCCATGTTCGCCAACGGGCTTGCCCGTCCGGCAGTTTACATCCCGCCCTTTCCCTTTTGCATACAAGGCCACGGCGAAGTGATTGATGCCGGGAACAAATTAGCAGTTCGAAAGTTCGCGAGAACGGCGAATCGGAGACGGAGTCACCGCTGCAGTCGCCGGTTCGTTGAAGGCCGACTTTCGTTCCCAGGATGCCCCACATGAAGATTGCCCAGATCGCACCTCTGACTGAGTCCGTGCCACCCAAGCTTTATGGCGGGACCGAGCGCATCGTATCCTATTTAACGGAAGAGCTGGTTCGAAGGGGCCATGACGTGACGTTGTTCGCCAGCGGCGATTCACGTACTTCGGCCGAACTCGTGGCATGTTGCGACGTTGCACTACGCCTCAATCCGAAAGCACAGAATCCCATTCCTTACCATGTCATGATGCTTGAAGAGGTTCGCAGACGGGCGAATGAATTCGACGTGCTGCATTTCCACGTCGACGTTCTCCATTTTCCGATAATTAGAGAGTTCGCGCGGCGAACCGTTACCACGCTTCATGGCCGGCTCGACCTTCCTGACCTGGCGCAGCTTTACGCGATGTTCAACGACATTCCACTGGTCTCGATTTCGGACGACCAGCGCCGGCCCATGCCGCCGGTCAACTGGCTTGGAACGGTCTATCACGGCCTGCCGAACGATATCCTCCCGTTCCGGCCGAAAGCCTCTGGATACCTCGCGTTCCTCGGTCGCATCTCACCCGAAAAAGGCCCGGAAGCCGCGATAGAAATCGCCGCGCGCGCCGGGATGCCGCTCAAGATCGCGGCCAAAATCGACGCAGTGGACCTATCATTTTGGAGCGACAGGGTCGAACCCCAGGTTCTTCGACATTCGAATGTCGAGTTCATCGGCGAGATTGATGAGCGTGCGAAGGCGGAATTTTTGGGCAATGCGACGGCGCTGCTGTTTCCGATCGATTGGCCGGAGCCGTTCGGCCTCGTGACGATCGAGGCGATGGCCTGCGGCACCCCGGTGGTTGCCTTCAACCGCGGAGCCGTTCCGGAGGTCATCGATCACGGCGTGTCCGGACTGATAGTGGAAAGCATTGACGAAGCCGTCGAAGCTGTGCGGCGGATAGGCAGTCTCGATCGCGCACGTGTGCGGAAAACTTTTGAAAGGCGATTCACGGTCGGGCGCATGTGCAGCGACTATTTGGGGATCTACCGCTTGCTGGCGCGCGACGAGCAATTTCCGCTCGGCTCGCGAAACGGGTTCGCCGAAAACGCGGCTGAGATAGCCAGCACTTTTTAACAGCACCGCTTGAGACGAGTTGGCCGTTAGAATCGCCGGGTTCCCGCCGCTCGAACAGCGGCTTCGCCGAATATCCGCCAAGATTTCAATGACGCTCTCTGGGGCATAGGCATCGCAGCATTGATGCGGAATACTGTCGATTGAGGATGGTCGGGCGCAGGCATATGGGATGAGCGCCAGCATCGACCGTCTGAACAGGAGGGATGAGATGAGCATCGAAGTCGAAGAACGCAAGCTGAATCCAGCGGTCGCTCTCCCCACACTCGATGAATCGGCCCCGCGCGAGCCGCATAGGCAATTTGCGCTGAAGCATGAGGACTGCTTCGTCGTCGCGGACAGCTATGGCGACATACGCGGCAGCGGCGACGGGCTTTTCCGCGACGATACGCGAGTGCTGTCGCGTTTTCGGCTGTTCATAGGCGGCCGCATGCCGTCGCTGCTCGGAGCCTCGCTGTCGCAGGACAACATCCTATTCACCGCCAATCTCACAAATTTGGCTACCGTCGGGCCCGACGGTAGTGAAACGCTGCCTGGGGTCGTGCACATCGAGCGGACCAGATTCATCTGGCATGACCGCATGTACGAGCGAGTCACTTTCACGAACTACTCCGCGCGTGAGGTGTCGCTGCCAGTCCGGTTCGACTTCGATGCCGATTTCCGTGACATGTTCGAGGTGCGCGGCACCACGCGCAGCCGGCGCGGTCGCGCACATGACGCCTTGGTCGGCGAGTCAGGCGTGACATTTTGCTATGAGGGCCTCGATAATGTGGCGCGCCAATCCGTCATCGCGTTTTCGATGAGGCCCGACCAGATCCATCCCCATCATGCAGAGTTTCTCATTCTGGTGGGCAGGCACAATAGAAAGGCGCTGTATCTGGAAGTTGGTCAGAACGAAGAAATCCCGTCCAGTGATCGGTTCCGCGCCGCCGCGGCGCGAGCGCGATTTGCAATGCGCTCAAAGCGTCGACAGGGCGCTACTGTTTTCAGCTCCGGCCGCGTGTTCAATGACTGGCTCACGCGCACACGTGCCGACATCGCCCTGCTGACCACCGATCTGGAAACCGGGCCATATCCGTATGCCGGTATTCCGTGGTTTTCGACTGCCTTCGGCCGCGACGGCGTCATTTCCGCCTTGCAAATGCTGTGGCTCAACCCCGAGCTTGCCCGCGGCGTGCTGGCGTTCCTTGCCCGCTATCAATCGACGGAGACCTCTGTGTTCGACGATGCCGAGCCCGGCAAGATCATGCATGAAACGCGCAAGGGGGAAATGGCTATACTGCGCGAGCTGCCGTTCGGCCGCTACTATGGCGGCGTCGACACCACTCCACTCTATGTCTACCTGGCTTGGTCCTACGCCGATCGCACGGGCGATGACGAGTTCGTAGATCGCATGTGGGATTCGCTGTGCGCAGCAATCGGATGGATGGAGGAAGTCGGTGCCCGCAACAGAGACGGTTTCGTGACCTATAGCAGGGCGGCGGACACGGGTCTCTTCAACCAGGGCTGGAAGGACAGCGCCGACGCTATCTTCCATGCCGACGGCAAAATACCTCGAGGTCCGATCGCACTCGTCGAGGTGCAAGGCTACGTCTTCGCAGCCTATCAAGGCATGGCTGTCTTGGCGGCCAAGCGCGGAGACGCCGCCAAGGCGGCGCACTGGAGCACCATGGCAGAAAAAATACGCAGCGCAGTGGAGGCCCGGTTCTGGATGCCGGACCGCAATTTCTACGCTTTGGCAATCGATGGAGAAGGCAGGCAATGCGCGGTGCGCGCCTCCAACGCGGGTCACCTGCTCTATGTTGGGCTGCCCTCGGCAGAACGGGCGACATCAATTGCCGAGCAGTTGCTGTCGGGGCATCTGCACAGCGGTTGGGGCGTTCGCACCTTGGCTGACGATGAGATTCCGTTCAATCCGATGTCTTATCATAACGGCTCGATCTGGCCGCATGACACGGCGATCTGTGCCGCCGGCCTAGCCCGCTACCAGGAGCGCACCAGCGTCGTGAAGCTCATGAGCAGCATGTTCGAGGCGGCGGTCCGGTTCAATATGCGGCTTCCGGAGCTGTTCTGCGGCTTTACGCGGGCAATCGGGGATGCGCCGATTGCCTATCCCGTCGCCTGTCTGCCGCAGGCATGGTCGGCCGGTTCCGCGTTCATGATGCTGCAGGCCTGCCTGGGGATCCGCATCGATGGTTGGAAGCGCGAGATCAATGTCGAACGCCCACGGTTGCCGATAGGCATCGACAACATCGTCATCCGGCACTTAGCCGTGGGCGAGGCGAAGGTCGATCTCAATTTCCAGCGCGTCGGCGACCGGGTCGTCTGCTATCTTGGCGAACGGCACGAGGGCCTAGTGCCGCTGGTCGTTCGCTCTTAGCAACCGGGACAGCAGGGCCTGCCATCGATGCTCACTGTAGCATCCAGGTGCTGCTGGCGACGTCTTGCAGGCTCCCCTTGAACTGAAAAGAGCTGCTTCCAATCTTTTCTCTTGTCTCCGGCCCGGGCGTGCAGGTGTTTGAATATTAGCGGTGCATCTGCGGAAACGACCAACGGGGCCAGTTGTTGAAGGGAGGTCACTATGGAAAGTGATGCTTTCAAGCAGCCAGTTTTCGTAGGGGAGAATGGCTACATCCAAAAGATCGACTGCGTGATGGATGCCATTGAGTTTTTGGAAGAATGGCCTGTGGAGAGACGCGGCCTGCTTCACGCGGCGGCCTGCGAGGCGTGCTACTCGGCCTATGACGGTCGGAAACCAGTCGAGGCCGCGCACAAGGCCTTTACGACTTGGGCCCGCAAGGTTGGCGTCATCGAGGACGTGCCCACAGCACCGCCGTGGATGACTGGGCCAAAGATCAGCAACGCAGACCTCTTGTGAAGGTGCGAAAGGCCTCCTCGTCAGGCGCAGCTTGCGACGAATCGCGCCGGAGCGAAACGCAGACGTCGGCGCCGATCCCCTTCTGACCTGCCGGCCCTCCCCCCTCAAGCGGCGAGGCTACGCGCCCTTCCCTCGCGCAATGAAATGCGGATTGGCGAAATCGCCGTCGCTGGCCTGGTTGCGCTTGCCGTAGACGAGCGGCTGGCCGTCCAGCGTGCGCGTCATGCCGCCGGCGGCGCGCAGCACTGCGTCGCCGGCGGCCGTGTCCCATTCCATGGTGCGGCCGAAGCGCGGATAGACGTCGGCTTCCGCCGCGGCAAGCAGGCAGAATTTCAGCGATGAGCCGATCGAGACGATCTCGGCGGCACCGAGATCGCGGATGAATTTCTCGGTTTCCGGCGTGTTATGCGAGCGGCTGGCGACGACCGCGAGCGGCGTGCCGCCTTCGCGCACATTGATCGGGCGGCGCTCAGTGACGCGATAATCCGCATCGACCTCCAGCGCCT
Source organism: Mesorhizobium argentiipisi (SeqCode) (assembly GCF_037179585.1). Taxonomy (NCBI): domain Bacteria; kingdom Pseudomonadati; phylum Pseudomonadota; class Alphaproteobacteria; order Hyphomicrobiales; family Phyllobacteriaceae; genus Mesorhizobium; species Mesorhizobium argentiipisi (SeqCode). Next base: position 38,756 of record NZ_JAPYKO010000013.1, read on the forward strand.
CGGCCTTGCCCGGCCGTCCACTGAAGAAGCGCCCGGTGCAGGGCGCGAAAACGACGCCGACTTCCGGCACGCCGTGCCGGACCAGGGCGATATTGACGGTGAAATCCGTGCGGCGGTTGACGAATTCCTTGGTGCCGTCGAGCGGGTCGATCAGGAAGAAGGCGCCGTCGAGATCGGGCGTCGCGATGCCCGCCGCCACCTCCTCCTCGGCCACGCAAGGGATCTCCGGATAGGCGGCGCGCAAACCGGCCAGGATGATCTTCTCGCTTTCGCGGTCGGCTTCCGTGACCGGCGAGGAGTCCGCCTTGCTGTCGACGGCACAGCCCTCGTGGAAGACGCGCATCACCTCGCGTCCCGCTTCCAGTGCCAGGCGCTCGAAGATGCCCAGCATCGCCTCGTCGTCAGATACCGCCGCCATTGCCATACTGTTCCTCGGCGATGTCGCGCTCGGTCAGCCAGTGCTCCAGGGCTTCCGCCATTTCCTGCGGGCTCCTGCCGAGGGTCTTCAAGTGAATTTCCGGATTCTGCGGCGCTTCATAAGGAGAATCCACGCCGGTGAAGTTCTTGATCTCGCCGCTCAGAGCGCGCGCGTAAAGGCCCTTCGGATCGCGGCGTGCGCATTCCTCGAACGGCGTATCGACGAAGACCTCGACGAACTCGCCTTCGGCCATCAGCTCGCGCGCCATGCGCCGTTCGGCGCTGAAGGGCGATATGAAGGAGACGATGACGATCAAGCCGGCATCGGCCATCAGCTTGGCCACCTCGGCGACGCGGCGGATGTTCTCCACGCGGTCGGCGTCGGTGAAGCCGAGATCGCGGTTGAGGCCGTGGCGGACGTTGTCGCCGTCGAGGATATAGGTGTGGCGACCGGACGCGAACAGCTTCTTCTCGAACAGGTTGGCGATCGTCGACTTGCCGGAGCCGGACAGCCCGGTGAACCAGAACACGGCCGGGCGCTGATTCTTCAGGTCGGAGCGGCCGCGCTTGCCGACATCGAGCGACTGCCAATGGATGTTTTCGGCACGGCGCAGCGTATGCAGGATCATGCCGGCGCCGACGGTGGCGTTGGTGATGCGGTCGATCAGGATGAAGGCGCCGGTGGTGCGGTTCTCGGCGAAGGGATCGAAAGCGATCGGCGCGCGCGTCGAGAGGTTGCAGACGCCGACCTCGTTGGTGTCGAGAGACTTCGCCGCCTGATGCGCGAAATCGTTGACGTTGACGCGGTATTTCAGGTCGGTGACAGTCGCGCTCACCTGGTCGGTTTCGGTTCGCAGAACATAGGAACGGCCGGGGAGCAGCGCCTGCTCGTCGAACCAGACGATGTTGGCAGCGAACTGGTCGGCGACCTGCGGACGCGCGGCCGGCGAAACCAGCAGATTGCCGCGCGACACCTCCACCTCGTCCTCGAGGACGAGCGTGATCGCCTGGCCGGCGACCGCCCGCTCGAGGTCGCCGCCTTGCGCGACGATGCGCTTGACCCGGGACGCCTTGCCCGACTTGGCAACGACGACCTCTTCGCCTTGCGAAACGGTGCCCGAGGCGACGGTGCCGGCAAAGCCGCGGAAATCGAGATTCGGCCGGTTGACATACTGGACCGGGAAGCGGAACGGCAGCTCGACGGCGGTCTCGTCGACCGACACGGTTTCCAGATGCTCGATCAGCGATGGCCCTGAATACCAGGGCGTACGTTCCGAGCGGCTGGTGACGTTGTCGCCGAAGCGCGCCGACATCGGGATCGGCGCGACGCTCATGAAACCCAGTTCCCGCGCGAACTCGGCATAGTCGGCAACGATCCGGTCGAACACGGCCTTGTCGAAGCCGACGAGATCGATCTTGTTGACCGCAAGCACAATGTGCCGGATGCCGAGCAGCGAGGCGATGATCGAATGACGCCTGGTCTGGCGCAGCACGCCCTGGCGCGCGTCGATCAGCACGATGGCGAGATCGGCTGTCGAGGCCCCCGTCGCCATATTGCGCGTGTACTGCTCGTGGCCGGGCGTGTCGGCGACGATGAACTTGCGCTTCGGCGTGGCGAAGAAGCGGTAGGCGACGTCGATGGTGATGCCCTGCTCGCGCTCTGCCTCCAGTCCGTCGACCAGCAGCGCGAAGTCGATGTCGTCGCCGGTGGTGCCGTGCTTGCGCGAATCCTTTTCGAGCGCCGCAAGCTGATCCTCGAAGATCTGTTTGGTGTCGGAGAGCAGACGGCCGATCAGCGTCGACTTGCCGTCGTCGACCGAGCCGCAGGTGAGGAAGCGCAGCAGCGACTTCTTCTCCTGGGCAGCCATGTAGTCGCGGATCGAATCGGTCGGGGCGAGGCTCTTGGCCATGATGTGGCGCATTATCAGAAATAACCCTCGCGCTTCTTCTTTTCCATCGAGCCGGCCTCGTCACGGTCGATGAGGCGGCCCTGGCGCTCGGAGGTGCGTGCAGTCAGCATCTCGCCGACGATGGCCTCAAGCGTGTCGGCGTCAGACTCGATCGCGCCGGTCAGCGGGTAGCAGCCGAGCGTACGGAAGCGCACGAGACGGTTCTCGACGGTCTCGCCAGGGCGCAACTGCATGCGGTCGTCATCCTTCATGATCAGCATGCCGTCGCGCTCGACCACCGGCCGCTCCTTGGCAAAATAGAGCGGCACGATCGGGATGTTCTCCTGCAATATGTACTGCCAGATATCGAGCTCAGTCCAGTTGGACAGCGGAAAGACGCGGATCGATTCGCCCGGCGCGATGCGGGTGTTGAAGATCTTCCACATCTCCGGCCGCTGGTTCTTCGGGTCCCAAGCATGCTGGGCGTTGCGGAAGGAAAAGATGCGCTCCTTGGCGCGCGACTTCTCCTCGTCGCGGCGGGCACCGCCGAAAGCGGCGTCGAAGCCGTATTTGTCGAGCGCCTGGCGGAGCGCCACCGTCTTCATCACATGGGTGTGGGTGTTGGAGCCATGGTCGAAGGGGTTGATGCCGTCGCGCACACCATCCTCGTTGACATGGACCAAAAGGTCGAAGCCGAGCCTCTGCGCCATCTGATCGCGAAAGGCGATCATCTCGCGGAACTTCCAGGTGGTGTCGACATGCAGGAACGGGAAAGGCGGCTTGGCCGGATAAAAGGCCTTCATCGCCAGATGCATCAGCACGGAAGAATCCTTGCCGACCGAATAGAGCATCACCGGCTTGGAGAAAGACGCCGCGACCTCGCGGAAGATGTGGATGGATTCGGCCTCGAGCCGCTGCAGATGCGTGAGCGCGATATTCATGGAGCGTCGAGCGTTCTCTCGTGCCGTCGGGCGGAAATCTTGCACCGCAGGGGCAATCCCATGCCGCCCGGGCGCAAACCTCACTTCGGACAAACTGTTTCGTGCGGGCGTTCTAACAGATCGGCGCCGCCAATAACAATGCAGGACCGGCGCGGCGCGAGGTGATTAGAGAACGAATTTTCCAAGCATGGTAGGTAAAGCGGAAAATCCTGCCAGGGCATCGAAAAGGCGGACGCCAGGAAAGACCGTGCCGTCCGGGGAATGCCAAGGCCGTTCGATCCTGGCCGGATCGGGGGATTTCTGTCGCAACATTGTCGACTGCTCTATCTCAGGGCGGCGCCAGCCGCTATAGGGGCTTGGGGAACGGCAGGGGCGGCAAACGGAGATCGGCGAGGCGGCCTTTGGCCGGCTCCATGGAGATCCGGGCGCAACCTGGTAAATTGCGAAGCAAAGCATTGAAACCGTTTACAAAGCTCCGGCGCCGCCTCACGCCCGCACAGATCAATTTCTATTTCTCGATCGTCTGTTTTTTTTCGCCGCCGGTGCTTGGATCGCTGGTCAGCATAGCTTTCAATGCCGGTGGCGTGTGGTCCGCGATGCTTCTGGCGACGAAACGCCGGCGCTTCAACATCGACCGGCCCATGCTCGCGCTAACGGTGGCGATCTATGCCTATTGCGCGGCCATGGTTCTCGCTTCGATCGTCAACGGCACGCTGGCTGCCGATTTGCGGTTTTTCCTGCCGCTGATCACCTTCCTGCTTTTCCCCATCTCCTATTCGACCTGGAGCATCACCGAGAAGGCCACTCTGGTACGCATTGCCATTCTTGCGAGCACCGCGGCCTGCTTCGGCGCGCTGGCGATCGCCATATTCCAGTATCACTGGCTCGGCGTGAGGGCCGAGGGCGGCGCCGGAAACCCGATCGTCTTCGCAACCGTTACCTGCCTTGCCGCCATGACATGCCTCGCCGGCGCCCTGTCGGGCATCGAGAAACGCTGGAAGCTGCTGGTCCTGGCGGCGATCGCCGGAGCCATGGCGATCGTCTATTCGGGATCACGCATGATCTGGGTGGCCGTGCCGATTGCCGGCATCATCCTGCTTGCCATCAACCGCCGCCGGTTCACCGGCGCCAACGTGGCGCGCTTCGTGGCGATCGGCGTGGTGGTTGCCCTTGTGATCGCCGCCATCGGCTCTCGCGTCGTGCTGGATCGAACCGACTTCCTGGTCAGCGACTGGGATGCGCTGAATGCCAATGGGGACCATTCGACGGCGCTCGGCCTGCGCGTGGCGATGTGGGAAATTGGCTTTGCCGCAGTTCGCGAGATGCCGATTTTCGGCCATGGCATCACGGCCAGCCGCGCGTTGATGAAGCAGGGTTTTCAAGAGCAGTTCGGTCTAAGCGCGGGTTTCAGCCATTTTCACAACGGCTTCCTGACGGCGATGGTCGAGGCCGGCCTGCTGGGGGCACTGGCCCTAGCGTCGATCTTCATCGTTGCCGCCTGGAACGCCGCAAGGACGCTGCGCCGCAGCGCCGATCCGGTGGAGCGGTTCGGCGCGACGATGATCCTTGTCGCGGTCATCACCTATCTCACCGGCGGAATGACCGGCATCCTCGTCGGCCACGATATCCTCGACGCGACGCTGATGGTATTCCTGATTGCGGGAACCTACCTTGCGTCCGGGCGGACGGTGGCGCCAACCGGCAAAGACGCGCCTGCCATGGCGCCGAGTGTCAGCCCGCAACCATGAAGGTCCTGGTCACCGGCGCGACAGGCCTCATTGGGCGCCGGGTCGTCAGCCGGTTGCGCGAAGCCGGATTCGACATACGGATCGCTTCGCGCCTGCCGCAGCGGCTGGCGGGAGCGGACGATGCCGTCGCGCTACCCGGCGCCGATGCGCCGCAGGAAGCCTTCCTGGCGCTGATGCGCGACGTGACGCATGTCGTCCACTGCGCGGCGCTCAACAATGATCGCAGCGCCGGCGCGGCCGACTTCCGAACCGTCAACGCGATGCTGACCGGACGGCTCGCCCAGGCAGCCGCCACGCGCACCGACGGGCGCTTCATCTATCTCTCTTCGATCCGCGCCGTGACGGGTGCCGGTTTCAGCGGCACCATCGACGAGGCGACGCTCCCCGCCCCGCAATGCGCCTACGGGCACTCCAAGCGCGAAGGTGAGATCAAGATGCTGGAGGCTTTTGCAACGGCGGGACGCGACGGCGCGACGGCGCTGCGGCTGCCGCCGGTCTACGGCGAAGGCATGAAGGGAAACCTGCGCTGGCTGATGCGGTTGGCGGTCATCGGCCTGCCGTTGCCGACAGCCGCTCTGACGGCGGTTCGCTCGCTCGTCTCCCATGACGCCGTGGCCGGCGCCGTGACGCATCTTTTGACCAGTCCCGTGCCGCCGCGCCCGACCTATGTGCTCGGCGATGTGTCGCCGGTTGGGATGTCCGAAATCGTCACCGCGTTCCGGCGCGGATATGGCCGGCCTGCCCGGCTTCTTCCCGTGTCGGGCTGGCCTTTCCGGATGCTGGCCGCGCTCACCGGCAGACAGGCCGCGTGGCAGGCTCTGGTGGCGACGCAGATCTGCGATTCGTCGTTGCTGGCCTCGGAAGGCTGGGAACGGGAAAACGATACGCTCGGCCGGCTTGAGGAACTGGCGCGACAAGGGGGCCGTTCGCCGGTACCGTGAGCGGCCAAACGCTCTACGCGCGGAAGACTGTGCCCAGCAATATCTTGAGGTCCAGGCTCGTCGAGGCGGCCTTGATGTAGGCCGCATCGGTCTCAGCGCAAAATTTTGGATCGGACATGTCGATGCCCTTGATCTGCGCCAGCCCTGTGATGCCCGGAAGTGCGGTGAGCACGCCCAGTTCTTTGCGCCGTTCGATCAGTTCCGTCTGCGTCGGCAGGCATGGACGAGGGCCGACAAGGCTCATCTCGCCCTTGAGCACGTTCCAGAGCTGCGGCAGTTCGTCGACCTTGGTTGCGCGCAGCACCTTGCCGACCGCGGTGACCGAACCGGCCGGCGCCTCGTGCGTGGGCAAGGAAGGCGTTGCGAGATACATGGTGCGCAGCTTGCGGCAGGCAAAGAGGGCTCCTCCCCGGCCGACGCGGATCTGCGAAAAGATGGCGGGGCCCGCCGACGTGGCCCGGATCGCCAGCATCGCGACACCCAGGACGGGCGACGTCAGCGCCAGCATCGGAACGGCGACCGCAAGGTCGAGCACACGCTTCGCTGTCATGGCTCAGATCCTGCGCCAGAGGAAAGCGACGTAGAGCCCGAGCGTGCCCATGAATGTCTGCCGGTAGACGCCGCTTTTGCCGAGCAGGCTGAAACGCCTGAAGACATTACCCTTGCGCGCCCTGATGAACAGGCGAAGGCAAAGTGCAGCATCGCGTGCGATGAGGTCGCGGTTAACGGCGAGGCCTCGCAGGTTGCTGTCCGTCCAGGTGGCGAACTGGCCCTTGAACAGACGCCCCAGCCTTGAAAGCCTCGCGCTCCACGAGACATTGGCGCCGACGAGGTTTGCCTCGTGCTGGCGGTACTTGACCAGCGGCCGCGGCTCGTAGCGGACCTTGCCGCCGGCGGCGGTGACGATGAGATAGGCCCACCAGTCATGGCTGACGAATTCGGCTCTCGTCGATGCTTTCGCCAGAAGGTCGCGCGCCGCGCGGTTGAAGAGCATCGTGTTGCCGCCGGCGATGCTTTGCACCAGCGCATTGCGGAAGGACGGCGGGCGCCGGAAGAGTGGCGAGTAGCCGGCCGGAACGCCGGTCTGCGAAATGGTCGCCGTGCGCGAGCAGAACAGGAGCGGTGTTTCCATGTCCTCTCCCTTCATCCAGCGGATGGCGCTCTCCAGCCGATCCGCCTCCCAGACATCGTCCTGGTCGCAAAAGGCGTAGTAGTCGACATCGATGCGCGGATCGATGATCATCGAGCGGAAATTGGCGGCGAAGCCCCTTCGCGGACCATCCACCAGTGTGACGGATCCCTTGTTCCAGCGGGACCGCCACGTCTCGACGATTGCGATCGTGGCGTCCGACGAACCGTCGTCGGAGATCCAGAGATCGACGAGCGGCCAGGACTGCGCCAGCAAGGATTCCAATTGTTCGCCGATATAGGCCGCGCCATCCTTCGTGCCCATGAGAACGGCCACGCGCTGATCTTTTCTGGTCACGGCTGTGGAATCGCTTGCCCGCAGGGTGTTTGAACGGGTTTCAGTAGCCAATTGCGGGCGCGCGGCACAGGTGCAAAGCGTATAGCGCGCTGTAGGTTTTGGATTTTATGCATGTCTTTGTCCCGAAACCGGTTCCCACTTTCGAGAGACATGCTCTAACCGATCTGTCCGGCCGCTTTCGGCGCCGCCTCTTCGCGCAGGCCGCCAATGTCTTCTTCCGCCCTGTAGAGCCCGGCCAGGATGGCAAGCGCGGCGGTCTTGTCGCGATCGTGCATGGCGGCAACCAGCGCCGGCAGGGCCGCCTCGATTTTGGGCCATTCGAGGACCCCTGCCCTGAGGCCGAAAATCTTGGCGGTGGCGAGCTTGACCACCTCCTCGTTCTCGGCGTGCAGCGTCTCGTGCAGCTTCTCGCCGGGCCTGATGCCGGTGAAGCGGATCGGAACATCAGTGTAAGGACTCTTGCCGGCCATGCGGATCATGGTTTCGGCAACTTCGAGGATCGGCACGGGCTTGCCCATGTCGAGCATGTAGATGGCGTAGTCATCCGCGCCCCGGCGCTGCTCGGCATCGGCGGCCGACATGATGACGAGGTCGACGGCCTCGGCCATGGTCATGAAATAGCGGGTCATGCGCCGGTCGGTGATGGTGACCGGTCCGCCCGCCTCGATCTGCGCCTGGAAGATGGTCGCCACCGAGCCAGTGGAGCCGAAGACGTTGCCGAAGCGCACGGCAATGAACTTGGTGCCGGAACGACGCACGCTCGAGGCGCCGGCCCGATGACCGTTCGCCGCGGCGGCTTGCGAGGGCGATGGCGCGGCATGGGTTTCATGCAGCGAGGAGACGATCTGCTCGGCCGCGCGCTTGGTGACGCCGAGCACCGAAGTCGGGTCGACGGCCTTGTCGCTGGAGATCAGCAGGAACTGCGGCACCCCGCATTCGGCGGCGATCTCGGCGCAGGCGAGCGTGCCGAAGACATTCGTCTCGATCGCCGCTTCCCAGTTCTCTTCCAGCAGCGGCACGTGCTTCAGCGCCGCGGCATGAAAGAGGATCGAGGGTTTGAACTCGCTGACGAGACGCATCATGTGAGCCCGGTCGGTGACGTCGACGATACGGCTGGTCAGCCGGTCGCGGTAATGATCGTCGATCAGCTGATCGAGCTGGAAAATGCCGAATTCGGAATTGTCGGCCACCAGCACCGCCTCGGCGCCGAGCTCCAGCGCGCGCTTGACAAGCACGCGGCCAATGGAGCCGGCGCCGCCTGTGACCATCACCCGTTTGCGGCCGACGAAGGCGCTGATGCGCGTGGTGTCGATGGCGACCGCCGAACGGCGCATGATGGTTTCCATCTCGACATCATCGAGAACCAGCCTGCCGCCCTGCCCGAGCTCCGACAGGCCGGAGAACTGGACGACGGCGATGCCGCTGTGGCGCGCGACCCGCACCAGCTCGGCATAGTCCTCGATCTCGCGCTCGACCCCCTTGCCGAAGATCAGGAGGTCGAGGTTTTCCGTGCCCTTGACATAGTCCTCCAGCACCTCGACCAGGCGCGGCCTGAGCGCCACGACCGGAACGCCCTGGATCCGCGTGCCGAGCGGCACATCGGCCTCAGTCGCCATGATGCCGGCTATGGTGTATTCGGCCGGCGCCGCCGTGCGGGTGAAGCGCACGATCACGTCCGCCTCACTCAATCGGCCGATGAACAGCGCCTGCTTGACCGGACCGTCCCCCGGAGGGCGGCGCAGGATGCGCCAGGACGCGCCGTCGCGGAGAAAGCGATAGTATAGCCTGGGCGCCGATATGATGGTGAAGGAGACCAGGAAGAAGACGATGAACTGGCGTTCGTTGAGGCCGGCGACCGGATGGAAGAGACGGAAGGCAAGCGAGGTCACGTAGAGGACCACCGTCAGGCTGCCGCAGCCCTTGAGGATGTTGAAGAAGTCGGGCGTGGAGGCAAAGCGCCAGACGGTGTTGTAGAGGCCGCAGGAGCGAAACAACAGATGGGCGGCAAGCACGATGAGCGCCCAGCAGGCGAGCCCGGCAAAGGAGAACGCCTCGAAAGAAAGCCGCGACTGCGAGAGGATGAGACTGAGAGCCACCGCCACGAGGACCATGACGAGGTCCTGGATCATGATGATGGCCTGCCGCATCCTCGGTCGGAGTTCCGATACGGCTTCTACGTATGCGGTCATTGGGTGGCACTGAACTCCAGGCGCAGGGACATGCTATCAGAACCGCGCCGGACAAAACACCGTCCGGCGCCACTCTGGATTGCAAATCCCCAACCCCGTCACCCGGTTATCGCCTTAGCGCGGAGCGAGCGGGAGGGCCAGAGGTTTTTTGACGTGCCAGCGAAGTTACTTCCGGGAAACTTGTCATCCAGTAACTCATTAGCTCATAATGTGCAGCGGACCTTCTTGACGATGTGCCTCTAAGCGACTCCGAGGAGCGACAGCACCTTGCGAAGAATACGCGACGCCAGTCGCTTTGCCAGATCAAGCGTAGGCTCCGGCAATGCCTTCACAGGCACTTCGACAATCACTGTCACGGGCACTTCAACCACCTCCTTTTCGGGCAGAGCTACGGATCGATAGCTAGGCCCGACTTCACGATCAAACTCAGCATAGTGTTTGAGGGTCAGGCGAATCCGTTCAGCGCTCAATTCGGCAGGGGACATGACCTCGATGGGATGCGCACGTCTCATCTGAACGATGAATTCGGAGCCGAGATTCTCCTCCAGCCAAGCGATCTTCAGCGAAAGCAGGCCCATTGCGTGAAGTTCCATCACCACGAGCTGAAACAACGACGGCGTGAAGAACCAAGCGTGGGCATCGACGTAGGGCCCAGGCGTCGAACTGTTGGCGAGATCCTCTTTATAGGACTGCAGGGCATGATCGAAAGGATGAGCCAACCCAATGGCAGACTGATCGCCCGAAACCCAGGCTCCTTTGTTCCCCCGCATTGCAGCGCGCGATCGAGCTTCAAACAATGTTTCCGGTACATGGCGAACACGACGTTCACGATGGGCGGCTAGAATTTCGCGAATACCAGTCGGAGCCTTCAAAAGATCGAAGCATTTGCGCATATCGGGGACCCCCAGCGATATGATGCCCTCGGGCTTCAATAAGCGCGAGCACTGCTGGAGGAAAGACAGCATATCCGGTGTGTGCTCAATCACATGGCTCGCGACAAGGAAATCATAACCGCCCGGATTTCTCTCGAGGGCGACGACATCTAGAGGCTGCCCGGACCACACAATGTCCACGTCTTCAATATTCCCCACCCGTTGCCGGATGACCTCCTCTGTATGGTTTCGAGCTGCCGCACGGAGAGCTTGACCATCCTGTGTATCGACGACTACCGTGTTCCAGCCCTCTGACTTTGGGGCAACCGGGTTGAAGAACGGACCGATCTCGATACCGATCATGGTTTCTTTGTCGAGGTGTCTCCTGAGTTGGTCCAAGCGCTGCAACTAGAACTCCATATTCAGAAGGGGGCACCGAAAGGTGAAGGAACGCTCGCAGGATTCCTGGTCGGACGTCCTTTGGCTATTAAGCGCTTGGCTGGCGCCTCAATCAAGTAGTAGGAGATGCTTGACAAAACGACCGTCACAGCAATGACGCAACATAAATATAGTAATGGCTCCGTTGTTATTTTTGTGTACGTCGTAATTATAGCCATTATTGGCCAGTGAAGAAGATAAATGGAAAACGATATCATACCAATGTATCTCGCAATTCCGCTTCCCAAGAACTTCGTCGCAATTGGAGCGTGAGCCGCAGTGTAGACCAGAGCGCCTACAGCTACCGCATTCAGAGGCGACCGCCAGAATTCAAAAAAATCCAAGCCAAGCAGCTTCGATACTGCGGGCATAGCCACTATCGTTGCGCATAAGGCCAACGCGAATGCTCCACTTGAACCAATGGTTGGGACCTGAGAGAAAACAATTCCGACCAAAAAAAACGCCATAAGAAAGGGCCGCAGCGCCATAGGATCTGGAACAAATAGAAGTACCGGAATGGACGCCATCGACAATACGATTCCTGCACCTTTACTTATTGAAAATACACCCCATATAACCAAAAATATCATGTAAAAGTGGATTTCCACCGGAATTGTCCACATCACGCTTACCGCCTTCACGAGCAGTAGATGGTCTAACAAATTTTGCTTATTCACATCATATATTACAGGAACCCCTGCGATGTATCCTAAACAATAAGACACAACAACCACAGCTAAATACAAAGGCAAAACGCGAGCGACACGCCGAGCCACAAAATCGGCCGCCTCCACCCTTTTTATCGGGTAATTTAGGTAAATAGATCCAATTAAGAAGCCCGAGAGCGCAAAGAATACTTGAACCCCGACCTGCCCACCGCCCCCTTCAAAGATGAATCCAAGGATCCCTAACTGACCGCAAAGGTGGCTAAGCACCACGAGCAACGCCGCGAAGCCGCGAAGGCCGTCCAGGTTATGTAACCTAATCAATTGTCCTTGGCTCCCCCGCCGCTATTCCCGCACCTTCGTGACATGTCAGCCAATCGTCCACGACGAGACCGCTCGCAGCAGTGAAGAGTTCGACTTCTCTGCATAAAGCGTCCTCAGATATTCGACGTCGCCGTTGCTCGGCTGCGGACAAACTCGTGTTCCGACGTGCTCGATGACCTCCTCCCCATGCGGAAAGGGTTCGACCTGTAGGAAAGCCGCTATAGAATCCAGCACGGCCGCCGGATCTCGCCTCAGATCGTTGGAACGCAGTAGCAGAACGTTCTGGCGACCAAAAATTCGAAACAGATTCCGGATCTGGCGCCAATAGAAACCTCGTTCGACATAGCTGTAAGTCCTCCAAGACGGATGACTTCGGCAGAGTCCATGAAGCCGTGCCCGTCCCGCCCTAATGGCGTACGCAAAAGGAACATTGTCTGCACCCCTGGAAACTTCCATCCGCCAGTGGGACCACGCTCGTTCAATAGGGTCACGAAAGATTAAGATAAGCCGCATTTCGGGATTGTACGCTGCAATCCGATCAAGTGCATTCGGCCAAAACATGGAAATCGGGGTAGCCTCAAAGGCGATTCTATCTTCCTTGTCGGACGGGAAAAATTGGTGAAGCAAATCGTAGTTGGGCTTGGTCCAATCTATATGCCCCTCATCATCAAAAAAATGGATTTCCTTCTGTCTCGGAGACAACAGAGAGGGATGTCTCGCTAGATACGAGAAGAGCGCCGACGTTCCCGCCTTTTGGACCCCTGCGACGACGAAACCGAGGCGTCCGTGGCGCATCTATTGACTCCCATCAAACCCTATCTCGCCTTTGACGGTATGGCCAGATTCCCCGCGGCGCCTGGGGATTCCAGCGCTCGATAATCTCGGGCCGCTGCAAACCATTTTGCCATCTCGCGCTGATGTACCGCAGGCGGTGGAAGTCCTACGAACTCGGCTAACTCGCAAAGCAGCAATTCCGGATGTAGCGCCGCTCGTTCGTAACTTACCAGCAAGGTCGGCCATTCAAGCCTTTGCAGCAACTCCCAATACCTAGTGAACCGATGAAGTGCCTGCTCATAAGCTTGTTCAATCGAATATTGCATCCTCTTGAACTCTGACTGAGCTATCGCGGCTACATCTCTGTTGACGAATACCACGAAGGGATTTCTTACTGCGCCCGACACCGCTTCAAGATATAGATCGGCAGAAGGATCTTTCCATCCCCAGATGTCACTTACATTGTTCCTGCGGCCAATAATCCTTTTGAGGTTTTCTATAGCAGTCTCAGCAGAAAGCCCCATCGGACGGCCATCAACATCGAGACCTTGAGCAGCATTGACGAGCTCGACGTCCTCATGATTAACAGAATCGGCGTCGGTACCCATCGGAACGCCCAAGATAATAGCCGCGCCCGCAACCAGGCTCGTTCCTCCTCGCCCACAACCCACCACTATCAGAGTTCTTTGGACACCAGGGGACCCTATCCTAATCGCCTTATGGGACGTTTCCATGTTCACCGTTTCGATGCTTGATCCGCTCCGCCCTCAATCGCACGAACAGGCGCTGACATCAGGCTGTCCTACGTTCGCCGGCTAGCTTATCTCTCGCCACAATGTGAACGTGGCGCTTGACGAAATTCAAGTGCCTGGAGGTAAACGACCGATCCCAGTTCCGCGGATACTTCATCGCCTTCGCGAACCGGTAGCGCTCCTCGAGGTTCTCACTCTTGGATTTTGCCAATTCTAGGGCCGAAACGATTTCGTTCAGCCCCGGCGCCGCCGGAATTACGTTTCCGCTGAGGCTACGCAGATAGCTCTCGGTTTTTGTCTTAAACGTATTCGTCACGACCACACAACCCGACGCAGCCAAGTCCATCGGAATCATGCTTGGATGCGGCGAAGCCATCAAGGTCAGGCAGATATCGAAGCTGGCAACTTCCTCGATGTACGTGCTTAGATCCATTCTCGGCAGCGAGACCGAACGAACGCCCGGAAGCAACTCGACTACCCCCTCTCCAAGACCCATGCCAACACAATCCCACTCGTCTGGATCGAAAATTCCCAATCTGAATGCGGTCGACAGAGACAACGCCGTCAATTCGAACATATTCCGGTCCACAACCGGGCGAGAATAGAAGACGATTCTCTTTTTTGCCTTCGAACAATTTCGCTGGATAAATAATTCCCTAGATAATAGATTTGCAGAACAAGCGTTGTTGAAGAACGTATATGACATCTTGCGGGATACTATCCCGCCGACATCGCTTTTGACAAAGAAATTCATTAGGCTTTCACTTGAGAAGATCGCGTGATAGCGCATCTCGTATGTTCGATCAGCAACGACATGTAAGCTGTTCGCCGGATAAAACAAGGATTCATAATCTTGTATTAAATATATGAACCGCTCGTTTTCCGTTAACGATTGAATCTTATTTGCAAAATATGCGGAATACCACACAGTTGCAACTGTGTAATCGTACTTAGATACCTTGAGGGGCGCCCTTCTTTCTCCTATATATTCAACCTCAAGTTCGTCAAAAATCCTCTCCATTCCAGGGTATTTTAGGATCTTCTCTCTAAATTCTGGAAGATTGAAGTAGAAATTGTCGAAAAGCACAAGTCGGACGTTCACGCCTGTCGTGCGCAAAAAAAGCGCCACCTGGAAGATACCAAAAAAACCTGCGGAAATGGACTTAAAATCGAAAGCCGGAACGAGAACGTTAATCGTCTGCGGCCGGCGTTCATCGATTTCGACGTCCGGCAAATCGTAGACGCGGTTCAATCGTAGATTGAGGAAATCCCGGTCATAAATATGGTTCGGAGGCGCGATTGCAGGAACCAGTGGGAGACCCGCGAGATAGGAGGACTGCAGATCGGCAAGGAGTCCAAAGCGGTGAGCCGCAGAGAGGCAAAGGTAGGCAAGCCGACTCTTGTAGCTCTGGAGTTGGACATTCGGATCGAAGACCTTGTGATAGGACTGCTTCAACTCCTGGTGCCCAAACAGCCGCGATCCCGCGCCGGCAAGCGCTGTAGTAAGCCGTCGACGCATTAATTGAAAATCTCCTCTCTCACGATTCGACCCTTTTCGAGATATACTGCCGAGTGACACATAGAACGGATCAATGCATCGGAATGAGACGCCAGAACAATAATGGCCGCATTGTTTAGCCAACGGTCCATCCGATCGCGCGCCTTCTTCTGGAATGATTCGTCGCCGGTTCCCAATCCCTCATCCAGGAGCACGATATCGGTTGGGTAAGCCGTAACAACTGAAAATGACAATCGTGTCTGCATGCCTGCCGAGTATGTGCGGACCGGAAGGTCGATGAAGTCGCCGAGTTCAGAAAAATCGACTATGGAATCGATTTTCTGTTCAACGTCCTTTGGCGATATTCCAGCCATGAGGCTTTGAAGCCGGATAAATTCTCGCCCGGTAAGTTCGGGAGATAGGCCCATCGACGGCTTTATCAAAACGGCCGTATCTCCCTCTATGGCGGCAGTCCCGCTTGTGGGCTTCAAAATACCCGCCAGAACCCGCAGCAACGTCGTCTTACCGGCACCATTATGTCCGCACAGGCCCAATCGCGTCCCGGGCTGAAGGTCAAGCGAAACGCCGTCGAGCGCGGCCACCTCGAAACGACCCGAATCACCCGCCAGCAGACGACCGCCGGTCGTAAATCGGAGCGCCGCCTGCTTGAGCGAGCGATTAGCGGGGGCGGACCAGATCGGGATTCGCACGGCGACATCAGTTAGTTGAATCGATGGCTGTGACATTGGACTCCAATTTGACTGCCGGCTTCAGATTTCAGAGCCAATAGGGAATTCGGTGCTGAGTTCTTCGATAAAGCGCGTATGCGGCGAGGCTGCCCAGCAAAGCGATCACGGCAGAAACGAGTACGCTTGTGTAGTCTGTGCCACCATTTAGGATCGGCGTGCGCGCGGCATCGATCATGTAGGAAATGGGATTGAGAATTAGGAATAGCGATTCAGAGGGAAGAACCTTCGCCGTCCAAAGGATCGGCGACAGTATGAAAAGCAACTGCATCGCCGATCCTGTGATTAACGGAACGTCCCTGAACCTCACCGAAATAACCGATACTATGGACGATATCCACGTCGCGTGAGCTATCAGCAACGCGACACCAAGAATGAACATTGGAATATTCAATCCAACGTTCGGATAAGCTATTAACATCGTCAAAAAAACAACTAACAGATTGTGAAGAAGTATCATAAAGTTCTTTGTAACACATCGAAATAAACAAGAAGCCGGAGACATTTTTGTATTTAAAATTAGGTCATTAGCGTTAATTACGCTCTCGGCGCCCTCGACCACAGTTGCCGACAGGAATTGCCAAAGAACTATGCTCGTCGCCAAATGGTGGAGATATTCTTTAATTGGCTGATTGAGCAGAACCGCATAAAGAAAGCCAACCGACGCAGCGAATATCGCTGTATTCAAAGTTATCCAAAGGGGACCGAAGGTCGAGTTTCGGTAACGAAGCCTTATGTCGAACTGAGCAAGCCGAAACCACAGCGTTGACGTGTTTGAGATCATATCCATCCCTTCAGAGTGGCCGCTGTAGCTTCCGCGCGCCGCTCCGTAGCCTACTCACTACTTCCCCGGTCGCCTCCCGCCACCCCGGCGCCGTCCACCCGAACACATCCTCAAACTTCTCGCTCGACAGCCGCGAGTTGGCCGGCCGCCTGGCCTTGGTCGGATAGTCCGCCGTCGCGATCTCGCGCACTTTCGCGTGCGGGCCACCAAACGCCCGGCTTGTGTCGAGGATGTGACGGGCAAAGCCGCTCCAGTTGGTGTCGCCCTCGCCCGCCAGATGATAGATGCCGAAGGCGGCGAAATTCCTGTCGTCGCCCAGCTTCGGCGCCGCGTGCAGGATCGCGTCGGCAATGTCGAGCGCCGATGTCGGATTGCCCCATTGGTCGGCGACGACCGCGATCTCGTCGCGGTCGCTGGCCAGCCTCAACATGGTCTTGACGAAGTTCCTGCCGAAGGGGCTGTAGACCCAGGCTGTGCGCAGGATGATATGGCGCGGATTGGCGGCCGCCACGGCCTCTTCGCCGGCGAGCTTGGAGGCGCCGTAGACGCCGAGCGGCGCGGTCTTGTCGGTCTCGACATAGGCGCCGTCCTTGGTGCCGTCGAAGACATAGTCGGTCGACAGATGGATGACGGGAACGCCGAGCCTTGCCGCCGCTTCGGCCACCTTGCCGGCGCCGGTTGCGTTCACGGCGAAGGCCAGGTCCTTCTCGTCCTCGGCCTGGTCGACGGCGGTGTAGGCGGCGGCGGAAACGACGATATCGGGCCTCGCCGCTTCGAGTGCGGCGAACACCGTGTCGGGCCGCGTCAGGTCGATCGCCGGCCGGCCGACGGCGACGACTTCGACATCGTCGCGGCCGCGCGCCGCCTCGACCAGGCTCGCGGCAACCTGGCCGTCGCGTCCGGTGACGGCAAGCCTCACGTGGCCACCTTCCTGCTCCCGGCCGCCTTCCCGGGCGGGCCGCTATCGCTCTTTACGTTTTCGATCGGGGCGTTTTCGATCGGGCGCTTTTCGGCCGCAGCCCGGCCCAGCCGCGCGCCATCGTAGCGCTGCTCGCGGATCGGCCCCCACCACCATTTGTTGTCGAGGTACCAGTCGACGGTCCTGGCCAGGCCGCTGTCGAAATTCTCGCGCGGCGCCCAGCCGAGGTCGCGCGCGATCTTGGCGGCGTCGATCGCGTAGCGCCGGTCATGGCCGGGGCGGTCGGTGACGAAGGCGATCAGCTCGCGGTAGCTTTTGCCGCCGGCACGCGGCCGCTTCAAATCGAGCAGGCCGCAGATCGTCTCGACGACGCCGAGATTGGTGCGCTCGGAATTGCCGCCGACATTGTAGCTCTCGCCCGGCCGCCCCTTGGTCGCCACCAGCTCGAGGGCGCGCGCGTGATCCTCGACGAACAGCCAGTCGCGCACATTGGCGCCGGCGCCGTAGACCGGCAGCGGCTTCTCGTCGAGCGCGTTGAGGATGACCAGCGGGATCAGCTTTTCCGGAAAATGGTACGGCCCGTAATTGTTCGAGCAATTGGACAGCACCACCGGCAGGCCGTAGGTCTCGTGCCAGGCCCGCACCAGATGGTCGGACGCCGCCTTCGACGCCGAATAGGGCGAGGACGGCGCGTAGGGCGTCTCCTCGACGAACAGGCCGCCGTCGAAAGGCAGGTCGCCGAACACCTCGTCGGTCGAGACATGATGGAAGCGGAAGCCGCGTTGGCGAGCCTCGGACAGTCCCCGCCAGTATTCCAGCGCGGCATTCAGGATGCGGTAGGTGCCGACGATGTTGGTCTCTATGAAGGCGCCCGGCCCATCGATCGAGCGGTCGACATGGCTCTCGGCGGCTAAGTTCATGACGATGTCGATGTCGTCGCGGCGCAAGATCTCCAGCACGGCGCGCTCGTCGCAGATATCGGCTTGCTCGAAGCGGTAATTATGCGCGTTCTCGATCGGCCTCAGCGAAGCGAGGTTGCCGGCATAGGTGAGCTTGTCGAGATTGGTGACGCGGTAGGCCGGATTGGCGCACAGATGCCGGCACACGGCCGAGCCGATGAAACCGGCGCCACCGGTAACCAGGAAATTCATGCCGCCGTCCCTCCTCACGCGAACACCTCCGCCGCGGTCAGCAGCGGCGCGTTGCGATCCTTATCCGACAGTTGGAAGCCGCCCGCGATCTCGGGCCATTTGATGCCGATCGCCGGGTCGTCGAAGCGGATCGAGCGGTCGTGCCCGGGCGAGTAGGTGTCGGTCACCTTGTAGAGCACCTCGGTATTCGGCACGAGCGTGACGAAACCATGGGCGAAGCCTTTCGGCACCAGGACCTGGTTGCCCTTGTCGGCCGATATCTCCAGCGCTTCCCATTGGCCGAAAGTGGGCGAAGAGCGGCGGATGTCGACCGCGACATCGAGCACACTGCCCCGGATGACGCGCAGCAGCTTGTCCTGCGCGCGCGGCGGCAGCTGATAGTGCAGGCCGCGCAGCACGCCGGCCGCGGCGGAATAGGAATGATTGTCCTGCACGAAATCGAGATCGATGCCGGCTTCGGCAAAGCGCTCGGCATTCCAGGTCTCGCTGAAAAAACCGCGCGCGTCGCCATGCCGCTTCGGCAAGATCTCCAGCACGCCGTCGAGGCCGAGCGCCCTGACCTCAAGCACCCCGCTCCTCCATCAGATCGGCCACCCGCCGGCGCAGATAGGCGGCATACTCGTTCTTGCCGAGCCGCGCGGCGCGATCCAGAACCTTGTCGGCGCTGATCCAGTGCTGCTCCAGCGCAATCTCTTCCGGGCACGCGATCTTGATGCCCTGGCGATGCTCGATCGTGCGCACGAAAGACGATGCCTCGAGCAGGCTGTCATGCGTGCCGGTATCCAGCCAGGCATAGCCGCGGCCGAGGCGGTGGACATGCAATTTGCCACGCTCGAGATAGACGTTGTTGACCGTGGTGATCTCGAGCTCGCCGCGCGCCGAAGGCCGGATGGTCGAGGCGATGTCGACCACATCGTTGTCGTAGAAATAAAGACCCGTCACGGCCCAATTGGACTTCGGCTTTTGCGGCTTCTCCTCGATCGTCAGCGCCTTCCCGGTGGCCTTGTCGAAGGAGACCACGCCATAACGCTCGGGATCGTCGACATAATAGGCGAAGACCGAGGCGCCGCCATCGCGCGTCGCCGCCTCGCGGCAGAGCTGCGACAGGCCGCCGCCGAAATAGATGTTGTCGCCGAGAATCATCGACACGCTGTCCTTGCCGATGAAGTTGCGGCCGATGATGAAAGCCTCGGCGAGGCCGTTGGGCTGCGGCTGCTCGGCATAGGACAGTTCCAGCCCGAATTCGGAACCGTCGCCCAGCAACGCCTGGAAAACCGGCAAGTCGCGCGGAGTTGAAATGACCAGAATCTGGCGAATCCCAGCGAGCATCAGCACGCTCAGCGGGTAGTAGATCATCGGCTTGTCGTAGATCGGCAGTATCTGCTTAGAAACCGCTAATGTAAGTGGATAAAGGCGTGTCCCGCCCCCACCCGCAAGGATAATTCCTTTCAACAAGCTCTCCTTGAACTACCGCGGCCCCCGCCTCGTCGCCAAGTTGCCCGTGCTTAGGTTTCGGACGCTTGCTTGTCAATGTCGGCTTTGACTGCTTCCCGACGTTACTTCACCCCTTTCTACCATCCGGCATGCGGTGGTTTCGAGCGAAATCCGACTACATAATGAAAAAGGGCCGGCGGGCGCCTGTCGCCCACCGGCCCTTTTTTGCGTCGATCTGGCTCAGCCGCGCTTGAGCAACGTCCATACGGCCGGCACCAGGCTGGCGGCCAAAGCCACCTTGATCAGGTCGCCGACGATGAAGGGCAAGACGCCGAACTGCCAGGACTTTTCCGGTCCGATGAGCATCGCCAGCCAGGCAAAGCCCATGGCCATCATGACGACCTCCGCCGTCAGCATGGCGCCGAACAGCTTGAAGGGATTGCGGTCCCAGCCGCGATCGGCGGCCCAGCCGGCGATGGCCGCCATGACCACGAAGCCGGCGAGATAGCCGCCGGTCGAGCCCAGCATATAGGCGATGCCGACGCCCTTTTCCGGCGTGCCCTGGAAGACCGGCAAGCCAAAAGCGCCCTCGGCAAGGTAGAGAAGGAGCGTCGCGACGGCCAGCCGCAGGCCGAATGCCGAGGCGATCAACAGCACGGCCAGCGTCTGCAGCGAGATGTCGACCGGGCCAAGCACCACTTTAGTCTTCGCCGAAAGCGTCAGCAGCAGGGTTCCGGCAAGCGCCAGGAAGAGCTGGGTCGCGAGCCGGGCAGCGCCGCGATCCGGCAGGGTGAGAGAAACAAGCGGGCGCATCGTGGTTGCAGTTGCCATGGTCTTCCCTGTTCTGGCTGATTTGCCGGGTGGCTGAGTTGCTGGCTTTAAAGCGCATCGCGCAGAAACGGATTCAGGCGACGCGCTTTAAAATTCGTCTTGGTGTATTTCGTTCTCCAAAACCGCGGCGCAGTTTTGGGCGACATGCATTGATTGTCCTATATTGGCTTCCGTATCGGACGGCAATCATTTTGCCGCATCGCAACGGAGCACGCCGGCATGGCCCTTGAATTCGACACCAGCTTCGATCCCGCCTATGGCCGGGCGATTGCGGTTGCGCCGGGTGTGCTGCGCGTCACCGCCAGAAATCCAAGCCCGTTCACTTTCCACGGCACCAACAGCTATCTCGTCGGCCGCGACACGCTGGCGGTGATCGACCCGGGGCCGGAAGACGACGCCCATCTGGAAACGCTGCTTGCGGCGATCGCTGGCCGTCCTGTCAGCCACATCTTCGTCAGCCACACCCATCGCGACCATTCGCCGCTCGCGGCGCGATTGAAGGAGCTGACCGGCGCCCCGACGCTTGCCGAAGGCCCGCATCGGCCGGCCCGCGCCTTGCGCATCGGCGAGGTCAATCCGCTCGACGCCAGCGCCGATCTTGCCTTCGTTCCCGATGTCGTGCTGGCCGACAATGCGCTGACCGAGGGCGACGGCTGGGCGATCCGCACCGTGCTGACGCCCGGCCACACCGCCAACCACGCCGCGTTTGCGCTCGATGGAACCGGAACCCTGTTTTCAGCCGACCATGTCATGGCCTGGTCAACCTCGATCGTTGCGCCGCCGGACGGCGCCATGGCCGACTATATGAGCTCCATCGACAAGCTTTTGGCGCGCGACGATCGCTTGCTTTTGCCTGGCCATGGTGGAGCTGTGGCCGCGCCCCAAAGCCTTATGCGCGGGCTGAAGACGCATCGCAAGATGCGCGAAAGGGCGATCCTGGAACGCATCCGCGCTGGAGATCGGACTATCACTGAAATGGTCGCGGCGATCTATTTCGACACGGACCCGCGGCTGCACGGCGCAGCCGGCCTGTCGGTGCTTGCCCAGCTCGAGGATCTGGTCGCGCGCGGACTGGTCGTCACCGACGGCGATCCGGCCATAGACGGCGTTTTCGCGCCCGCCGCGTAGGTCCGGAGCGCTTTACCGTTTCACGGAAACGGCGAAGCGCTCCCTTCTTCCTTTTTGACGCAAATTCCTGACGGAAAACCGCTTCACACTTTTCCTGGGATTGCTCTACTCGGCCGGCCCCGCGCCGACCTGCCCGGCGACCTCCTGGTCGAGCTCGCCAAGGAAAGCCGTGATGCGGGCGGCGTTGTCGCCGAGGTCGTAGCGGCCGTAGCGCGAGGCCGAGCGCATGTCGACGATGATCTGCTCGCCGTCGTCGGTGATGCGGATGGCGACGTCGGCCGGCAATCCGAGCACGAAGCCCTTGGCCAGCGCGTTGATCGTCGCTTGGCTCTGGCCGTTGATGTCGGGATAAGGCGCCGTCAACTGCCAATCGCGGCGGTCGAGCACGGTTTCGACAGCGTCGACGACGGTTTCGAAAGGCAGATTGTAGCTGCGCCCGCTGACCAGCGGATAGGCCTCCGCCTGCAGGCTCTGTTCGCCCGGCGTCGGCGGCGACAACTGGTTCATGTCGGCGGTGCGGTCGCTGGTGTCTAGCGCCGGCGGATCGTCGAGATCGGTCGAGATATCACGCAGCGGCGGATAGATCGTTGCCCAGTAGACCGCGACGCCGTAGGGTGCCAGCACCAGAAGCGCCAGCAGCGCACCGACCGAGAGATCGCGGCCGCCGCGATCGCCGAAGCTCCAGACCCGCGACAGGGCAAGGCCTGCCAGCAACAGGGCACACGCGGCCAGCAGCGCTACCACCGCCAGCACCCACAGGAAAGGCGGAGTCTCGACGAGATCGAGCCGATAGCCGGCAACGACGGTCAGCAGAAGGACGAGCGAAAATGCGCCGATCCGCCGCGACCAGCCGGCCGCCCTCGACGTCTGCCGTTCAGGAACTGTAGCCATTGTCTGCCGCATTACCCCAGTCCGAACCGAGACTTAGAGGTTTTTGGCGCGGGCTTGAAGCCGAAAGATCGAACATTTTTCGTCAATCCGTCGGCAGGCGATAGTCCTTGAACTGGGCGCGCAAACTGGTCTTCTGGATCTTGCCGGTGGCGGTGTGCGGGATTTCGCCGACGAAGGCCACGTCGTCGGGCATCCACCACTTCGCCACCTTGCCGCTCATGAAGGTCAGAATGTCGCCCTTGCTCGGCTCCCTGCCGGGCTTGCGCACGACGACGAGCAGCGGCCGCTCGCCCCATTTGGAATGCGGGATTCCGATGGCCGCCGCTTCCGCCACGTCCGGATGGCCGACGGCGAGATTCTCGAGATCGATGGTCGATATCCATTCGCCGCCCGACTTGATGACGTCCTTGGCGCGGTCGGTGATCTGCATATAGCCGCTGGCGTCGATATGGGCGACATCGCCGGTGTCGAACCAACCGTCGGCGTCGAACTGCTCGGCGCCGTCGCCGCCATAATAGGCGCGGGCCACCGCGGGCCCGCGCACCTTGAGATGTCCGAAAGTCTTGCCGTCCCAGGGTAGCGCGTTACCGTCGTCGTCGGTCACTTTCATTTCGACGCCGAAGGGCGGAAAACCCTGCTTGCCCTGGACATCGAGCCGCGCCTCGCCGGTCCGCATCTCATGTTGCGGCTTCAAGGTGCACAGCGTGCCCAGCGGCGACATCTCGGTCATGCCCCAGGCATGCACCACCTGCACGTCGTAATTGTCCTGGAACTTGGCGATGATGGCACGCGGGCAGGACGCCCCGCCAATCACGACCTTCTTCAGATAAGGCAGCTTCTTTCCGGTCTCCTCCAGATATTGCAGCAGCATCATCCAGACGGTGGGCACGGCGGCGCTGAACGTCACCTTTTCGGTGTCGAGCAGTTCATAGATCGAGGCGCCATCCATCTTGCAGCCCGGCATCACCAGCTTGGCGCCGATCATCGGCCCGCTCTGGCCGAGCCCCCAGGCGTTGGCGTGAAACATCGGCACGACAGGCAGGACGACATCGCGCGTCGACAGTCCCATGGCGTCGGGCATCGCCGCCATCATCGCATGAAGCACATTGGAGCGGTGGCTGTAGAGAACGCCCTTCGGGTCGCCCGTCGTTCCGGAGGTGTAGCACATGCCGGCGGCGGTGTTCTCGTCGAACGTCTTCCAGGTGAAGGCGCCGTCGGCTTGGGCCAGCCATTCCTCGTAGGCGACGGCATTCGCCAGAGACGTTTGCGGCATATGCGCGTGGTCGGTCAGCACGATAACCCGTCGCAGCGACCGGACCGCGCCGGCAATCTTTTCCAGGATCGGCGCGAAGGTCAGATCGACGAAGATCGCCTTATCCTCGGCATTGTTCATGATCCAGGCGATCTGCTCGGGAAAAAGCCTCGGGTTAAGCGTGTGATAGACCGCGCCAATGCCCATGATGGCGTACCAGGCCTCGATATGGCGGGCAGTGTTCCAGGCGAGGGTCGCGACGCGGTCGCCCAGCCTGAAGCCGTCGCGCTCCAGCCGTTGCGCCACCTTGAGCGACCGGTGATGGATCTCGGCAAAGGTCGTGCGCACGATCGGGCCTTCGATCGAACGCGACACGACCTCCCGGCTGCCGTGCTGGCGTTCCGCATGGTCGAGCAGCTTGTGGCAAAGCAGCGGCCATTCCTGCATCAATCCAAGCATCAATTCCTCCCTTTGCGCATTCGCGTCATTTGTTTCACGCATTGTGAAACGAACCGGCGGTTTGTCCAGCCGCCATAAGTCGAAGCCGGTGGATGGATCGAAGGACCGGGAAAACCGCCATAATCCGGCCATCGTCGCCGTTAAGCTTCGTTAACGGGCTGGGTGAGATTGGCGAATGGAGAGATTCGCATGGACGCGCAGCTCGACGAAAAAGCCCTCGAAAGCACGCTTGCCGAAAGTCTGGACGATCTGACGCCGGACATCAAAACCGTTTCCGAAGATGAATTTGCCGAAGTCGTCGGCGGCGCGCTGGAGGCCGTCGGCGGAACGTTGCTGTTCAAGATGCGGGTCGAAAACGGCGCGGAGGGCGAGCATGTGGCTGCCGCCTGCATCGGCGACGCCGGCAACCGCCAGTTCCTGCTGCTGACGCTGCCGACCAGCGGCGGCGCGCTCAAAGTCGAAACCGCGGCGCGGAGCACCAATCCGGTCGCGGGCATTGCCGCCGCCTATGCCGGCCTTATGGATGCCTTCAAGACGGCCGCCTGACGACTGGAAAACAGACGTTCAGTGAATGGTGATGACGCCAAGCGGAACGCGCGCTTGCGCGATGCGCCTGGCCGACACATGTAAGTCTTCCTCGAGAACGTTTCACCGTCTCATGGAAACGACGAAACGCTCCCTCTGTTTTAACGCAATTCCGGACGGAAAACCGCTTCGCACTTTTCCTGGAATTGCTCCAGGAGACCATTCATGGACAAGCCTGCCAACCCAGCTCCCGGCTTTCAGCGCAATCCCGACAAGGTGATCACCGTCGAACCCTATCGCGGCAGCGTCACGGTCCGCGCTGGCGACACCGTCATCGCCCGGTCGACCAGGGCCAAGGTGCTTTCAGAACCGCCCTATCCGGCCGCCTTCTACATCCCGTTCGACGATATCGACTTCAGCAAGCTCGCCGGCACCGAGCACGCGACGCATTGCCCGTACAAGGGCGATGCCAGCTACTGGAGCGTCCAGCCGGCCGGCGAGGCAGGCAAGAACGCGATGTGGGCTTACGAGACGCCATTCGACGAAATGGCCGAAATCCGCAATCACGGCGCGTTCTATACGAACAAGGTGACGGTCGAAGCCGAACCGGGCTGAGCCTTCGTTGGCCCGCCAGACGGCACCTCAGTCCGTCGTGCCGTCGTTGCCTATACCCTCGGCATCGTCGAGGCGTACGAAGGTCATGCCCTTCTGCTTCAAGGCGAGCAGGCCTTGAACCACGCCCTCGCCGGCGGCATGGGTCGGCTGGTTGATGTGGGCGATGATGACGTCGCCGTCCTTGGCGGCGCCGATGCGGCGCGCCGTTTCCTTTGCGCCGAGCAACGAGCCGCCGTCGCCGTTAACCGAGAAGCCTGCGATCTTGAAGCCCAGCCTGCGGATCATGGCGATCGCCGAGGGGCTGTATTCGGCGGTGGCGCCGCGGAACCATCTTGGCGCCGGCCCGCCTGCCCCGGCAAGGGCAGCGGCGCCGGATTCAACCTCGGCCTGCACGGCGTCCGGGCTGCCGGCGCTGCGGATGCCGTAGATCTTCTGCGGCGTATCTACTGCCGGAATGTGGCGGCCGCCATGGTTCTCCAATTCAAACAGATCAGGATGCGCCCGCATGATCTCGACGGCTTCGGCATTGCGCTTCAGCCAGATGCCGGTAACGAAGATCGTCGCCGGTATCCTGTTGTCGACAAGCGCCGAAAGTATCCTCGTGTCGGTCTTGCCGCCGCAGGCATCGAGCGTCAGGGCAACGCGACCGCCACCGCCTTCAACGCCCTGCGGCTTCACATGCAGCGTCGGCTCGAGCAGCGTCGCGGCATTGCCCGCCGACGCCGCGAACAGCGACAGCGCCATCGCGCAAAGGGAGTTTCGAAGCAGTCCCGTCATTCGTTCCAAACCGGCGCGGTCGGGCATTCTCCGCGCCGCGCCAAAAACTTGTCCCTACAAAACCGGCATCTAGGCGAAAATCGGGACGGCAAACAGCGCAAAAAGCAGCGGTCGCGAAAATTTGCTTTCGCCTTACACCACGGCCTCCGGGGCCATCTCCGTTCGCGCCAGCAGTTGGAGCACGGCATTGACGACCGTGTCGGCCTCCAGGCGCCAGACGCAACACGCCTTGTTGGGGTCTGGCCGTTCACACAGGTCACCGCCGACGCAGTCGCAAGGCATGGCGGGGCGCACCGCGATGCTCGGCACGCCGACTGGTCCCCAGTGGACCGGGCTCTGCAGGCCGAACAGGCCGACGACGGGAGTCCCGACCGCGGCAGCCATGTGCATGGGGCCGCTGTCGTTGCCGAGAAACAGCCGCGCCTGTTTGAACAACGCCGGCAAGGTCTCAAGCGGGAGCGCTCCGACAAGGTTGACGATCCGAGCCTTCGCAGCCGCCAAGACCTTTTCGACCACCTCGTTCTCGTCCGGGCTGCCGATCAGAGCGACGTCGAGGCCGGTTTCGGCCGATATCCGATCGATTGCGGCGGCAAAGCGCTCGGGCTGCCAGCGGCGCCCGGGGAAGCTTGCCCCGGCATGCACCGCGACGAAGGCGTTCGGCCGAAGGTGGAACTTGTCCAGCAGCGCCAAGGCTTTCGTCGTCTCCAACGGCAGCGGCCGGATGTCGGGATCCCGCACGCGCAACTCTATGCCAAGCGCCTCCAGCGGCGAAAGATAACGACAGAGAAAGTGCTGCCCGCCATAGCCGAACGGCTTTGCCTTGACGTTGGCAGGTTGGCACTCTACCCAACTCGGCGGCCTTTCGGACGGATGATATCCGACGCGAACCGGTGCACCAATCAGCCCCGAGATGAACCGCGACGTCTTCGTATCGGTGATGTCGACGACCATATCGAAATGGCTCCGGCGCAACTTAAGAAGCGTGAGAATAAGCTCCTGCGCGCGCCGCAGCGGCGTGCCACGCATATGGGAACGGCGAAATGTCACGACCTCCGAGGCGACGTCGTTGGCCGTGAGGAAGCTGGCGAAGCGGCCATCGCAGAGGAAGACGATACGGACGCCGGGATATTCGAGCTGCAGATTCCTCGCAAGCGCGGAGGAAAGAACGAGATCGCCAATGTGCTTCGTTTGCAGGATCAGGATCGACCGCAGAGGGCCGGAGCGAAGCCGCGACATCCGTGTCCGGACGCCGGACGGATCGGAGTCCACGAAGCTGGGCTGAGACGTAGACATGTGGAGCCGCCATGCGTGTGTTTCACATGGCTCTCATACAAGACGGCAAGGTTGTGGACCAGAGTAACTCGCGCGCTCATAGGCACCTCTCGTTTCACGGAAAGGCGAAGGCGCCGAGCCCGACGTCAAATCTTTCCTGGAATTGCTTCAGGAGGCGCTATGCAGCCGATGCGCGGCTTTCCCGCGGATGTCAGACCGCGGCCTCCAGGGACATCTCCGTCCGTGCCAGGAGTTCGAGCGCGGCCTCGACGACAGGATCGACTTCCAGGCGCCAGACACAGCATGCCTTACTCGGATCGGTCCGGCGGCACAGGTCGCCGCCGACGCAGTCACAAGGCATGGAAGGCCTGAGCGAGATGCTCGGCACGCCGACCGGCGCCCAACGGACCGGGTTGGTCAGGCCGAACAGGCCCACCACCGGTGTGCCTGCCGCAGCCGCTATATGCATGGGCCCGCTTTCATTGCCGAGAGACAGCCGCGCCTCCTTGAGCAGCGCCAGCAGAGTTTCCAGCTCCAGCATGCCCGCCAAGTTGACGACACGCGTATTCGCCGCCGCGATGATCCTGTCGGTCGCCTCGCTCTCGTCCGGACCGCCGACCAGAACCACCCGCAGGCCGGTTTGCCGCACGATCCTGTCGATTGCTTCGGCAAAGCGCTCCGGCTGCCAGCGCCGGCCCACGAAGCTTGCCCCGGCATGAACGGCAATGAAGGCGTTTGGCTGAATTTTGTGCCTGGCGAGCAGCGCCAGGGCACGTGTCGTCTCGACGGGCAGCGGCCGAATCGCCGGAACCCTGACGCGCAGGGCGATGCCAAGTGCCTCCAACGGAGACAAGTAGCGATAGAGATAATGCTTTTTGCCGAATCCGAAGGGCTTCATCCTGACATTGGTGGGTTGACGTTCGTGCCAGCGCAAAGGCCGCTCCGTCGGAAAATAGCCGACCCTGACCCGGGCGTTGACCAGTCCGGAAATGATCCGCGAGGTCTTGGAGTCGGTGATGTCGATGGTCATGTCAAAGCGGTGCTGCCGCAAAGTCCGCACTGTGCGGAAGAGCTCGCGTCCCCTCTGGAGCGGCGAACCCCGCATCTTGCCACGACTGAAGGGGACGACCTCGGTGGCAATGCCGTGCGCCGTCAGAAAGTCGGCGAAATGCGCTTCGCACAGAAACACGATCCTGACGCCCGGATATTGAAGCTGCAGGTTTTTCGCCAGCGCCGAGGCCAGCACGATGTCGCCGATGAACTTGGTCTGCAGGATCAGGATCGAGCGGCAAGCGGACGAGGAAATCTGCAACATGGGCTTCCGTCACCAATGAATTCGGTGTCGGAAACTCCCCTGAAACGATGTCGAGATTCAGAGCCGTCACGCACACGTTCGCGTGACATTGCATACAAAACCGTAAGGTATCGGGACGCCGCTGCCCGAAGCCTGTCAGGCGCGTTTTGCCGCGCTCTTCGCCGCAGCCACCGCAGCCTGCGCGGCTGCGAGCCTGGCGATCGGCACACGGTAGGGCGAGCACGACACATAATCGAGGCCGACCTCCTCGCAGAAACGGATCGAGGCCGGATCGCCGCCATGCTCGCCGCAGATGCCGAGCTTGATAGCGGGCCGCGTCGCCTTGCCTTTTTCGGCCGCGATCCGCACCAGCTCGCCGACGCCGTCGACATCGAGCGACACGAAGGGATCTTGCTCGATGATACCCTTCTGCCGGTATGTTTCGAGGAAGGAGGCCGCGTCGTCGCGCGAGATGCCGAAGGTCGTCTGCGTTAGATCATTGGTGCCGAAGGAGAAGAATTCGGCCGCTTCGGCAATGACATGTGCGCGGATCGCCGCGCGCGGCAATTCGATCATCGTGCCGGTCAGGTAATCGATCTTGGTGCCGGTCTCCTGCATGACGCTTTGCGCCACCGCATCGATGCGCGCCTTGACGTATTGCAGCTCCTTCACAAGACCGACCAGGGGCACCATGATTTCCGGCACGACCAGCGCCCCGGCCTTGCGGCCGGCCTCGACCGCCGCCTCGAAGATGGCGCGCGCCTGCATCTCAGCGATCTCCGGATAGGAGACGGCGAGCCGGCAGCCGCGATGGCCGAGCATCGGGTTGAATTCGTGCAGCGCCTCCGTGCGCTGCCTGAGCTTGTCGGCTGAAACATTCATGGCGGTCGCGACCTCGGCGAGCTCGGCCTCGGTCTTCGGCAGGAACTCGTGCAGCGGCGGGTCGAGCAGGCGGATCGTCACCGGCAGGCCGGCCATGATCTCGAACAGCTCGAGGAAGTCCGAGCGCTGCATAGGCAGGAGCTTGTCGAGCGCTGCGCGCCTGTCCTTCTCGGTGTCGGCCAGGATCATCTCGCGCATGGCGACGATGCGGTCGCCCTCGAAGAACATGTGCTCGGTGCGGCAGAGACCGATGCCCTCGGCCCCGAAAGAGCGCGCCATGCGCGCGTCGAGCGGCGTTTCGGCGTTGGTGCGTACCTTCATGCGGCGCGCGGCATCCGCCCACTCCATGATGGCGGCAAAATCGCCCGAGAGCTCCGGCTGCAACATGGCGACCGCGCCCTTCAGCACCTGGCCGTTGCCGCCGTCGATGGTGATGATGTCGCCCTTGCGGAAGGTCTGGCCCATCGAGAGGAGCGTGCCGGCCTTGTAGTCGACGCGCAGCGAGCCCGCGCCGGACACGCAGGGCTTACCCATGCCGCGCGCCACCACCGCGGCGTGGCTGGTCATGCCGCCGCGCGTGGTGAGGATGCCTTCGGCGGCATGCATGCCGTGGATGTCTTCCGGACTGGTCTCGATGCGCACCAGGATCGCCTTGCGCCCTTGCGCCCTGGCGTCCTCAGCATCGGCGGACGAAAAGACGATCTCGCCGGTGGCGGCGCCCGGCGAGGCGGGCAGGCCCATGCCGATGACGTCGCGCGCCGCCTTCGGGTCGATGGTCGGATGGAGCAGCTGGTCTAGCGAGGCCGGATCGATGCGGCCGACCGCCTCCTCCTTGGTGATCAGCGCGTCCTTCGCCATCTCGACGGCGATCTTCAGCGCCGCCTTGGCGGTGCGCTTCCCGGAGCGGGTTTGCAGCATCCACAATTTGCCGCGCTCGATGGTGAATTCGAGATCCTGCATGTCGCGGTAGTGCTTTTCCAGCCGGTCGGAGATGTCGACGAAGGCCCGGAAGGCGTCGGGCATAAGCTTCTGCAGCGACGGCTTGTCGGAGCCGGCGGCGATGCGCGCCGCCTCGGTGATGTTCTGCGGCGTGCGGATGCCGGCCACCACGTCCTCGCCCTGGGCGTTGACCAGGAACTCGCCGTAGAGCTGCCTGTCGCCGGTCGAGGGGTTGCGCGTGAAGGCGACGCCGGTTGCGGACGTGTCGCCCATGTTGCCGAACACCATGGCCTGGACATTGACCGCCGTGCCCCAGCTTTCCGGGATGTCGTGCAGGCGCCGATAGGTGATGGCGCGGCTGTTCATCCAGCTCGAGAACACCGCGCCGATGGCGCCCCAGAGCTGCTCGTGCGGATCCTGCGGGAAGGGCTTGCCGAGCTCTTCCTTAACCTTGGCTTTGTAGAGCGAGATCACGCCTTGCCATTCTTCGGCCGTCAGCTCGGTGTCGAGTTCATGGCCGAGGCTGGCCTTCTGGTCCTCGAGGATTTCCTCGAACACTTCGTGGTCGAGGCCCATGACGACGTCGGAATACATCTGGATGAAGCGGCGGTAGCTGTCATAGGCAAAACGCGCATCGCCGGAATCCGCGGCCAGAGCCTCGACCGTCTCGTCGTTGAGACCGAGATTGAGCACCGTATCCATCATGCCGGGCATGGAGGCGCGGGCGCCGGAGCGCACCGAGACCAGAAGCAGCTTCGACGGATCGCCGAAACGGCGGCCGGTGATCCGGCCGATATGGTCAAGAGCAGCGACGACATCCGCCTCGAGCGCTTCGGGATAGGTGCGGCCGTTGGTGTAATAGGCATTGCAGACCTCAGTGGTGATGGTGAAACCGGGCGGCACCGGCAGCCCGAGGCTGCACATCTCGGCCAGATTGGCACCCTTGCCACCGAGAAGGTTGCGGTCGCCGGCACTGCCCTCGGCGGCGCCATCGCCGAAGGTGTAAACCCACTTAGTCATGCTTGCCCTCCAGTTCGTGGAAGATAGAAACAGCCGGACCACGGCCCGGTTCCCCGCCTTCGCGATCCGAGCGATAGGATGCTGCAGTGCGAAAGGCAAGCACCGGCCGGGCGCCCGCCGCAACTACAATCGATTAAGCAAAAGCTGCGTCAAAAAGACTTGCCGGAGGGTATGGCGCGATATAGAACATAACAGGAACGTAGTGGAGTAGCGTGATGAAACTCAACGGAAAACTCGACTATCTTGAGCTCCCGGCGACGGGCGGCACGCTGGACAGCGTCAAATCCTTCTACAGCGCAGCCTTTTCGTGGTCGTTCACCGACTACGGCCCGACTTATTCCGCCTTTGCCGAAGGCCTCGACGGCGGCTTCCAGGCAGATGCCGACGAAGCGCCGGCCAAGCTGCTTCCGGTCATCTACTCCGAAAATCTCGAGGAAACGCTAGACGCGGTCGAGAGTGCCGGCGGCACCATCGTCAAGCCGATCTTTTCCTTCCCGGCGGGCAGGCGGTTCCACTTCACCGATCCGGCCGGCAACGAACTGGCCGTTTGGGGACATTAGGGAGTCGCAATTTCGGGTTGTTTGCTGTTGACAGCCGGAGGGCAGCCGGGCTCATTCCAATGAACGGCGGCAACCTCCAACAGCAAAAGCAGACTGATGAAATTCGGCTCAAGCGGTGTTCGGGGTCTGGCTTCCGAATTGGTCGGACGGCCGAGCGGACTCTATACCGAGGGTTTTGCCCGGCGCTTGCGGTCGACCGGCTTTCGGCAAGGCGAGGTCTTCGTCGGGCGCGACCTGCGCGACAGCAGTCAAACGATAGCCGAAGACTGCATGGCGGCGCTGGCCGCAAGCGGCTTCCAGCCGGTCGATTGCGGCCCCATCCCCACACCCGCGCTTGCCTTCTATGCGCGCCTGCATGGCGCCGCGGCGCTCATGGTGACGGGCTCGCATATTCCCGCCGACCGCAACGGCATCAAGTTCTATGGGCCGAAGGGGGAGATCGACAAGCAGGACGAGGCCGCGATCACCGCTCATGTCGCGGAGCTGTCGGACCGGTATCCCTGGCCGCCGGCCCATGCGGACTGGCAAACCGGCCATGAACAGGCGCTCGCGGCCTTTCGAGATCGTGTCGACGGCATACTGCCCCCTGGCGCCCTTGCCGGAATGAAGCTCGGTGTCTACCAGCACAGCACTGTGGCGGGGGAGTTGCTGGTCGAGGTCCTGGGATCCTTTGGCGCGGATGTGATCGCCGTCGGCAAAACGGAATTCGTGCCCGTCGACACGGAGGCCGTGAGCCGGGAAACGATGGCGAAGGTGAAGGACTGGGTGCGCGAATTCAAATTCGACGCCGTGCTCTCCGCCGATGCCGACGCCGATCGTCCTCTCGTCATCGACGACAAGGGTGAGATGTTCCGCGGCGACCTGATCGGGCTGGCTACGGCGCTCTTCCTCAAGGCCGAAATCGTGGTGACGCCGGTCACCTCCAATTCAGGCATCTCTGAGGCTTTCGGATTCAGCGTCAGGAGAACGAAGGTCGGGTCCCCCTTCGTCATAGAAGGAATGGACGCCGCGCAGAAGGCAGGCGGCATCGTCGTCGGCTTCGAGGCCAATGGCGGGGTTCTTCTGGGGTCGGATTGCCTGGTGAACGGCAGGACCTTGTCCGCGCTGCCGACGCGGGATTCATTTTTGCCCATCCTGGCGGTGCTGGGCACGATGGCATCGACGGGCAAATCGCTGTCCGGCCTGCGCAAAACCTGGAACCTTCCGGTCTGCGCCAGCGAGCGGCTCGAGAACTTCCCTGTCGAGAAATCGCGCGGCTTGATGCGCAAGCTAGCCGGCCGCGACGCGTTGCGGCAATTCCTTGCCCCCTTCGGCACCGTCGCGGATATCGATGAGACCGACGGCCTCAGGGCACGGATGACAAGCGGCGAGGTCATCCATCTGCGGCCTTCCGGCAACGCTCCCGAATTCCGTTGTTACGCCGAGGCCGCCAGCCATGACAGGGCGAGCGAAATCGTGGCAATGGCGCTGGAACGGGCGCGGGACACCACGCTGGCAGATGATTGAGAGGCCGTATAACGAAAGTGGCGACGGCGGTTGCCGCAGGCCGGGAGCGCGGACCGTTCAACAACAACGCGCACTCGCGCCCCGCATCCCGCTCGATCCCCGAAAGCACCGATGGCAAAGACAGCGTTGATAACCGGCATTACGGGGCAGGATGGCGCCTATCTGGCCCAGCTCCTGCTTTCGAAGGGTTACACAGTCCACGGACTGGCGCGACGGTCGAGCACAGCCGAGGTCAACACCGCGCGCCTGAAATGGCTGGGGATCGAGAACGACGTGCGGATCGTGGATGGCGACCTCACGGACCTGTCGGGCCTGGCCCGAGCCATGCGCGACATAAGGCCGGACGAGGTCTACAACCTTGCCGCACAGTCTTTCGTCAAATCCTCCTGGCAGCAGCCGATCCTGACGGGCAACGTCACCGGCATCGGCGTCACGAATGTTCTCGAGGCGCTGCGTCTCGAAATTCCCGAGGCGCGTTTCTATCAGGCTTCGTCGTCGGAAATGTATGGCCTTATCCAGGAGCCGATGCAGTCGGAGACCACACCTTTTCATCCCCGCTCCCCCTATGCGGTAGCGAAGGCCTACGGTCACTGGATCACCGTCAACTATCGCGAGAGCTTCGGCCTGCACGCATCGAGCGGCATCCTGTTCAATCACGAATCGCCGCTGCGCGGCATCGAATTCGTGACACGCAAAGTCACGGACGCCGTCGCGCGCATCAAGAGGGGCTTGGCAAGGGAACTGCGCCTGGGCAACATCGACGCCAAGCGCGACTGGGGCCACGCCAGGGACTATGTCCGCGCCATGTGGCTGATGCTGCAGCAGGATCAGCCCGACGACTACGTCGTCGCCACGGGCAGGACGACGACGGTGCGCGACATGTGCAGGATCGCCTTCGAGCATGTGGGGCTGAAGATGGACGACCATCTCGTCATCGATCCTGACCTGTTCAGGCCGGCGGAAGTCGAAATCCTGCTCGGCAATCCGGCCAAGGCAAAGGCGAAACTCGGATGGGAAGCGACGATCTCCCTGGAAGAGATGATTCGTGAAATGATGGACGCCGATCTGGCGCGCCACACGGCAGCCAGGCGTTGAAAGGAAGCTCTTGCATTTACGGGTCGATGCTTGATGCACCGTCTTCCGCCACGCATCCGCATGCGTCGTGGTTCGTGAGGGCGGCATGCGGGTTTTGATAACCGGCGCCAACGGTTTTGTCGGTCCGTATGTACTGGACGCGCTGCGCAGGATTTGCGGCCACGAGATTGCCGTTGCCGCGACCTCAAAGGATGGTGGTCCGCATCCCGCTTTCGGCCAGGTCGAAGTGTTGGACGTGACCGACGCGACTGCCGTGCAGGACGCCGTTGCCCGTCACCGACCTACACACGTGATTCACCTGGCGGCGGTCGCGGCATTGGGTGCCGCCCAAGCCGATCCCCGAAACACGTGGCGCATTCATGTGGGCGGCGCGCTCAACCTGGCCAACGCCATCCTCGACAAGGCCCCGGACTGCTGGCTGATCCATGTCGGATCTGGCCTGGTCTATGGCGAAAGCGCAAAGACCGGACGACCGCTCGACGAAAACACGCTGCTTGCTCCGATCGACGACTACGCCGTGACCAAGGCCGCGGCCGACCTCGCGCTCGGCGCACTTTCACGCCAGGGATTGAAGTGCGTCCGGATGCGTCCCTTCAACCATACGGGCCCGGGTCAGACGGAAGCCTTTGCGGTCCCGGCCTTCGCCATGCAGATCGCTCGGATCGAAGCAGGCCTGGCTCAGCCGGTCATCCGTGTCGGCAATCTCGATGCGAGGCGCGATTTCCTGGATGTGCGCGACATCGCCAATGCCTATGCCCGCGCGGTCTTGACCAGCCGCGACCTTGCCCCGAACACCATTTTCAACATTGCATCCGGCGTT
Source organism: Mesorhizobium argentiipisi (SeqCode) (assembly GCF_037179585.1). Taxonomy (NCBI): domain Bacteria; kingdom Pseudomonadati; phylum Pseudomonadota; class Alphaproteobacteria; order Hyphomicrobiales; family Phyllobacteriaceae; genus Mesorhizobium; species Mesorhizobium argentiipisi (SeqCode). Next base: position 74,590 of record NZ_JAPYKO010000013.1, read on the forward strand.
TCCTGGCGCATGGGAGACATTCTCGATCTGCTGCTCGCGCGAAGCAGCGCCAAAATCGTCACGGAGCAGGAGCCCCTGCGGTTGCGACCGAGCGATCTGCCATGCATCGTTGGCGATGCGACCCGCGCTCGGACCTTGCTTGGCTGGGCGCCCGATCATCCCTTCGAAGATACGCTTGCGGCCGTCCTGGAGGATTGCCGCGCGCGTGTGGCCCAAGCGTAGGCAGGGATGCATCGCCTGTTTCCCGGAGAGCGTAGGCTGAACCGCTGCCGTGGCCCGCGTCGCTGTCGCTTTTAGTTGATTTTCCGGCATTGAGCTTTGCTCCGCCTCGTCCTATAAGGCCGCGCGCAGCGGGCATGCCCCGCCTGCTGGGGCGTCGCCAAGCGGTAAGGCATCGGTTTTTGGTACCGACATTCCCAGGTTCGAATCCTGGCGCCCCAGCCAACTGCCACAGGTCCGTTCCGGACACATAGGTTACGGTTTATAGCGGAGACATGGGTAACACTTTTGGCCCGAAGGGGTTTTGGAGTGGTTCGAGCCTGCATGTCTCATCATCGAAGTATCCCAAATCGTAGTCCATGAAGCTAGCCAGCCAGATGTGGTCCTCGACCTGTTTGATGCCGACGATCTGGCCGGCAAAGACGAGGCTGAGATTGATCTTCCTGCGATTGTAGCAGATGCGGCCGCAGGTGGTGACGGTGACGGCCTTGTCGTGAAACGGATATTCGAGATCGGGCAAGCCGGCATAGGGGCGCTTTGAGGGCGTGTAGCGCTCGGCCGGGCAGTCCATGCCGAGCGCCTGATGCGGGCGCTCTGAGTTGAACTCGTCGATGAAGTCATCGAATCTGGCCTGCTGCTGAAGGAAGTTGGCGCCTGCCGGTTTGGTGGTTTCCTTCTTCAAGGTCAGATGCATGCGTTCATGACGTCCGTTCTGCTGCGGGCAGCCCGGCTTGATGCGCTCGATGTCGATGCCCAGGCGCAGCCACCAGACCGACAGCTTGCTGAGATTGAACAACGCATTGGGGCTGGCGAAGGGGACGCCATTATCGGTGCGGATCGCACTGGGCAGGCCGAACTCTTTGAAAACGCCTTCGAACACGGTGAAGGCATAGGCTTCCTTGGTGGTCGACAGCGCTTCGCAGGCGATCAGGTAGCGGCTGGCGAAGTCGGTGATCGTCAGCGGATAGCAATAGCGCCGATCAGCGAGCATGAACTCGCCCTTGTAGTCGGCACACCACAGATCATTGGGTCGACAGCTATTTGAAAGCGGTGTTCCCGTCGCCTTGTTGCGCCGGCGCGTGCGATGCTCGACCATGCCGTGCCGGTCCAGAACCGCGTGCACCGTCGAGATCGCGGGCCGGTGCACATCGGGATATAACCGGGCCAGCCGTTCGCGTATCTTCGGTGCACCCCAAGTCGGCTTGTCTTGCTTCAGGCGCACAATCAGCTTCTCGATTTGAAACGGAACCTGATTGGCGTGGCGGTAGGGCCGGCGCGAGCGATCCGTCAGCCCCTCCAGGCCGCTGTCATTGTAGCGCGTAAGGATCTTGTAGCCGGTCTTGCGCGAGATATCGAACTCCCGGCAAAGCACGGCCATCTTCTCGCCGTCCAGCAGCCGGGCGACGAACTTCAACCCCTCGTCCATGACGTTACACTCCTTCCAAGGCACCTTGCTCTCCTTGCAAAGGGCCGAAAGTGTAACCCATCTATCCGGTATGAACTGTCACCCATCTCTCGGGAAGGGCAATCAAGCAGATCCGGCCATTTTGACGCTATTTCGAACGGAAACCGATCTTTCCTGCGATTGCTCCCGTCAGCCAACGGAGGCCGGCTTCGGAAGCCATCGCTTTTCGACAAGGCAAACCATTGTGTAGGCAGGGTCAAAAACGTTTCCGACGTGATACCGGACAACTTGGCCCATCAGATGCGAAGCGGCCTCGGCGGACAAGCCATAGTCAGTGGTCAACCAGTTGAGCATATCCGTGGTCGCGTGCTGCAGGGCCTGATCAAGCGGGCGAGCGTTGCCAACAGAGAAAATATGAGTCTCGTTCTCACCGCGAGGCCATATCAGCCGCCTGTTTTTTTCCACGGTTAAGCGAAGCTCGATTTGAAAACAGGTTTCGATCCCGGTTCCGACAATCTCGCCATCGCCCTGCGCGGCATGGCAATCGCCGGCGAAGAAGAGCGCACCCTCCACGGCAACGGGGAACCAGACGGTCGCACCAGGCCGAAACCCGCGATAATCCATGTTGCCGCCATTTTCTGCGCTGGTCGCAGTGGAGAAAGCCTGGCCCATCGATGGCGCCACGCCAAAGCAGCCAATCATCGGTTCGACCGGCAACACGAAGTTCTCAAGTTCTGATGGCGGCTCCTCCAGCATCACCGTTTGCGATTCGAGATCGATCCGCCAGGTGACTTTGTCCCGTGCCGGCAGATTGCGAGCAGCCTCTGGATCGACAACGTTCGCAGCCAAGGACGAGATCGTCCAGCCGGAGGGGCGGATCGGGTCCATGCGCAGGATGTCTACGCGGAGCGCGTCGCCAGGTTCCGCCCCGGTCACGAAGATCGGCCCGTTCATCGGGTTTGGTCCTCGTGCCTGTTGCACACCGTTCTTGTCGAAGCCCCGAGCGTCCAGTGTTTCCGTCGCCACGATATCGCCGGACGCGATTGTGAGCGCCGGCGCGACCGTACCGAGGACATTGTGCCACGTGGTGTTGATGAGCTTGTGCGTTGCCATGGAATGGCAGTAGCGAAGGCGTTGCCGCGCGGCAAGTGGGGATCGCGCTCCTGGCACGCGATCCTTTCGTTCGTATGGCGAGTTGTGATGCACGACAGCCTGGCGCCGGCCCGATAAATCCAGTGCCCGGCCTAAACCTTTTCTGCGTCCAGGCGTTGTTGTCCGCCCGAGCCGGGTTCTCCTGGCGGGTGGGCAAACGGCCTGCGGAGAGGTTCAACCGATGTATTTCATGGCATTGGCCACCGACTATGACGGCACGCTGGCGCATGACGGCCTGGTCGCGGCCAGCACGATCTCGGCACTGGAGAAGCTGAAGAAGTCCGGGCGCAAGCTGATCCTGGTCACCGGACGGGAACTGCCCGATCTCAAGGAGGTCTTTCCCGAACTTTCCCTGTTCGACAAGGTGGTCGCCGAAAACGGCGCGCTGATCTACACGCCGGCCAGCGAGGAAGAGCGCACGATCTCGCCCTCGCCTTCCGCGGATCTGGTCGACAGGCTCAAGAAGCGCGGCGTGAAGCCGCTGTCCGTCGGCCGCTCGATCGTCGCCACCTGGGAGCCGCACCAGGCCACCGTGCTCGACGTCATCAAGCAGCTTGGGCTGGAGCTGGAGATCATCTTCAACAAGGGCGCCGTGATGATCCTGCCTTCCGGCATCAACAAGGCGACCGGGCTGGCGGCAGCGCTCGAAGACCTGAAGCTGTCACCGCATAACGTCGTGGCCGTTGGCGACGCCGAAAACGACCACGCCTTCCTCAGGTCGTCCGGCTGCAGTGTCGCGGTGGCCAACGCGCTGCCCGCCGTCAAGGACACCGCCGACCTCGTCACCAAGGAGGCGCGCGGCAACGGGGTCGAGGAGTTGATCCGCAAGCTGATCAAGCACGATTATCTGCTGGCTAAGAAACGTTTGCGCGGCGTGCTGCTCGGGACCTCACACGGCAAGGACATCTATTTGTCGCCGATGGAAACAGTGCTGATCGCCGGGAGCTCGGGCATCGGCAAATCGACTTTGGCGACGGCGCTCACCGAGCGGCTGGTCGAAAAAGGTTTGCAATTCTGCATTTTCGACCCTGAGGGCGATTATGACGGACTGAAAGGCGCGGTGCCGCTCGGCAACGGCTCGACCGCGCCGAACAAGGAACAGTTGCTGGAACTGATCGAGAAGCCGCAGACCAATGTCGTGGTCAACGGCCTGGCGCTGAAGGTCGATGAGCGGCCCGACTTCTTCGCCGAATTGCTGCCCGGCCTCGGCAATGTCCGCTATCGCACGGCAAGGCCGCACTGGTTGATCATTGACGAGGCGCATCATTTGATGCCCAAGCGACGCGGAGATACGCGATCCGTGCTTTCGATCGAACTGCCCGGCACCGTGCTGATCACTGTCCATCCCGAAGCAATCTCGACCGATGCGCTCGGCCTGGTGACGGCGGTAATCGCGCTTGGGCCCAAGGCGAAGGGCGTCATCAAGACCTTCTGCAAGGAAACAGGTATCCAGGCGCCAAAAGACATTCCAATGCCCGAGGGCGACCGGGTGCTGTTCTGGCGGCCGCACGACGGCAAGAAACCGTTCACGGTCAAGGCGATCGAGCCCGAGCAGTCGCTGAAGCGGCACAGCCGCAAATATGCCGAGGGCGAGCTCGACGAGGCGGGCAGCTTCTATTTCACCGGGCCGAAGAAGGCGATGAACCTCAGAGCCCATAATCTCATCATCTTCGCGCAGATGGCGGAAGGCATCGACGACAGGACGTGGGAATACCATTTGCGCGCCGGCGACTATTCCAAATGGTTCCGCCAGCAGATCAGGGACAAGGACCTCGCCCGAGAAACGGCAGAAGCGGAGAAGAACAAGACATTGTCGGCCGACGAAAGCCGCAAGCTGGTGATCGACGCCGTGCGCCGCCGCTATACCGCGCCGGCCACCGCTCCGGAAAAGTAGATCGATTCCCTAGAGCAATTCCAGGAAAGTGTGAGCGGTTTTCCGTCCGGAATTTGCGTCAAAACAAGGAGATAAGGTGGTTCGCCGTTTCCGTGAAACGGTGAAACGCCCTAGCGAATCAGTCCGAGTTCTCAGCTCGCCTCACGCATCGCCTCGGCCGCCTGCAGGTCGACCGAAACCAACTGGCTGACGCCCTGCTCAGCCATGGTGACGCCGAACAGCCGGTCCATGCGCGCCATGGTGATGGGGTTATGGGTGATGATGACGAAGCGCGTCTCGGTGGTCTTCGCCATCTCGTCCATCAGGTTGCAGAAGCGCTCGACATTGTGGTCATCCAGCGGCGCGTCGACCTCGTCGAGCACGCAGATCGGCGCCGGATTGGTGAGGAAGACGGCGAAGATCAGCGACATCGCCGTCAGCGCCTGCTCGCCGCCAGACAGCAGCGTCATCGTCTGCGGCTTCTTGCCGGGGGGGCGGGCGAGGATTTCCAGCCCCGCTTCCAGCGGATCTTCCGACTCGATCAGCTGCAATTCGGCCGTGCCGCCGCCGAACAGGTGCGAGAACAGACGCTGGAAATGGCCGTTGACGATCTCGAAGGCCGACAGCAGCCGTTCGCGCCCTTCGCGGTTGAGGCTCTGGATCGCCTGCCTCAGCTTGCGGATCGCCTCGATGATGTCTTCGCGCTCGGAGACGATGGTCTCCAGCCTGTCGGACAGCTCCTTCTGCTCTTCCTCGGCGCGCAGGTTGACGGCGCCGAGCCGCTCGCGCTCGATCTTCAGCCGGTCGAGCTGGCGTTCGATGTCGGCCATGTCGGGCATCTGATCGTCAGCTTCGAGCCCGGTGTGCTTGATGACCAGATGCGGCGGCGTGTTCAGCGCTTCCTGGATGCGCGCCTCGACCTCGGCGCGGCGCTCGTCGGCCGCTGTCAGCCGCTCCTCGGCGCGGACGCGGGTCTCGCGCGCTTCGGCGAGCGACTGGATGGCGGCGGTCGCCGCCTTGTCGAGCTCGGCCTGCTTGTTCTCCGCCTCCTGCAGGCGGTCGCTCGCCGCCTGGCGCAGCGCCTCGGCCTCGGAAAGCTGCGTCAACAGCGCGCGGCGCTTGGCGTCGATCTCGTCGGGCGCATCGGCCAGCCGCTCGCGCTCGGCTTCGGCCTCCGCCTTGCGCTCGCCAAGCGCCGCGATCTGCGTCGAAGCATTTTCGGCGCGCTCCAGCCAGTTCTTGCGCTCGGCGCCGATGGCATCCAGCCGGCGCATGCGCGCCTCGGCCTCGCGCCGCAGCCCTTCATGCACGGCGCGCGCATCGGCAAGCGTGGCGCGGTCGCGCGAGACGTTGGCGGAAGCCTGTTCGAGCTGCAGTTGGAGATCGCCGAGATCAGGCGCGTCCTTCAGCATCTCCTCGGCCTCGAGGAAAGCGGCCTGCGTCTCCTCGTGGCTGTCGACGATGCGGGCACGGGCTTCATCCAGAGCAGCGCGCCGGCTCACCAGCTCGCTGCCGGCCTTCTCGGCCTCGGCCAGCGCGTTGCGGGCGGCATCCAGCGCATGCTGGGCGTCGCGGCCACCCTGACGCGCATTGCGTTCGGCCTCGCTTGCCTGGCGCATCGCCTGCTCGGCGCGCGCCAGCGCTTCCTCGGCCTCGCGTACGACGCGCGTCGCCTGCACGGCTTCGGCATCGAGCTCGGCCAGACGGTTCTTCTGCGCCAGCCGCAGCGCGGCGGCGGTCGGGGCATCGGCGCTCGCGGTCAGGCCGTCCCAGCGCCAGAGCGCGCCGTCGCGGCTGACCAGCCGCTGGCCGGGCGAAAGCTGCGCCTGGAGGCGGCGCCCGTCCGCGGTATCGACGATGCCGATCTGCGCCAAACGGCGGGCGAGTTGCGCCGGCGCGCGCACGATGCTGGCAAGGCTTTTCACGCCTTCGGGCAGTGACGCATCGCCCGGCTGGATCGCGCTTTCGCCCCAATGCACCGGTGCGCTGCGGTCGAGCGGGACGTCGAGGTCCTCGCCCAACGCCGCGCCCAGCGCTGTCTCATAGCCGCGCTCGACGCTGATCTGCTCAAGCACAGAGGGGAAAAGATCGCCGCCGCTGGTGGCGTTGAGGATCTTCGCCAGCGTGCGCGCCTCGGTCTCGATGCGCGCCAGTTCCGCCCTGGCGTCCTGCAGCGGCGGGCGAGCGGCGCTTTCGGCGGCGCGCGCCTCGGCGACGGCCTGCTCGGCGGCGATGGCGCCGGCCTCGCTCTCTTCCAGGCGGGCAAGCGCATCCTCAACCAGAAGGCGCTTTTCGGCCGGATCGGGCAAGCCGGAAATGCGCGCAACGATATCGGAAAGCTCGCGGTCGACCTCGGCCAGCTGGCGGGCGAAGCGGTCGCGGCGCTCGGCGGTCTCGCGCAAACTGCGCTCGATCTGGTGGCGCGAGGCGGCCGCCTCGGCGCGTTCGGCGGTCAGCGCGGCAAGTTTTGCCTCGCTCTGCGACAGCGTCGCGCCGGCCTGCTCGAAGGCGGCACGCGTGGTCGCCTCGCGCTCTGCGGCGCCTGCATTGTCCGAGTTGAGCTCAGCCTCCTCGGAGCGCAGGCGCTCGAGGATATCGGCATTGTCGCGCACCATCCGCTCCTCGCGGGCGATATCGGCATCGAGCTGCTGCAGCCGGCGTTCGAGCTCGGCCTGGCGCGAGCGGATGCGGCCGGCCTCTTCCTCGATCTGCGTCTTGGCGATCGACAGGCGCTGGAAGGCGGCGGCCGCGGCGGCTTCGGCGTCGCGCAGGTCCGGCAGCCGGTGCGCGGCGATGCCCTGCTCCCTGGCTGCCGCCATCTGGGCCGCGGCGCGGTCGCCGACCAGCGTGGTGGCAACGGCGAGCGCCGAGCGCGCCTCGCCTTCCTGGGTCTTGGCCAGCGTCCAGCGCAGATGCAGAAGCGTCGCTTCCGCCTTGCGGATGTCGGCCGACAGGTTCTTGAAGCGCGAGGCCTGGCGCGCCTGGCGCTTCAGGCTGTCGATCTGGCCTTCCAACTCCCCGACGACGTCGTCCAGCCGCTCGAGGTTCTGTTCGGCCCCTTTCAGCCTCAGTTCCGCCTCATGGCGGCGCGTGTGCAGGCCGGAAATGCCGGCGGCCTCTTCCAGCAACGCGCGGCGGGCTTGGGGTTTCGCCTGGATGAGCTCGCCGATGCGGCCCTGGCCGACCATGGAAGGCGAGCGCGCGCCCGTCGACTGGTCGGCGAACAGAAGCTGCACGTCCTTGGCGCGCGCTTCCTTGCCGTTGATGCGGTAGAGCGAGCCCGCCTCGCGCTCGATGCGGCGCGACACCTGCAATTCATCGGCATCGTTGAAGGCGGCTGGCGCGGTGCGGTCCGTATTGTCGAGGAAAAGCGTGACTTCGGCGGTGTTGCGCGCCGGCCGCGCGCCGGAGCCGGAGAAGATCACGTCGTCCATGCCGGACGCGCGCATGTTCTTGTAGGAGCTTTCGCCCATCACCCAGCGCAAAGCTTCGACGAGATTCGACTTGCCGCAGCCATTCGGCCCGACAATGCCGGTCAACCCGCGTTCGATGACGAACTCGCCGGGCTCGACGAAGGACTTGAAACCGAGGAGGCGAAGGCGCGAAAACTTCATTCGCGCCGCCCTACCCTACAGGCCAGAGCGCCGAAGCCGGACCGCTTCGGCGCGGCCTGGATGTCAGAGCAGAGGGTCGATGATGGCCGACATTTCCTCAATCGACATCGCCCCTTTGTAGGTCTTTCCGTTGATGAAGAAGGTCGGCGTCGAGTCGACCTTGAACTCGTCCGCTCCGCGTTTCTGGACTGCTCTCACATCGTCCAGAAGCTTCTGGTCCGTCAAGCAGGCTTCGAAGGACTCCTGTGTAAAACCGGCCAGCTTGGAGATCTGCAGCAGTGCTTCCTTGGTGTTGCTGACGCCGACCCAGCTCGGTTGCTGCTTGAACAGCACGTCGACCATGGCGAAGTAGTTGTCCTTGGAGCAGCGCGCCAGCATGAAGCCAGCCTCGGCGCTCGGGTCGAAGGGAAATTCGCGCAGAATGTAACGGACCTTGCCGGTGTCGATATACTTCTTCTTCAACTCAGGAAAGGTCGTGTCGTTGAAATGCGCGCAATGCGGGCAGGTCATCGAAGCGTATTCGACGATGGTGACCTTGGCGTCGTCCTTGCCCAACTGCTTGTCGGGCAGCGCACCGGGCTTGAGCAATTCCGCCATATCGACGGTGCCTTGCGCCTCCGGTGCCTGAACCGCCGCCGGCGTGGCCGCGGGCTTGGCAGGCGTCGACGGGTTGGCAGGCTTGACATCGGCCGCCTTCGCCTCCTCGCCGGAGTCGCTGCATCCGGCAAGCAGCGCCACCGCAGGAACAGCGGCCAGCGTGGTCAGAAGGTTTCTGCGTGACAAGCTATTGCCAAACGGGCTTTTGCCAAACGGGGCACGGTTCATGCGAATCACCTGATATCGGTTGGATTTTGCAATGCAAGGGCTAGAAAAGGCGAGAGTTGGCGCGAATTAAGGCATCGCGATCCCCAATCCAATCGCGAAACTCGATCATAAGCATCACGAATGCGCGAGATTGGCGACGCATTCACGACGCTTCTTACGACCCTTTCGGCTTCCTTTCACCCATAATTGTGGCGCCAAGCCGCTCCAGCGAAGCGCGCAGGCCATCGTCCTCGATCTTGCCGACCAGATGCGAAAGCTTCGATTTCTCGGCCTCGCTCAAAGGCCGCGGCGCCGGCTTCGGCCGCGCCTTTTGCGAAAGCACCGGTTTTTGCAGGATTTTGATGCGGCCGACCGCGTTGAAGCCAAGGAAGGCGTTGACGCGGTTGATGACCTCGCCGGCCTCATGCTGCAGATGCAGCGCCGCCATGCCTTCGCAGGCGATGATCAGTGTCGCCGGCTCGAACGGATCGTCTTCATGCAGGCGGCGCGGCCACTGGATCTTCTCCGGCCGCGAATGGCTGGCGAGCCGCGACCCGGCGATCTCTTCCCAGGACTGCACCAGCCCGATCGAGATGCCGGCGCGCTTCTTCAGCACCGGATCGAGGATCTCGGTCGCGAGATCGCTGACCGGAACGGGATTGCCGAAGGGCCTTTTCCCTGCCATGTGCGTTCTCCAATCCCCAGTTCATCCGATCAATGGCACCACTAAACCAGACCCGCAAGGCATCACAGCAGGCCGCCTCCGGCGATATCGGCATCGCGTCCCGCCTGCTTGCCTGGTATGACGCCCACCATCGCGACTTGCCCTGGCGCGTCGCGCCTCGCGCGTTTGCGCGGGGCGTGCGGGCCGATCCCTATCGCGTCTGGATGTCCGAGGTAATGCTGCAGCAGACCACGGTCGAGGCGGTGAAAGCCTATTTCCGCAACTTCGTCGAGAAATGGCCGACAGTCGAGGCGCTGGCGGCCGCGCCCGCCGAGGACGTGATGAAGGCCTGGGCCGGGCTCGGCTATTATTCCCGGGCGCGCAACCTGAAGGCCTGCGCCGACCTCGTGGCGCTGCGGGGCGGCCGCTTTCCCGACACCGAGGCGGGCTTGCGCGAATTGCCCGGCATCGGTGCCTACACCGCGGCGGCGATCGCGGCGATCGCCTTCGACCGACGGGCGGCGGTCGTCGACGGCAACGTGGAGCGGGTCGTGACCCGGCTTTATTCGATCGAAACGCCGCTCAGCGAAGCCAAGCCGCAAATCCGCGCGCTGGTCGAGAAGCTGGTGCCGCGAACGCGGCCCGGCGACTTCGCCCAGGCGATGATGGATCTCGGCGCGACGATCTGCACGCCGAAGCGGCCGCGCTGCATGCTCTGCCCGGTGCGAGGGGATTGCAGCGCCATTCTCACCGGCGATCCGGAACGCTTCCCGGTCCGCCTGCCGAAGGACCACAAGCCGCTCCGCAAGGGTGCTGCCTTCGTCGCCGAGCGCGACGACGGCGCCATCCTACTGCGCAAACGGCCGGAGAGAGGATTGCTCGGCGGCATGACGGAGGTGCCGACCACAGGTTGGACGGCGCGGACCGATGGCGCCACGACGGCCGACGCCGCGCCTTTTCCAGCCGATTGGCGGCGCGCCGGGCAGATCGGCCATGTCTTCACCCATTTCGCGCTCGAACTCGAAATCTTTCATGCCCACATCAAGGGCGATGCGCCGGCAGGGCATTTCTGGTCGCTGGCCCATGAAATTTCCGGGGAAGCGCTGCCTATCGTCATGAAAAAGGTGATCGAGGCGGCGATACCGGGCGCGACGAAAAAGCAACCTACCCGCTGAAAGGCCTGCAATGACAGAGATACGCCACATCGTCTTCGACATCGGCAAGGTGCTGGTCCACTACGATCCGGACATCCCGTTCAGCCGGCTTATCCCGGACGCTGCGGAGCGGAAATGGTTCTTCGACAATGTCTGCACCAGCGCCTGGAACATCGAGCAGGACCGTGGCCGGACCTGGGAAGAAGCCGAGTCGCTGCTGATCGCCGAGCATCCCGCCCATTCCGAGAACATCCGCAACTTCCGCCGCCATTGGCACGATATGGTGCCGCATGCCTATGACGACAGCGTCGCGCTGCTCGAGGGCCTGATCGATGACGGCCGCGACGTGACGCTACTCACCAACTGGGCTTCGGACACGTTCCGCGAGGCCCGCGCCCGTTTTCCGTTCCTGGACAAACCGCGCGGCATCACCGTCTCCGGCGAGATCGGCCTGATCAAGCCGGACCGCGCCATCTACGACCATCACGTCGCTTCGTTCGGGCTCGATCCGGCGGCTTCGCTGTTCATCGACGACAGCCAGAAAAATGTCGAGGGCGCCAAGGCGGCGGGCTGGCAGGCCGTGCTGTTCACCGACGTCGCGGCGCTTAAAGCGGACCTTGAATGGCTGGGGATTGCGGTCTGATCTGAATCGCTTGCAGCAATCCGTTGACGTTTTGATTCAGGCTCAGGCGGATCAGGCCCCTGCCCGCTCCATGCCGAGGCGGGCGATGCGGCGCAGCTCGTCGATCGGGGTAAGGCCGCCGCTGCGTTCATAGTGCCAGAAGGTCCAGCCATTGCAGGCGTCCAGCCCCTGCACCTCGGCACCGATTTTGTGGATCGAGCCGGCGCTGTCGCCGATGGCCAGCGTGCCGTCGGCGCGCACTTTCGCCGCCCAGCGCTTCTTGGCGTCGTAGAGCGTCGCGCCCGGGGCCACAAGGCCGTTGTCGATCAGACTGATGAAGGCGACGCGCGGCTCGGCGCGCTTGCCCGAAAGCACGGTGAGATCGGCGCTTTCCAGCGGGCGCACGGCGGCGATGCGCTCATTGGCGGCGTCGATATAGGCCTGCTCGCGCTCGATCCCGACAAAGTGGCGACCAAGGCGCTTGGCGACGGCGCCGGTGGTGCCGGAACCGAAGAAGGGATCGAGCACCACGTCGCCCGGCTTGGTCGAGGCCATCATGATGCGGGCAAGCAAGGCTTCCGGCTTCTGCGTCGGATGCAGCTTGTTGCCGTTCTCGTCCTTCAGCCGCTCGCCGCCGGTGCAGATCGGGAACAGCCAGTCGGAGCGCATCTGCAGATCGTCATTCGACGCCTTCAAGGCCTCGTAATTGAAGGTGTAGCCCTTGGCCTTCTGGTCACGCGAGGCCCAGATCATCGTCTCATGCGCGTTCTGGAAGCGGCGGCCGCGGAAATTCGGCATTGGGTTGGTCTTGCGCCAGACGATGTCATTGAGGATCCAGAAGCCGAGATCCTGCATGCGGGCGCCGACGCGGAAGATGTTGTGATAGGAGCCGATGACCCAGATGGTGCCGCTGGGCTTCAGCACGCGGCGCGCCGCGAGCAGCCAGGCGCGGGTGAAGGCGTCATAGGCCTCGAAACTCTCGAACTGGTCCCACTCGTCGTCAACAGCGTCCACCTTGGACTGGTCGGGCCGGTGCAGGTCGCCGTCGAGCTGCAGATTGTAAGGCGGGTCGGCGAAGATGACGTCGATCGACTTTTCCGGCAGCCGGTCGAGGGCGGCGACGCAATCGCCCTTCAGGATCGTGTCCAGCCATTCGGACTGCTGGGGAGCGTGGGAAAGCTCGTCGAGAAGACGCACGGCAGACATCGAAACACCCAAAAGAACGCGTTACGGTTTTACTCTCCGTTATGGTTACCGATCAGCGTAAACATTCGGTGAAGGCCGCCAGACGGCAGCCGCGGTTTGCGAAGGCCGGCCCATTGGTGTATGCCGCGCCGCTTGAGCCCGTTAGGCCCCTCCCCCAGCGTTTGCGGATTGCGATGCCCCAGCCAGATCTTGTCATTTTCGATTGCGACGGCGTGCTCGTCGATTCCGAAATCATCGCCGCGCGCGTCGATGCCGAGCTTCTGACGTCGGCCGGATTCGAGATTTCGGCCGAGGAGCTTGCCGAGACCTATGCCGGCCTGACCTTCAAGGACATCATGCTGCGGGTCGAGGAGAAGTCGCGGATTCCGCTCCAGGCCTCGCTGATCGACCGCGAGGAAGAACTCGTCGACCGCAAGCTGCGCGCAGACGTGCGCATCATCGACGGCGCCCGCGAGGCGGTCGCCGCCGTAACCGCGCCACGCGCCGTCTGCTCCAATTCGCGCACCGAGCGGGTCGAATTCATGCTGGAGAAGGTGCGGCTGCTGCCGTTCTTCGCCGGCCGTATCTTTTCAGGGCTGGATATACCCAGCAAGAAGACCAAGCCGGCTCCGGACGTGTTCCTCTACGCTGCCGAAAAACTCGGCGCCAACCCGAAGAACACCTTCGTCATCGAGGATTCCGTGCATGGCATTGCCGGCGCCAGGGCGGCCGGCATGCGCGTCATCGGCTTCACCGGCGCCGGGCACAGCTATCCGGGCCACGCCGATGCGCTGACCGAGGCCGGCGCCGAGACGGTCATCCGGCGCTGGGCGGAGCTCAACGGCACGATCGCGGCACTGTCGGAGTGGTCGGAAGACGCCTAGAAACCCAAGGGACCCGGCTACGAGCGCGTCGTCAGCGTCGACAGCTGGTCGGTGTCGTAGCGGTTTCGCAGATCGGCGAGCGCTTTCGGATCCGGCGCACCCTGCGCCGCGAGTTCGGCAAGCTCTTCGAAATAATGCTCGTGACCGGGCGGAGAGACGGTCATCAGCACGCGCGCCGGCTTCTCGCTGACATTCGTGATGTTGTGCGGCATCCCCGGCGGGATGAACAGAAAAGTGCCGGGCGTTGCCCGAATCGTCCTGTCGCCGACATGCCATTCACACTCGCCCTCGAGCAGGTAAAAGGTCTCTTCCTGCACCCGGTGAACATGCCGCCCGGTGGCGAATTCCGGCGGGATCGTCCAGTCGAACATGCTCGTATACCTGGTATTTTCATCGGTAACGAGGAAAGCCATTGGATGTCCACGCAACATGACGCCCTTCTTCTCGTCGGGCATGCGGATGACGGCATCAGCGCTCATATTATCCTCCTCTGACAGGGCGCCTGCTTCTGGCAAGCGTTCGCGCAACATCGGCCGCTCACACTGGAAAGTCGTGAATCCGTTGCCAAAAATTTGCTAAAAGACTCGAATGACAGCCAGGGGCGACGCCTACCAGTTCGGCCCGTTCCGCCTCGATCCTGAGGTGGGCATTCTCTTTTACGGGGCCGAGCCAACCATGCTCGGGCGGCGCGCCGTGGCGCTGCTGCGGCTGCTGATCCAGAATGCGGGCCAACCCGTATCGAAGGACGCGCTGATCGAGGCCGGCTGGGGCGGATCGGCGGTTGCCGACAACAATCTGACGGTTCAGATCGCAGCCTTGCGCCGGACTCTGGCCGACGCGGCGAATGTCGCGAGCTGGATCGAGACGCTGCCGCGCCGCGGCTATCGCTATGTCGGACCGGTCGTCGCCAACAATGTTCGGGATACCTCGGCCGCCGCCCGCGCCGCGTCGGCGCCGAGCTTGCCTGAGAAGCCCTCCGTCGCGGTCCTGCCGTTCTCGAATTTGAGCGGCGACCCGCAGCAGGAGTATTTTGCCGATGGGATGGTCGACGACATCATCACAGGTCTGGCGCGCATCAAATGGCTGTTCGTCATCGCGCGAAACTCGACCGTCAGCTACAAGGGTCGCGCCGTCGACGTGAAGCAGGTCGGCCGCGAGCTTGGCGTTCGCTATGTCCTCGAAGGCAGCGTGCGCAAGGCCGGCGGCAGCGTGCGTGTCGCCGCGCAGATGATCGATGCTTCGACCGGCGCTCATGTCTGGGCCGAGCGCTACGATCGCAGCTCCGAAGACATCTTCGCGCTCCAAGACGAGATCGCACTGGCAGCAGTAGGAGCAATTGCGCCAAGCGTGCGGAAAGCCGAAATCGAACGAGTCAGGCGCAAGCGCCCCGACAGTCTCGACGCCTACGATCTCGTGCTGCAGGCCCAGCCTGACGTGGATTCAGGCATGCCGGAGCAGGTGACCAGGGCGCTGGTGCTGCTCGAGCGTGCGCTCGCGCTCGAACCGGGCTATGCGCTGGCGCACGGCAATGCCGCGATGTGCCATCATTGCCTGTTCCTTCGCGCCGGCTTGCAGGAGATCAACCGTGCCTCTTCGATCCGCCACGCGCGGTCGGCCATCGTTCACGGGCAGGATGATGCGCTCGCCCTCACATGGGCGGGCTTTTCCATCGGAATGGATGCGCATGATCGCGCCGGTGCGTTCGCGGCATTGGAAGCTGCGCTTGCCATCAGCCCGTCATCGGCGCTGACCTACATCCTCGGCAGCGTCATGCTTGGATGGAGCGGTGAAGCGGAGCGCGCGATAGAGTGGAGCGCGCAGGGCGTGCGGCTGAGCCCGTTCGATTCATGGGCATGGGCTGCATTTGATGCGCAGGCGATGAGCCATTTGCTGCGCGGCCGTTACGAAGAGGCTTGCCGTGCTGCCTACAAGTCTGTCCAAGCCAATCCGGCGCATAGTATCCCCTATGTGCAATTGGCCGCCGCGCTGGCCAAGCTTGGCCGATTGGACGAAGCGAGGGCGGCTGCCGCCCGCGTGATCGAGCTTCAGCCCGGCTTTCGCTACAGCCGCCAGTTTGCAGGCGTGAATTGCGCGCCCGCGCTCGCGCAGGCTCTTGGCAGCGCATTACGGGCAGCCGGATTACCTGAGTAGATGACGAACAGCGCGTGTTTCGTTGGCCAGCGAGACGCCGTTGTTTCCTGCCCTTGCTCAGTTCGTCGCCGGAGCGCGCTTCTTCCGCTTGCCTTTCGACTTATCCGCCGAGGCGGCCGGCGTATTCTCGTCATAGCCGGCATAGGCCTGGTAGTCGCGTGCGGTCGGCTCCGGCACCACGACGTTGTTGTCGACGAAGACGAACTGGGTAGCGGCCGACGGGTCGGTAACCTGCACCTGGTACGGATGCAGCTGCGAATAAAGCACCTCGTCGCCGTGCTGAACCGCGATGCGGATCGGCATGGTGATGGTGCCGGGCGCGAACATCGGTCCCGGCACGACCTTGCCGGCGACGGCTATCTTCATCGACATCTGACCATTGGCATGGGTGCAATCGCGCGTCACATCGGTGATCGAGGCCTGGTAGATGATCTTGGACGGATCGTGAGCGGGATCGATGGGCTGGCCGTTGGGGCCGGTCTGGGCGGCCGCGGCTGCTGCCTCGGCCTCGGCTTGCGCCGCGGGGTCAAGCTTCTTTTTCTTGGGCTTGGCCGTTGCGCCCTTGGCATAGGTGTTGAAATAGGCGGTGCCGTCGCGCAGCGTCACTTTCGGGCAATAGGCGCGCAACTGGCTGGCGAGTATCTTGGGATCCTGCGGCGGCGGGGGCGCGGTCGGATCCTTCTTGGTCAAACCAAAGTTAAGAATGCCATTGTCGCTCGATTGGCAGCCGGCGGCGGCAAGCATAAAGCCGGTGAGCGCCAGACCCGCGACAAATCGACGGTTGACCGAATAAAACGCCATGAAACTGCACTTCCCTCTCACAAAGCCGGTGACGTATAGCAACCGCGCGGCAAAAATGCGACTGAGCCGGCTCGGAAAATTAACAATTGCCGTGGATGACGCGACCGGCAGCAATGGGCTTTGACGATGCAATATCTGAGTACCCGCGGGGACGCGCCCGCGCTTGGATTTTCGGACGCGGTGTTGGCCGGCCTCGCGCGCGACGGCGGGCTTTACGTGCCGCGCCAATGGCCGCAGTTTTCGGCCGCCGACATCCGCGCCATGCGCGGGCTTGCCTATCCGGACCTTGCCATCCGCGTCTTGACGCCATTCCTCGGCGGCGAGATCGCTGCTCCCGTCTTCGAGCGGCTGGTGCGCGAAGCCTATGCGACTTTCCGGCATGAGGCCGTCTGCCCGCTGGTGCAGACCGGGAAAAACACCTTCATCCTCGAGCTGTTCCACGGGCCGACGCTGGCCTTCAAGGATGTGGCCATGCAGTTGCTGGCGCGGCTGATGGACCATGTGCTTGCCGAACGCGGCCAGCGCGCCACCATCGTCGGCGCGACCTCGGGCGACACCGGCGGTGCCGCGATCGACGCCTTCGCCGGCCGCGACCGCACCGACATCTTCATCCTCTTCCCGCACGGCAAGGTCTCACCGGTGCAGCAGCGCCAGATGACGACGTCGAGCGCCGCCAACGTCCACGCGCTGTCGGTCGAGGGCAATTTCGACGACTGCCAGGGCCTGGTGAAGGACATGTTCAACGACCACGGCTTTCGCGACCGGGTGTCGCTTTCGGGCGTCAATTCGATCAACTGGGCCCGCATCATGGCCCAGATCGTCTATTATTTCTCGTCAGCATTGTCGCTCGGCGCACCCGACCGGCCGGTCTCCTTCACCGTGCCGACCGGCAATTTCGGCGATATCTTCGCCGGCTACGCCGCCAAGCGGATGGGGCTGCCGATCGAGCGGCTGATCATCGCCACCAACGACAACGACATCCTGGCGCGTACGCTGGCGAGCGGCGAATACCGCACCAAGGGCGTTTTCGCCACGACCTCGCCGTCGATGGACATCCAGGTGTCGTCGAATTTCGAGCGCCTGCTGTTCGAGGCGGCCGGTCGCGATGCCGAGACGGTCAGGCGCTACATGAACGGGCTGAAGCAGTCGGGCGCCTTCACCATTGAGGAAGGCGAGCTCAAGCGAATCCGCGCCGAGTTCGACGCCGGCCGCACGACTGTGGACGAGGTCGCCGCCACCATCCGCACGACGCTGGAGAACAGCAACTACCTGCTCGATCCGCATACGGCGGCGGCCGTTCGTGTCGCGGTCGCCCATGCCTCCGGTCCGGTGCCCATGGTGGTGCTCGGCACCGCGCATCCGGCGAAATTCCCGGCGGCGGTGGAGGCTGCGAGCGGCATCGCCCCTGCCCTGCCCGCATGGCTAGGCGGCTTGATGACAGCCGACGAAAAATACACGATACTTCCATCCGACTTGAAAATGGTGGAAGATTACGTGAGCCGCCACTCGCGGGCGGTGCGTTAGGGAGTACTTGCCATATGGGTGTTGAGGTAAGCCGTCTGTCGAACGGCCTGACAGTCGCCACCGAAACCCTTCCAAGCATCGAATCGGTTGCCCTAGGGGCCTGGGTCAAGTCAGGTGCTCGCAATGAGCGGGATGACGAGCATGGCATGGCCCATCTGCTCGAGCACATGGCGTTCAAGGGCACCAAGCGCCGCAGCGCCTTCGAGATCGCCTCGGAAATCGAGAATGTCGGCGGCGAGATCAATGCCGCCACCAGCGTCGAGACGACCTCCTACTACGCCAGGGTGCTTTCCGACGACGTGCCGCTGGCGGTCGATATCCTGGCCGACATCCTGCAGGAGTCCGAATTCGATCCCGACGAGCTCGAACGCGAGCAGCATGTGATCCTGCAGGAGATCGGCGCCGCGCACGACACGCCTGACGACATCGTCTTCGACCGCTTCACCGAAACGGCCTTCCGCCATCAGACCATCGGTCGCTCGATCCTGGGCACGCCGGAGACGGTCAAATCCTTCACCTCCAAGCAGTTGCACAACTTCATCGAACGACAATATGACGCAGAGCGGATGGTCATCGTGGCCGCCGGCGACGTCAAGCATGACAATTTCGTGCGCGAGGTGGAAAAACAGCTCGGCGGCTTTCGTTCCAAGGCGGCGGGCAATATCCCGCAATATGCGCAATATGTCGGCGGCGACTTCCGCGAGGACCGCGACCTGATGGATGCGCAGATCGTGCTCGGCTTTGAGGGCCGCGCCTATCATGTGCGCGATTTCTACGCCTCGCAGGTGCTGTCGATGATCCTGGGCGGCGGCATGTCGTCGAGGCTGTTCCAGGAGGTGCGCGAGAAGCGCGGCCTCTGCTACTCGGTCTATGCCTTCCACTGGGGATTTTCCGACACCGGCATTTTCGGCGTGCATGCCGCGACCGGGCAGAGCGACATCGCCAAGCTGGTGCCGGTGATCATCGACGAATTGCAGAAGGCCGGCGAGAGCATCCAGCAGGACGAGCTCGACCGGGCGCGCGCGCAATATCGCGCCGGCCTCATCATGTCGGCCGAGAGTCCGGCCAGCCGCGCCTCGCAGATCGCAAGGCAGTTGCTTCTGTTCGGACGGCCGATCGCCAAGGAGGAATTGATGGAGCGGCTTTCAGCGCTGACCATCGAGCGGCTGACCGACCTCTCCTCGCGGCTGTTTTCGACCAAGCCGACGCTCACCGCGGTCGGCCCTGTGGGCACGCTTGCGCCCTACGAGGCGATCCTCGAATCGCTTGCAGGCCCGCAGACGACGGCCCGCCGGCTCGCCGTCTGATCTTCGACCAAAACCGTGTTCGCGCTTCCTTTCTTTCGCCGCGACCTGCCGGCACTGAAGGGCGACAAGGTCACGCTGCGCGTGCCCTTGACCAACGACTACCGCGAATGGTCGGCTGTGCGCGGCGAAAGCCGCGCCTTCCTTGAACCTTGGGAGCCGCGCTGGCAGCCGGACGAGCTCGACCGCACCGCCTGGCGGCTGCGCATCAGCCGCTACCGCGAGGATTACGCGCAAGGCACGGCCATCGCCTTCTTCATCTTCGAAAAATCAAGCGGCAAGCTTGCCGGCGGCATCACGCTGGGCAACATCCGCCACGGCGTCGCGCAGAGCGGCCATATCGGCTACTGGATCGGCGAACGCTTCGGCGGCCGCGGCCTGATGACCGAGGCGGTCAAGCTGGTGTCGCGCTTCGCCTTCGATACGCTCAGGTTGCACCGGATCGAAGCTGCCTGTATTCCCGAAAACGCCCGGTCGATCCGCGTGCTTGAAAAAGCCGGATTCCGGCGCGAAGGACTTCTGCGATCCTATCTCAGGATCAATGGCATCTGGCAGGATCACTACCTCTACGCCCGGATCGCGGACGATCCGCCGGGTGAAGGAACGAAGGGCTGAATGTGACGAATTCTCCGCGATTAGCGTCGCTGTTCGCCCTCATCATCACGGTCGTCGTCGCGCTTTTTTCGGCCATGCCGGCCTTCGCTGTCGAGCCGATCAAGATTGCGCGCGACGACAAGGCGCTGGACCTCTCCGGCGCGGTGCAGATCTACCAAAACCAGGGCGAGAATTTCCAGGTCTCGACCGCGCCCGGGCCCGACGGCATCGTGCGGCGCATCGAGGTGGAGGCCAATGATGCGCGCTCGAGCGGCGACTGGGCCGTCTTCGCGCTCGCCAACTCCACCGACCAGCAGCTCGACCGGCTGATCGTCGCGCCGCATTTCCGCCTGGTGAATTCCGGCATCTTCTGGCCCGACCTCGGCTCGACGCGCATCGCCGCGATCACGCCCAGCGAAGGCTTCGCGCTCGACCGCCAGACAAGCCCCGACGCCGACGTGTTCCGGGTGACGCTGAACCCCGGAACGGTGGTGACGTTCATCGCCGAGCTCGCCTCGCCGAAGCTGCCGCAGGTCTATCTCTGGGAGCCGGATTCCTACAAGGACTCGGTCAATTCCTACACGCTGTTCCGCGGCATCGTCATCGGCATCTCAGGGCTTCTGGCGCTGTTCCTGACCATCCTGTTCGTGGTCAAGGGAACCTCGATGTTCCCGGCGACCGCGGCGCTCGCCTGGGCGGTGCTGGCCTATATCTGCGTCGACTTCGGCTTCCTCAACAAGATTATCGAGATATCGCCCGGCAACGAGCAGATATGGCGGGCCGGCACCGAAGTGGCTCTAGCCGCAACCTTCGTGGTGTTCCTGTTCGCCTATCTCAACCTTAACCGATGGCACGGCCATTTCAGCTACGGCGCGCTGGTGTGGATTCTCGGCCTGCTCTTGATCGCCGGGGTCGCCATCGTCGATCCGGCGGTCGCCGCCGGCATCGCCCGCCTCTCCTTTGCCGCCACCGCGCTCACCGGTCTCGGCCTCATCATCTTCCTCGGCATTCGCGGCTATGACCGCGCCATCATGCTGGTACCCAGCTGGGTAATGGTGCTCCTATGGCTATGCGGGTCGTGGATGGCGATCACCGGCATGCTGGACAACGACATCGCCCAGCCGGCGCTGGGCGGTGGGCTGATCCTGATCATCCTCTTGATCGGCTTCACCGTCATGCAGCACGCCTTTGCCGGCGGCGCGCTGCACCAGGGCCTGTTCTCCGACCTAGAGCGGCAGGCGCTGGCCGTCGCCGGCTCCGGCGACATCGTGTGGGACTGGGACGTGCTGCGCGACCGGGTGGTGACCAAGCCGGACATCAGCCTGCAGCTCGGCCTTGCGCCTAACAGCCTTGGGGGTGCTGCCCGCAACTGGCTGCCGGTGCTGCATGCCGACGACCGCGACACCTTCCGCACCACGCTCGACGTGGTGCTGGAGCATCGCCGCGGCAAGGTGGCGCAGAATTTCCGCCTTCGCGGCGCGGACGGCCACTATCACTGGTTCTCGCTGCGCGCCCGCCCGGTTATCGGCTCCGACGGCGAGGTGATCCGCTGCGTCGGCACCATGGTCGACGTGACCGAACAGAAGAAATCCGAGGAAAGACTGCTGCACGATGCCGTGCACGACAATTTGACCGGCCTGCCGAACCGCGAATTGTTCATGAACCGGCTGGAGGCGATCATCTCGATCGCCCGCACCGAGGAGAAGGTGCGCCCGACGGTCTTCATCATCGATATCGATCGCTTCAAGCAGGTCAATGACGGTCTGGGCATTTCCGCCGGCGACACAATTCTGCTCACTGTCGCGCGCCGGCTGCACCGGCTGCTCAAGCCGAAGGATTCGCTGTCGCGCTTTGCCGGCGACCAGTTCGCGCTGATGCTGCTTTCAGAGCAGGACCCGGCCCGCATCGCGGCGATCGCCGATGCCATCAAGCATGCGATCAATAATCCGATCACCTTCGCCAAGCGCGAGATCGTGCTGACCGCCTCGATCGGCCTGATCACCTGGACGACGGCGCAGACTTCGGCCGAGGATATGGTCAAGGACGCCGAGCTTGCCATGCACCAGGCCAAGCGCTTCGGCGGCGACCGGATCGAGCCGTTCCGGCCGGCCTTCCGCACAGTCGGTACCGACCGGCTGCAATTCGAATCCGACCTTCGCCGCGCCATCGAGCGGCGCGAGTTCACACTTGCCTACCAGCCGATCGTGCGGCTGGAGGATGGCAGCGTCGCCGGCTTCGAGGCGCTGCTGAGATGGGACCATCCGCGCCGCGGCATGATCCCGCCGGGGGACTTCATCCCGGTCGCCGAGAATTGCGGGCTGATCGTGCAGCTCGGCCTGTTCGCCATGCAGCAGGCGGCCGAGGACCTGGCGAGCTGGCAAAAGCAGATCGGCGACGCACCGCTCTCGGTCTCGGTCAACCTGTCCAGCCGCCAGCTCATCCGCCGCGATCTGGTCAGCGACGTCCGCTCCGTCATCGCGCGCGCCAATCTGAAACCTCGCTGCTTCCGGCTCGAGCTCACCGAATCCCTGGTGATGGACAATCCCGAGCAGACCGCGCATGTGCTGACCAAGCTGAAGCAGCTCGGCATCGGACTGTCGCTCGACGATTTCGGCACCGGCTATTCCTCGCTCTCCTATCTGACGCGCTTTCCCTTTGACACCATCAAGATCGACAAGAGCTTCGTCGACGACTCGACGCCGAAGCGCGCCGTGCTGCTCAAATCCATGGTCAATATGGCGCATGAGCTCGGGCTTTCGGTCGTGGCGGAAGGCATCTCGGATGAAAGCGACGCGCTGGAGCTGCGCCAGATGGGCTGCGAATATGTCCAGAGCTTCATGTTCGGCGCGCCGATGCCCGGCGACCAGGTGCTGAAGACGCTGAGGGAGCAGTATCCGCTGACCCAGGCTTAGAGACCGTTTGGAAACTATACTCCTGCGGCCATTCTGGCGGCGCTTTCTGCGCTTCCGGTGCTCACGTGCGTTAAGCACGCTCCGCTCCGGTTCTCGAAATCACCACCATATGACTCGCGTGAGCGAGTTTCGAAACGGCCTCTGCGTCTGCTCGGTACGGTAGGCTAGGCATGCCCGGCGGCGGCGCTCAGATGGGCGAGGTCGATGCCGATCGAGGCGAGGATGCGGTCGTATTTGCGCTCGATGTCGGTGTCGAAGAGAAGCTCGGGCGTCGCCGGACAGGTGAGCCAGCCATTCTCGGCAATCTCGGTTTCGAGCTGGCCGGCGCCCCAGCCGGAATAGCCGAGCGCCATCAGCGCATGGCGCGGGCCGCGCCCCGTGGAGATGGCGCGCAATATGTCGACGGTCGCGGTCAGGCAGATATCGTCGGAGACGTTGAGCGAGGACTCCACGCGATAGTCGCCGGAATGCAGCACGAAGCCGCGGCTGCGGTCGACCGGCCCGCCATTGCGCACGACGAAGTCGCGCGTATGCGCCGGCAGGCGGATCGCTTCCTGCTCGTTCATGATGCCGAGCTGCACGAGCAGGTCCGGAAACAGCATCTGCTGCGTCTGGTTGATGATCAGGCCCATCGCGCCCTCGTCGCTATGGGCGCAGACGTAGATGACGGAGCGCGCGAAACGGTCGTCCTTCATGCCCGGCATGGCAATCAGGAACTGATCGTCGAGGAAGCCGCGGCCGGCGGCCGCCTTCTTGTGGCGCAGCAAGTCCATGGCTTGAGCGTAACGCGTTTCGGCAGCGCCGAAAAGATGGTGCCGGTCCCCGATGTCACGCAAATATGATACCGGGAAGGTGACGAAGTCATTGCGCGGCCAAGAACGGACGGTCAAATCACCGCTATGCGATATATGAAAATACTGGTTCTCGGCGTCGTTTTGGGCTGGGCTGCAAGCCTCCCGGCCGAGGCCTCCTCTTCGAACTGGTACAACAGTGAAGGCGGCAAGGTTCGGCTGGTGACCACCGGCAAGCCCGACGAGGCCGGCAAGATCCACGGCGTGCTCGATATCGCGTTGAAGCCCGGCTGGAAGACCTATTGGCGCGATCCGGGGGATGCCGGCGTGCCGCCGCAGCTCGATATATCCGGCAGCACCAACATCGCCGACGCGCAATTGTCATTCCCGCCGCCGCAGCGGCATGACGACGGCTACGGCAAATGGGCAGGCTATGATCGTCCGGTGTCGCTGCCGGTGACATTTACGGTGTCTTCGCCCGGCCAACCGGCGACCATCGACGCCCATGTCTTCCTCGGCATCTGCGAGACGATCTGCATTCCGGTGCAGACCCGGCTCAGCGTCGATCCCGGCTCCGATCCGGATAACGCGACCGACGCCGCACTGGTGAAAACCGCGCTTGCGACGCTGCCCTCCCCGGCCCGGTCCGATTTCGGCGTCAGCGTGCTGCCCGGCGACCACGAAACCCTTGTCGTCCAGGCGCAGTCGCCCGGCGATCCGCAATCCGTCGACTTCTTCATCGCCGGCGAGCGCGACTACATGTTCGGCGCGCCTGTGCGCAGCCAGAGGGACGGCAAACTCGTCTTCACCGTGCCGATCCTCGACCGACCGTCGGCGACGCCGACCGATGGCGGGCTGTATTACACGCTGACCAGCGCCGAGGGTTCGGTCGACGGGCTGCTGCCTTTCCCTTGATCCAGGGTTGTGAAGAGGTTGCCGGAGCCCGCGCAGTCCGATATCGAAGGCATCGATCCTTCCCATCTCCAAGCGAGGAACTCATGACCATTTCGGTTGGCGAAAAACTGCCCGCGTCGAGCTTCAAGGTGATGACGGCCGACGGCGCTAAGCCGATCACCGGCGATGAGATCTTCGCCGGCAAGAAGGTGGTGCTGTTCGGCGTCCCCGGCGCCTTCACGCCGACCTGCAGCAACAACCACCTGCCGGGCTATCTGGAGAACCATGACGCCGTTCTTTCGCGCGGAGTCGACACGATCGCCGTCGTCTCGGTCAACGACGTGCATGTCATGGGCGCCTGGGCGCGGTTCACCGGCGGCGAAGGCAAGATCCTCTATCTCGCCGACGGCAGCGGCGATTTTGCCAAATCGGTGGGGCTCGACAACGATCTTTCCGCAGCAGGTATGGGACTGCGTTCGAAGCGCTTTTCGATGATCGTCGACGACGGCAAGGTCGTGGCGCTCAATGTCGAGACCAAGCCGGGCGTCGACGAGAGCGGCGCGGCGAAAATCCTCGAGCAGCTCTAGATCAGAATGAGGTTTCGTTGACCCGCATGATCTTGTCCGAAAACCGGTTCCACTTTTGCGTTCGCTGACCTTCGGTTCGGGATCGTGCTTTTTGTTGGAGCATGATCTTGTCTGAAAACCGGTTCCCACTTTTCAGGATCGTGCTCTGATGCTCGACACCGTCTGGCGCGCAGTGGCGATCGGCATCGGCGCCACGGTGTTCATGGATATCTGGGCGATCTTCCTCAACAAGACGATCGGCCAGCCATTGCCCAACTGGGGCATGGTTGGACGCTGGGTGCGGCATCTGCCTGAAAGGGTCTTTCACGACGATATCGGCAAGGCGGCGCCCTATGCGCATGAAAAGGCGCTCGGCTGGGCATTCCACTACCTCGTCGGCATTCTCTACGGCGTGATCCTTGTCGTGCTCGCCGGCGCGGGCTGGCTGGCGGCGCCGACATTCCTGCCGGCCTTCATCCTCGGCATCGTCACGGTCGGGGCGGGCTGGTTCCTGCTGGCGCCTGGCATGGGCGCCGGATGGGCGGCATCCAAGCTCCCCAACCCGACCAAGGTTCGCGCGCTAAACCTCATAGCGCACACAGTGTTCGCGCTCGGCATGTTCTCGACGGCGCTGCTGATCCGCTGACGATCAAATGCCGTCATGCGGCGCCAGTTCGTCGATGGGGCGCCAGCCGTGCCGGATGCGGCGAGCCTCAATGTCATAGGGGAAGTAGTTGCCGCCGCCCGCCGGCTGATCCGCGACACGACTGATCTCGCGGCCATCGAGCAGAAGCAGCAAAAGCGTGCCCACGCCGCCATGGCCAACGAAAGCGACGTTTCCAGCATCATTGGTGGCGAGCACTGCATCGACTTCGCTCGCAATACGACGCTGAGCGTCGATCGCGCGCTCCCAGCCCCGAATGCTGACGTCTGGGTTGGCGAAGAATTGGTCAGCGACGGCTTCGAATTCCGGCGGCGGCAGGAAGCCGGTCGCCGAGCGGTCGTTCTCATGCATCCGCTCCCTTATCTCGACCGGAAGATGAAGATGGTCCGCCAGAATTTTCGCGGTTTCAACGGCCTTGCGTTCGCCCGACGAAACCACGCGCCGGATCGAGCCAACCCAAGGCTGATCGAGCAGCGCAACGGCCCTTGCCCGGCCGACGTCCGACAGGCCCCATTCCGGCACCGGCACGTTGGCATCGATGCGGACCTGGGGATGGGTGATGTAATAGGCTAAGGGCACGGTTGACGTCCTCCCGCCTTCGGCCGGCCTGGCTGCAGGCCTAGTAGCTCTGGGTCGAGCGTCGCGCCTTCGCAACCGCTGGCCGCTTCGGCTGCGCTGCGGGCTGCGCCGCCACGCCAGGTTTCACCGGGCCTCTCTTGAACGGCGCCATGCCTTGCCGGGCCAGTTCGTCGGCGCGCTCGTTCTCCGGGTGGCCGGCATGACCTCTCACCCAATGCCAGATGACCTTGTGGCGCCTGTTGGCTTCGTCGAGCGCCAGCCAGAGCTCGCCATTCTTGACCGGCTTCCTGTCGCCGGTCTTCCAGCCGTTCTTCTTCCAGCCATGGATCCATTTGGAGATGCCGTCCATGACGTATTTGCTGTCGGTGTAGAGATCGACCGCACAAGGCTCCTTCAGCGCATT
The DNA here is from genome assembly GCF_037179585.1 of Mesorhizobium argentiipisi (SeqCode). NCBI lineage: Bacteria > Pseudomonadati > Pseudomonadota > Alphaproteobacteria > Hyphomicrobiales > Phyllobacteriaceae > Mesorhizobium > Mesorhizobium argentiipisi (SeqCode). Next base: position 101,349 of record NZ_JAPYKO010000013.1, read on the forward strand.
GAGCGCGGTGATGGCGGCGAGCAGCTCCATGCGGTTGTTGGTGGTCTCCGCCTCGCCGCCAGACAGTTCTTTGGTGACGCCGTTGTAGCGCAGGACCGCGCCCCAGCCGCCAGGCCCGGGATTGCCCGAGCAGGCGCCGTCAGTGAATATCTCGATCTTTTTGTTCATGTCAGCCCATATTCGGATGGCGACCTGATGGCGCGATGGAAGCGCATGCGGCGGATATATTCGGTCGGATCGCGCTTCATCACCAGCCCGCCATCCGGAATGGTCAGCCAGTCATAGAGGCGGGTCAGCATGAAGCGCAGCGCCGAGCCGCGCGCCAGCATCGGCAGCGCCGCCTTCTCGTCGCCCGAGAGCGGCCGCACCGACTGATAGCCAGCCAGCAGCGCCGTGCCCTTGGTCAAGTTGAAGGAAAAATCCTTCTCGAAGCACCAGGCGTTGAGGCAGGTGGCGACATCATAGGCATAGAGGTCGTCGCAGGCGAAATAGAAGTCGATCAGCCCCGACAGTTTCTCGCCGAGGAAGAAGACATTGTCCGGGAACAGATCGGCATGAATGATGCCCTTCGGCAGGCCGGTGGGCCAGTTGCGCTCGAAATCGACGAAATCGGCATCGACCTCGGCCGCCAAGCCGGGCTCGACCTCGTCGGCGCGCTCGCGCGAGGCCGCCCAGAGCTTGCGCCAGCCGTCGATCGCCAGCGCGTTCGGCCTTCGCATCTGAAAATCCTGGCCGGCAAGATGCAGGCCGGCGAGCGCCTTGCCGACCTCGCCACAATGCGCGGCGGTTGGCCGCCTGAGCGACAGGCCTTCGAGGAAGGTGATGATGACGGCGGGCCGGCCGGCGAGCGTGCCGATGACGGTGCCGTCATGCGCGGTGACCGGCAGCGGGCAGGAAATGCCCTTCCTGGCGAGATGGCCCATCAGGCCGAGAAAGAACGGCAGGTCGTCTTTGTCGACACGCTTCTCGTAGAGCGTCAGGATGTAGGAGCCGGTCGAGGCGTGAACCAGGAAATTGGAATTCTCGGTACCTTCGGCGATGCCCTTGTAGGAGAGCAACTCGCCCACTGGATAGGCTTTGAGGAACGCGGTCAGCTCGCCTTCGTTGACGTCGGTGTAGACGGCCATCCGGTTTCACGCCGCTCCATTGACGAAGGCCATGTCGGCCGCCGTCAGTTCGACATCACGCAAAACCCGCATCACCGGAAAATCCTCCGTTTCCGTGGCCGTGATGGCCAGATCGATGGTGACGTCGAAGCGCTGCCGGAACGCGTCGATGATCTCGTCGACGATGATCTCCGGCGCCGAGGCCCCGGCCGACAGGCCGAGCGTCCTGATCCCGGCGATCTCATCCCACGGAATTTCGGCGGCGCGCTGCACGAGAAGCGACATCGTGGCGCCGGCGCGCTCCGCCACTTCGACAAGGCGGCGCGAATTGGACGAATTGGGAGCGCCGACGATAAGGAAAAGATCGGCCCCCGCCGCCGTTTCTTTCACCGCTTCCTGGCGGTTGGTGGTGGCGTAGCAGATCGATTCGGCCGCGGCCGCGTGCAGTTCGGGAAACCTCTCCTGGAGCGCCCGAATAATGCCGGCGGTGTCCTCGACCGATAAGGTCGTCTGGGTGACGAAGCCCAATGCCGAAGCGTCGACGGGCACGAAGCGCGCGGCGTCGGCCTCGGTCTCGATCAGCGTCACGGCGCCTTCCGGCAATTGGCCCATCGTGCCGATCACCTCCGGGTGCCCGGCGTGGCCGATCAGGAGCACATGACGGCCGAGCCGCTGGTGGCGCATCGCCTGCTTGTGCACCTTGGAGACGAGCGGGCATGTGGCGTCGAGATAGAAGAGATTGCGCGCCTCGGCATCCGCCGGCACCGATTTCGGCACGCCATGCGCGGAAAAGACCACGGGCGACTGGCGATGCTCCGGCGGAATCTCGGACAGTTCCTCGATGAAGACGGCGCCGAGGCTCTGCAGCCCTTCTACGACGTAGCGGTTGTGTACGATCTCGTGGCGGACATAGACCGGAGCGCCGTATTTCTTCAGCGCCAGCACGACGATCTGGATGGCGCGGTCGACGCCGGCACAAAAGCCGCGTGGCTGGCAAAGCCTGATCGTCAGCGGTGGTTTTTTCTCGGTCATGAATGCGGAGCCGGTTCAGTCCGAATCAAGAGCATGATGCCGAAAAGTGTGAAGCGGTTTCGGACCACATCATGCTCTATCTGTTTGTAGGCGAAATGAGGTGCGCACCCCTGCCCTGTCAAGAGCGGCGGCGCTCATTGCTCCTTTGCCGAGCGGCGCAGCCTCAGGATCAGCACGGCTGCAAGGGCGGCGGCCAGCCCGTACCAGGTGACGGCATATTGCAGGTGGTTGTTCGGCAGGTCGATGATGGTCACGCCACCGACCGGCAGGCCGCCGGGATTCGGCGTCTTGTCGGCATCGATGAAAAACGGCACCAGCACGAAACCGGCAGGCAAGCCGGCGGTCGCCGCCATGACGTCGCGGTCCTTCCAATAGAAGATATTCTTGGCGACGTCGTTATCGGGAAGCATCATCGACGGCTTTGCGGGCAGCGGATTGCGGGCAAGTCCGGTCACCGTCACTTTGCCGGCAATTTCGCCCTGTTGGCGCTTGGCCGGATCCTTGAGATCGTAGGGAACGAAGCCGCGGTTGACGAGCACGAAGCGGCCATCCTCCAACTGCAAGGGCGTGTAGACGTTGAAGCCGCTATCGCCTTGCCAGGTGGAAAAGAAGTGCCGCTCGCCCTGGTGCAGGAACGTGCCGGTCACCGTCACCGGGGTGTAGTCGACATCGTGGGAAGCGGCGAATTGCTTCTCGACGTCGGTCAGCGGCAACGGCGCGGAATGCGTGCGCTCATCGATCGTCGCGAGCAGGTCCTCCTTCCAGTGCAAGCGCTGGACCTGCCAGGTGCCGAGCCCGATCAGGACGGCGAACAGGATGAGGCCGAGACCGATGAGCAACGCTAAGCGCGGCCGCGAACGGTCGGCAACCGAGCCTGTAGTCTCATTCATTCTTGGGATTCCAGCCTGCCTTCAGCGGCATTATTGGAATATTGCAAGGTGATCAGCACGCCCTTGATGAGGCGCAGTGCCGTCAGGCAGAGCACCAGCGCCAGCGGTATCCACAAAATGAAGTGCAGCCAGAGCGGCGGGCTGAGCGTCACCTCCATCCACAGCGCCAGGCCGACCACGATGAAGCCGATGATCAGGATGACGAACACCGCCGGTCCGTCGCCGGCATCGGCGAAGGAATAATCGAGCCCGCAATTGTAGCAGCGCTTGCCGACGGTGAGGAAACCCGAGAACAGCTTGCCTTCGCCGCAGCGCGGGCAGCGGCCGTGCAGGCCGGCCGAGATCGGATCGATGGGTGGCCAGATCGCCTTGTCTTCGCTCATGTCTCACCGTAGACCTTTTCGCCCCAAAGAATAAGGCGGCCACGTCGCCGCAGCCGCCCTTTGGGATTCCGAAACCGGTCGGTTTAATGGCCTTCGATCAGTGCGCCGTTCGAGGCCCAGACATAGATGGCGCTGAACAGGAAGAGCCAAACCACGTCGACGAAGTGCCAGTACCAGGCGGCCGCCTCGAAGCCGAAATGCTGCTTCGGGGTGAAGTCGCCGCGCATAGCACGCACGAGGCAGACCAGCAGGAAGATGGTGCCGATGATGACATGGAAGCCGTGGAAGCCGGTGGCCATGAAGAAGGTGGCGCCGTAGATCGAATCCCTGAAGCCGAACGGAGCGTGCATGTACTCGTAGGCTTGCACCATGGTGAACAGCATGCCGAGGCCGACGGTCAGCACCAGGCCGTTGATCAGGCCCTTGCGGTCGCCATGCAGAAGCGCGTGGTGCGCCCAGGTCACCGTCGTACCCGACAGAAGCAGGATGATGGTGTTGTAGAGCGGCAGGTGGAAGGGATCGAGGACTTCAAGCCCCTTCGGCGGCCACACCCCGCCGGTGAAAGCGGTGCGGGCATACTGGTTCGCCTCGCCGGGGAAGAGACTTGCGTCGAAGAAGGCCCAGAACCAGGCGACGAAGAACATCACCTCGGAGGCGATGAACATGATCATGCCGTAGCGCAGATGCAGCGACACGACGCGCGTATGGTAGCCCTCATGCGCTTCCTTGATGGTATCCGACCACCAGGCGAACATCGTGTAGAGCACGATGATCATACCGATGAAGAACAGCCACGGATTGGCGATGTTGTGGCCGAAGACCGGGAAGTTGCCGCCCTTGAGATACTGCATTAGGCAGACGCCGCCGACGGCGGTGACCAGCGCGCCGATCGAGCCCAGGAAAGGCCAGGGGCTCGGGTTGACGAGATGGTAGTCGTGGTGTGGTTTTGCGTGCGCGTCTGCCATATCAACCCCCGAGGCTTGCTTCGGAATCTGGAACTTTGTTGCTGCTGCCAGCGGCCGGTGCCGACGAGGCGACCGGCTGTTTCTTTTCGACCGGGAACATCGTGTAGGACAGGGTGATCGTCTTCAGGTCCTTGAGTTCCGGCACGTTGACGATGTCTGGATCGACATAGAACACGACCGGCATGTCCAGCGTCTCGCCGGGCTTCAGCGTCGTGTCGGTGAAGCAGAAGCACTCCACCTTGTTGAAATAGGCACCAGCCATTTCAGGCTGCACGTTGAACGAAGCGCGGCCGGTGATGGGGCGGTCGAACTTGTTGGTTGCGCTGTAATGCGCCTGGGCCGTCTCGCCGATCTTGATCGTCACCGAACGGGCGACCGGCTCGAACTGCCAGGGAATGCCGTTGGTGTTGGCATCGAAGCGGATGGTGATGTCGCGATCGAGCACACGGCCGGCATATTGCTTCTCGGCGCGCTGCGTGGTGCCGCCATAGCCCGTGACCTGGCAGAACATCTTGTAGAGCGGCACCGCCGCATAGGCCATGCCGATCATGCCGGTAAAGAAGGCCAGGCAGACAGCGGCGACGATGCCGTTGTTGACCTTGCGGGGCTTGCTCAAGTCGCCGCTCATCAGCCGCCCCCAAACAGACCCGAGCCGGTGAGGCTCGCGCCATGGTGACCGAAGCGCACGATGGTGGCGGCATAGAAGATGATGACGAGCGCCGCCAGCGCGACGCCGATGGCGATGGAGCGGTTGCGGCGCGCCTTGCGCTGACGCTCGGTCAGCGTAACCAGTTCGAGGTCCTTATCGGCCACGGTCATACTCCCCCCATCATGAGCGCGCGCCCGACGACGCAATCGACGAGATAGGCGGCGAAGATCGCGAAGAGATAGAGCAGCGAATAGCCGAACAGGGCCTTGGCCGGCTTCATCGCGCGGTCGTCGTCGGCCATGGCAAGCACTTTCCATGCATACCAGACGAAGCCCGCGCCGAGGACCGCCGAGACGATGCCATAGCCGGCCGTGGTGTAACCGAGCGCCCAGGGCAGCACGCCGACCGGTGCCAGGATCAGCGCGTAGGCAAAGATCTGCCGACGGGTCGAGGCCTGGCCAGCGACATTCGGCATCATCGGGATGCCGGCGCGGGCGTAGTCGTCGGATTTGAAGAGAGCCAGCGCCCAGAAATGCGGCGGCGTCCACAGGAAGATGATCAGGAACAGGATCACGCTTTCGAGGCTGACCGCGCCGGCCGCGGCGGCCCAGCCGATCACCGGCGGGATGGCGCCGGCGGCGCCGCCAATGACAATGTTCTGCGGCGTCCAGCGCTTCAGCCACATGGTGTAGATGACGGCGTAGAAGAAGATGGTGAAGGCGAGAAGCGATGCCGACAGCCAGTTGACCAGCACGCCGAGCGTCATCACCGACAGCACCGAGAGCACAAGGCCGAAGCTCAGCGCCTCGCCTGGGGTGACGCGGCCGGACGGAACCGGGCGGCCGGCGGTCCTGGTCATCACGGCGTCGATGTCGGCGTCGTACCACATGTTGAGCGCGCCCGAGGCACCGGCGCCAATGGCGATTGCGAGGATGGCGATCACTGCCATGAGCGGATTGATGGCAACGGGTGCCGCGACCAGGCCGACAAACGCCGTGAAGACGACCAGCGACATGACGCGCGGTTTCAGGAGGGCGAAGAAATCGCCCGCGGTCGCTTCCGACATGCGAAACCCCGCTTCCTCCATCAATCTGTCTTCGGCAAGGGCCATGCGTACTTTAAGTCCATCATTCCGTTGGCCAAGACCGCCGGGCAAGCCGGCGGCCTCGTGTGCGTAGGGGCGCCTACTTGATCTTCGGCAGCTGTTCCCACTGGTGGAATGGCGGCGGCGAAGGCAGCTGCCATTCGAGCGTGGTGGCACCCTCGCCCCACGGGTTCGCGCCGGCGACGCGCTTCTTCTGGAAGGCCTCGAACACGCCATAGAGGAAGATCGCAACGCCGACGGCCGCGATGTAGGAGCCGTAGGACGAGATCATGTTCCAGCCGGCGAACGCGTCCGGATAGTCGACGGTGCGGCGCGGCATGCCGGCCAGGCCGAGGAAGTGCTGCGGGAAGAAGATCAGGTTGACGCCGACGAAGGTGACCCAGAAGTGGGTGTTGGCGATAACCGGCGAATACATGTAGCCGGTCATCTTCGGGAACCAGTAGTACCAGCCGGCGAAGATGGCGAACACGGCGCCCAGCGACAGCACGTAGTGGAAATGGGCGATCACGAAATAGGTGTCGTGCAGCGAGCGGTCGAGGCCGGCATTGGCCAGCTGGACGCCGGTCACGCCACCGATGGTGAACAGGAAGATGAAGCCCAGCGCCCACAGCATCGGCGGCTTGAAGGAGATCGAGCCGCCCCACATGGTGGCGATCCAGGAGAAGATTTTCACTCCGGTCGGCACCGCGATGACCATGGTGGCGAACACGAAGTAACGCTGCGTGTCGAGCGACAGGCCGGTCGTGTACATGTGGTGCGCCCAGACGATGAAGCCGACGGCGCCGATCGCGACCATGGCGTAGGCCATGCCGAGATAGCCAAACACCGGCTTCTTCGAGAAGGTCGAGACGATATGGCTGACGATGCCGAAGCCCGGCAGGATCAGGATGTACACTTCGGGATGGCCGAAGAACCAGAACAGGTGCTGGAAGAGGATCGGGTCACCGCCCTGGTCCGGCACGAAGAAAGCGGTGCCGAAATTGCGGTCGGTGAGCAGCATGGTGATGGCGCCCGCCAGAACCGGCAGCGAGAGCAGAAGCAGGAAGGCGGTGATCAGCACCGCCCAGGCAAACAGCGGCATCTTGTGCAGCGTCATGCCGGGAGCGCGCATGTTGAAGATGGTGGTGATGAAGTTGATGGCGCCGAGGATCGACGAGGCGCCGGCGATGTGGATCGACAGGATCGCCAGGTCCATCGCCGGGCCTGGCTGGCCGGACGTCGAGAGCGGCGGATAGATCGTCCAGCCGCCGCCGACGCCGAAGGCGCCCGGCGCGCTCGGCACGAACATCGAGGAGAGCAGCAGGATGAACGCCGGCGGCAGCAGCCAGAAGGAGATGTTGTTCATGCGCGGGAAGGCCATGTCCGGCGCGCCGATCATGATCGGCACCATCCAGTTGGCGAAGCCGCCGATCAGCGCCGGCATGACCATGAAGAAGATCATGATCAGGCCATGCGCGGCGCCGAAGGCATTGTACATGCTCTTGCCGCCGTCGATGGCGGCGTCGCCCTGCATGCCGTAGACCATCTGCGCCAGGCCGCTGAAGATCTGGATGCCCGGCTCCTGCAGCTCCATGCGGATGGCGACCGAGAGCGCGGCGCCGATGACGCCTGCCATGATCGCGAAGATCAGGTAGAGCGTGCCGATGTCCTTGTGGTTGGTCGAGTAGACCCAGCGGACCCAGCCATGCGGCCTGTGGTCGCCGTGATCGTGAGCTGCAGCCTCTGACATGTTCCGCTCCGTTCCCTAAATCTTGCTAACCCGCGGCATCAGTTGCCGGCGGCCGCTACCTTGTTGGTACCATCGATCTCGGCCATCAGCGCCTTGTTGGCAGCAGGCACGTCGGTCTTGGCCGTGTCCAGCCAGGTCTTGAACTGCGCATCGGACACGACGCGCACCGCGATCGGCATGAAGGCATGGTCCTTGCCGCAGAGCTGCGAGCACTGGCCGTAGTAGAGGCCTTCCTTCTCCGCCTTGAACCAGGTCTCGTTGGTGCGGCCGGGGACGGCGTCCATCTTGATGCCGAAGGACGGCACGGCGAAGGAGTGGATGACGTCGGTCGCGGTGATCAGCACGCGAGTCATGGTGTTGACCGGCACGACCAGTTCGTTGTCGACCGCGAGCAGGCGCGGATAGAGGGCGCGATCTTCCTTGCCGGCCTTGGCGCGGTCAGCATCCTGGAGAACCGCCGAGTTGAAGGAGAAGGTCTTGTCGACCTGGTATTCGTAATCCCAGTTCCACTGGTTGCCGGTCGCCTTGACGGTGAGCTTGGCTTCTTCCGGCGGGGTGTATTGCGCGGTGAGCAGCTGGAAGGAGGGAATGGCGATGAGCAGAAGCACGATCACCGGTCCGACGGTCCAGATCACCTCGATCAGCGTGTTGTGGCTGGTCCTGGACGGCACCGGATTGGCGCTGGCGCGGAATCTGACGATGCAGACCAGCAGAAGCACCAGCACGAGGATGGTGATCGGGACGATGAACCACATGGTGTAGTTCCCGAACCGCTCGATCTGCCGCATCATGTCGGTCGCCGGAGCCTGGAAGGTCACTTCCCATTGCCGCGGCTGGTCGGCATGAGCCGCCGCACTGGAGAAGAGCACGGCCGAAGCGGCCGCACCTGCCAAGAATTCAGCGCTCGCCAGGAATTTCCTCATCGCCCTCTCGTCTCCCACTTCCCGCGATCTGCTCGCACCAATAACGGACGCTGCCAGGATCGGGAATCCCGGTCTGTCCCTAGGGTGGTTCAAACCATACTCTATTTCCCTCCGCAAGAAAGGAGCGGAGGAAACCGTGCGGCATTTTTGCGCGTAGGCCGAGGCACATCTTCAGGGCCCGTCGCGCTATATGCGCAACGGTCGCAATTCGGGCGAATTTGCTTTGGAAAAGCATGGAATTGCCGGTATCGGGGCGGGCCGGCGACGGTCTCGTCCTTTACTTGGCCCCGGCGCGGCTTAAAGTGCCGTGATTCGCAATGGAGCCGTCATGACTTCCTGGCTTTCGAGAACCTTGGCGAAGGTCGTTCTTGCCCTTGCCTTGCTCGGCGTCGGCATAGCCGTTGGCGCCGCCGCCTCGCCGAACAATGCCACGCCGCCGAGCGGCACGGTGAAGTCGACGCATGGCGCGTGGTCGATCATCTGCGACACGCCGGCAGGCGCGACTTCCGAACAATGCGTGATGATGCAGAACGTCGTCGCCGAGGACCGTCCTGAAATGGGCCTTTCGGTCGTGGTGCTGCGCACCGCCGACAACAAGGCCGAGATCCTGCGCGTGCTGGCTCCGCTCGGCGTGCTGCTCCCCAACGGCCTCGGCCTCAATGTCGACGGCAAGGATATCGGCCGCGCCTATTTCGTGCGCTGCTTCCAGGACGGCTGCTACGCCGAGGTGATCCTCGAAAAGCCGCTGCTCGACACGTTGAAGAGCGGCACCGCGGCCACCTTCATCGTCTTCCAGACGCCTGAGGAAGGCATCGGCATTCCCGTCGACCTCAAGGGCTTTGCGGAAGGTTTCGCCGCCCTACCTTGATCTTCTTGCCCATGCGCCGCTCCTGACGCTGAGGTCCGGTGGCGAATGCGCGTTGGCGGCCAGGAGGCTCAATGCGCGCGAATTTATCCGCTTTCGTCACCGGTCTGGCGCTGGTCGCTGCGGTTTCGGCCGCGCGGGCCGATGATGCCGAAATCCTCCAGAAGCCGGAACCGGCGGGGGTCCTCGATATCGCCAAGGGTTTCGGTTCGGCCAGGATCGACAGGGACAATAATGGCGACCCGATGATTTCCGGGCGAGTCGAGGGCGTCAAATACGTGATCTATTTCTATGGCTGCGAAGACCACGAGAACTGCAAGTCGCTGCAGTTCTCGACCGGCTACACCGATCCGCTGACCGCCGACCAAGCCAACGCCTGGAATGCAAAATACCGCTGGGTGAAGGCCTATTCGGGCGACGGCTCGAATTTCAAGATGGATGTCTCTTTCGCCGGTGGCATCACGAAGGCCAATCTCGAGGAACAGTTTTCCAACTGGAACGCGATGGCCACCAACATCAAGAACTTCCTGAGCGGCGAGTGACGGCGGCGCAATCGTCGGCTTCCTGTTGGCGATTGTGCAACGGCGGCTTCGCGCCTACATCCGGTGCAACGATTTTGTTTCCACGAATGGACTTGCCATGAACAGCCTGATCGGCCAATTCGATATTTCCGACGATCGCGTCAAGGAGATCGTCACCGACACCATCAAGGGCGCCGACGACGGCGAGCTGTTCCTCGAGTACAGCGAGAACGAAGCGCTGATGTTCGACAATGGCCGGCTGAAGACGGCCAATTTCAACACCGACCAGGGTTTTGGCCTGCGCGCCGTGGCCGGCGAGGCCAGCGGCTACGCGCATTCCAGCGATCTCTCCGAGGCCTCGCTGCTGCGAGCGGCCGATGCCGTCTCGACGGTCAAGGGCGGCTATTCCGGCACATTGGCCGGAGCGCCCGCCCGCACCAACCGCCATCTCTATAGCGACGAGAACCCTATCCCCTCGCCATCCTTCGAAGCCAAGGCAAAGCTGCTGCAGGAGATCGACGGCTGGCTGCGGGCCAAGGATCCGCGCGTGCGCCAGGTAACGGCCTCGCTCGCCGCCTCGTGGCAGCATGTCGAGATCGTGCGCGGCGACGGGCAGATCGTGCGCGACATCCGCCCGCTGGTCCGGATCAACGTCTCGGTGGTGGTTGGCAGCGGCGATCGGCAAGAGAGCGGCTCCTATGGCATGGGCGGCCGCAAGAGTTTTGGCGAATTCGTCAGCGAGGAAAGTTGGAAGCATGCAGCCAGCGAGGCGCTGCGGCAGGCGCTAGTCAATCTCGAGGCCGTTCCTGCGCCGGCGGGCACGTTCGACATCGTGCTCTCCAGCGGCTGGCCGGGCGTGATGCTGCACGAGGCGGTCGGCCATGGGCTCGAAGGCGATTTCAACCGCAAGAAGACATCCGCCTTCGCCGGCCTGATGGGCCAGCAGGTCGCAGCGAAGGGCGTCACCGTGATCGATGACGGCACCATCCCCGAGCGGCGCGGCTCGCTCACCGTCGACGACGAAGGAACGCCTTCGGCGCGCAATGTGCTGATCGACGACGGCATACTGGTCGGCTATATGCAGGACCGCCAGAACGCCCGGCTGATGGGTATGAAGGCGACCGGCAACGGCCGCCGCGAGGGCTATGCGCACCAGCCGATGCCGCGCATGACCAACACCTACATGACCTCCGGCGACATGCAGCCGGAAGAGATCATCGCCTCGGTCAAGAACGGCATCTACGCCGTTTCCTTCGGGGGTGGCCAGGTCGACATCACCTCCGGCAAATTCGTGTTCGGCTGCACCGAAGCCTACCTGATCGAGAACGGCAAGGTGACGCAGCCGATTAAGGGCGCGATGCTGATCGGCAACGGCCCTGACGCCATGCACCGCGTCAGCATGATCGGCAACGACATGCAGCTGGACACCGGCATCGGCATATGCGGCAAGGCCGGACAGGGCGTGCCTGTCGGCGTCGGCCAGCCGCATCTGCGGATGAACCAGATGACGGTGGGCGGCACCAGGGTTTGAGGCCTGGCCCGATATGGCTTGAATTCGGCTCCGATACCACTTACCTTACCTTCGTCTTACACAGGTAAGGTACTGTGGCCACCTCTAAAAAGCTCACGACCACCGTCTCGACCAAGGGGCAAGTGATCCTGCCCAGCGCCATCCGGAAGCGGAGAGAGTGGGGCGCGGGAACGAGGCTCGAGGTTGAGGAAACGGCTGAGGGAGTGCTTTTGAAGCTAGCGCCCGTATTCGCGGCGACGCAGCCGAACGATGTCTTTGGCACCCTGCCATCCCGCGGCGCGCCGAAGACACTGGAAGAAATGGACGCGGGCGTCCTCGCCGAAGCACGGCGGCGCCATGCTCGCGATTGATACGAACGTCATCGTTCGCTATTTGACGAACGACCACCCCGAGCAGTCCACCCGCGCCAGGCGGTTAATCGACGGTCGGCAAGTCTTTGCCGCCGTCACGGTCATCCTGGAAACCGAGTGGGTGCTGCGCAGCGCCTACGGCTACGACCAGGCCAATATCGTCAGGGCGCTGCGCAAGTTTGGCGGGCTTCCTACGGTCGAGATCGAAGATGCCCCTCTTGTCGCTTCCGCGCTCGATCTGGTCGAGGCGGGCGTTGATTTCGCAGATGCGCTGCATCTGGGCAAGTCAACCCACTGTACCGGCTTTGCAACCTTTGACCGCAATTTCGTAAAAGCTGCAAAAGCGGCTGGGTCTGAAGGTGTGCGGGAGGCTTAAAGCCCGGGCGATCGGGATTGCGAACATGTCGGATTGATCGGCCGGGCTGACACTCGCATTCCGGCTTGAATGCATCCTCCACCTTGAAGTGAACACAATCGTGTTAGGACATTATTAATTGTTTAATTGGCGGGGCGGGCGTTTGCGCATTAGCTTCTCGCCAGTCTTCTCGTTGCGGTGGTGTCGGCAATGCAGCGTTCCCCTGGCGTTCTGACCTCTTCCTTCCTCCTTGGCCTTGTTTCGTTGGTTGGCGCCTCACCGCTGCAAGTCGGCCCTGCAGCGGCGCAATCGTCGCTGTTCAAGCTAACGTCGGCACGACCTGCTGCAAGCTCCGCCGCAGTCGGCAGCAGCACCAGCGTCCCATATGGCTGGCTCGATTTCTGTCATCGCCGGCCGAAAGAGTGCAAGGTCCCTAGCCTGCCCGCCACCAGCATCAGGCTGACGGCGCAGAACATGAGCATCCTCAAGCGGATAAACCGGAAGGCGAACCGTTCCATTAAGCCGGTCAGCAATTACGACCACTGGGGCACGATGATGGACCACTGGGACTATCCGACGGATGGCAAGGGCGATTGCAAGATCTACGCGCTTTACAAGCGCAAGCTTCTCCAGGAAGCGGGATTTCCCCGGCAGGCGCTGCTGATGACGGTGGTGCGCGATCTTCACAATGAGGGCCACACCATCCTGACGGTGAAGACCGACAAGGGCGATCTCGTGCTGGACAATCTGGTGGACGAAATCCGGCCGTGGAACGCCACCGGCTATTATTTCCTGAAACGCCAATCGCAGCAGAACCCGAATGTCTGGGTTTCGCTCAACCAGCGCGGCGGCACGGCGAAACGGCTGTCTCCAAGCTCGTAAAAGCCAGAGCGTTTTGCCGTTTCACGGAAACGGCGAGCCGCTATCTCCCTGGGACGCAATTCCGGACAGAAGGCTACGGTGAAGTCGCCGAGCCGACCCTTTCACCTTTTTCCGCAATCGCTCGGCGTAACCAGAGCGGCCTGGTCTGCTTTTGACGGCCCTGACCCGTCACATTCTCTACCTCGCAAATTCGCGGGCCGTAAAATCCGGCCCACGAACGGGACGTTGCCGCCCGCGGCCAGGCAAGCATTGCTGGCCTACTGCTGGCAGGGCGGCTCGCCAGGACGCCCGCAGGTCGGCTTCTTGTTTCCCTGCGGCGGCTGCTCCTTGGGCTGCTGCGGCAGGCGCCGCTCCTGTATCTGAGGCTGAGGCCGCTGCTGCTGCAAGCGTCTTTCTTGCATCTGAGGCTCAGGCCTCAACTGCTGCAGGCGTCTCTCTTGCATCTGAGGCCTTGGCTGCGCCTGGAACTGCGGCCTTTGCGGCCTGAGCACCTGCACGTTCGGCCTTTCCTGCTTGAAGTTGCGCTGGACGTTGGTGCCTGCGCCGGCGGAACCTTCTTCGTCGCTCGGCGGCCTGCGGAACTTCCTGTTTGCATTGGCCGAGCCCTGATTCTGGTCGGAGAACACACTCGGATTGTTTCTCCTGAGCCGCTCCTGCACGCTCGGCCGGTTGTCGGCCGGCGCACCGTTGACGGTCGGCAGCTTGCGGAACTTCTTGCTTCTGTGGCCTCCGATGGCCAAATCTTGATCGCTCGGGCCGACAACTGTCTGGCCTGCCGACAGATCCTTGCGTGTCAGCTTCCTCGGCCTGCCCTCGTTCTGGCCGGACAACGCATTCGGATTGTTCTTCCCGAACCTCTGCCGGGCGTTCTGCCCGTTCTCGTCCGGCGCGCCGTTGACCGCCGGCAGCTTGCGGAATTTCTTGCCCTTATCGCCTCCGTTGTCCGAGCCTTGATCGCTCGGACCGACAGCTGTCTGGCCTGCCGACAGATCTTTGCGGGTCAGCTTCCTCGGCCTGCCCTCGTTCTGGCCGGACAACGCATTCGGATTGTTCTTCCCGAACCTCTGCTGGACGTTCTGCCCGCTCTCGCCCGGCGCGCCATTGACGGTCGGCAGCTTGCGGAACTTGCGCTTCTTGCCCTGATCGTCGACAACTCCGTTCTGCTGGCCGTTGCCCGTAACGGGGGCGCCGGCATTCCCGGTTGCCTGCTCGTTGCCACTCGCCGTGCCTTGCTTGCCCAGCACCTTCCTATTGGGCGCGTTCTGCACCGGTTTGCCATTGACGAGCGGCAGCGCTTTGCCGTCAGCTCCCGGCAAGGCGTGATCGGTCGAGAGTTTGCCCATCGTCCTCGCCTGCGGCGTCCCACCCGGCTGCTGGCCTTGCGTGATAGCCTGGCCCGGCTCCAGGGATTGCGGCGTCGCACCAGGCTGCTGGCCCTGCGTGGCAGCCTGGCCCGGCTTCAGCGGCTGGCCGCCCTGATTTTGCTTGAACAGCGCCGCCCTTTTCTGCAGCAACGGCGGCAACGCCACCTTGGCCGCCAGCGCGGTCGCGCCCGCACCAACCGCCATCTTCTGCCGTGTGGTGAGGCCGCTCGGTGCGTTGGCGTTTGGCTGTCCGGCCTGATTGGCCGGCTCGTTGTTGATCGTCGTGTTGTTGATGTTGTTGATGACGGTCGTGTTGTGAATGTTGTTGAAGATAATGTCGTTCGGCGGCGGCACGATGTCACGCGGCGGCCTGACCCAGACCGGCACGGGGACGAAGACCGGCGTCGGCAGGACGTAGACATCGACCGGCGGCGGGGGCGGCGGCAGCACGACGAAATCCGGCGGCGGCGGCGGCAGGAATATCACGTCGATCGGGGGCGGCGGCTCAAAATCGAAATCGGGATCGTCGAAATAGAGCACCGGACGATCGACATAGACGATTTCCTCCGGCGGCGGCGGCGGCACGTCGTAGACGATGACAGTGAAGCTCGTCGGTGGCTCGAGCTCGGCGTCGAAATGCTCCAGCCGGCGGCGCGCGTCCCAGGCATGCAGCCCGTGCGGATAGCGCTCGAGGTAGGACCAATAAGCCTGCGGCGTATCCCGCAGCCATGTTTCGCGCCAGGTGATCGCCTCGCGCCGCGCCGCGATGATGGCCCGCACACGCTTGGCCATCGAATCGTGCGGATAGGCGACGAGGAATTCCTCGTAGCCGCGCATGGTATCGCGATCGAGTGCCGCGACATAAGCGTCATGCGCATTGAAGTCGCGGATCGGCCTGGTCCTGTTGGCCCGTTCTTCGGCCTCCGAAACCTTCGGCGGCGGCGCGTCCGGAGCGCGTTCGAAGAAGACGAAAGGCGCGTTGATCTTCGAGGCGTCCCAGGGGATTTCGGCGCCTTGCGTCACCTCGTTGACGCGTAGCCGCGTGCGGTCGAAAACATCGTCAAGTGACAAGCCGCCTTCGCGCATCATCTCGGCGAGCGCCTGAGCATAGGCGCCGTATGGGCCTTTGCCTTCCGGCGCAACCGTTCCAGGCGCCGCGTTGAACGCAATCAGCATGTTGGGATCGGGGTCGACCAGCGCGAGACCGCTGGCCAGCGGCTGGCTCATTTTCGGAAGGGCATTCGGCCGAGC
Source organism: Mesorhizobium argentiipisi (SeqCode) (assembly GCF_037179585.1). Classification (NCBI taxonomy): domain Bacteria; kingdom Pseudomonadati; phylum Pseudomonadota; class Alphaproteobacteria; order Hyphomicrobiales; family Phyllobacteriaceae; genus Mesorhizobium; species Mesorhizobium argentiipisi (SeqCode). Next base: position 117,250 of record NZ_JAPYKO010000013.1, read on the forward strand.
CGCGTCGAGAACGACGATATTGACCTTCGCCGGCAGTCCGGCCAGGGATTTGGTGATATCGGAGAGCCGCATGGCCTGCAGCGGCACGTCGGCCGGATTGGCGATCTGGGCGTCAACCGGCAAGAAATAGTTCTCACCTTCGAACTGCACGCCGCGGCCGGCGAGGTATACGAAAACGGTCGCGTCCGGACCGGCGGCGGAAACCTTTCCAAGGAAATCGCGCAGCGCGCTGCGCAACGATTCCTGGTCGACGTCGCGTGCGCCAACCACATCGAATCCTGCTGCCTGCAGGGTCTGCGCGATCAGGCCGGCGTCATTCGCGGAGGTGACCAGCGCATCCGACGGATAGGCGGCGTTGCCGATGACGAATGCGAGACGTTTCTGCTGTTGGGCGAGCGCGCCCGTCGTGGACGCGACGGCGAACGCGATGAGAACGACGACAAGACCGATGACGTTCCGAAGCGAGCGCATTGCAATCCGCCATCCTTGTCCGCCATTCGTCCAACGCGATAACGCCGGAGAGGCAGGAATGTTTCCCTAACAGCAGAATTAAGAGCCCGCATGAAGGCGGCTTTAGGGCGCAATTTCGTCGAAAGAACAGAGGCTTCACAATTTTATGCGATGGTCAGGCCGCTAGCTACCGCCGCCGCTTCGGCTTCTCCAAAAGCGCCACGGCCTCGACATGCGGCGACCACAGGAACTGGTCGATCGGCGTGACGCTCTTCAGCGTGTAGCCGCCATCGATCAGGATGCGCAGATCGCGCGCCAGCGTGACCGGATTGCAGGACACCGCGGCGACCAGCGGCACGTCGGAGCGGGCGATCTGCTTCGACTGATCCTCGGCGCCGGCGCGCGGCGGATCGAAGACCAGGCCATCGAAGAGGTTCAACTCCTTGAAGGTCAGCGGCCGGCGGAACAGGTCGCGGCGTTCGCTGGTCACCCGCTTCAGGCCGCCGGCGAAGCGGAAGGCGCGGTAGAGCGCGGCGAGCGCCGGCGCATCGCCCTCCACAGCGTGAACCTCTGATTTCGCCGCGAGCCTGAGCGCGAAGCTGCCGCAGCCGGCAAACAGGTCCGCGACCTTCCTGGCACGCGACAGATGCCGGCCGACAAGGTCCGCCATCGCCTGCTCGGCGGCCTCCGTCGCCTGCAGAAAGGCGCCGGGCGGCACGGCGACCGCGACCGACCCGAACTGCACGACCGGCTTCTTCGGCTCGACGATGATCTCGCCGTCGACGGAAAGCCGCGCCAGACCTTCGGCCATGACGAAATTCGACGCAATACGGCGCTGATGGTCGCCAAGCTTGCCGGCATCGTGCACGGCCGTGTCGAGGCCTGAAGCGGTGACGGTCACCGTCATATGAAACGCCTTCGGGGTGGCGCAGACCAATCCGGCGAGGGCACGCAATTTGTCGAGCGCCGAGACGATCGCCGGCAGCGAGATCGGGCATTCCTCGATCGGGATGATCTCGGAAGACAGCGCGCGCACGAAGCCGAGCAGCATGCCGGCCTCGGTGCGCCTCGCGCTGAAGGTGACGCGGCGGCGGCTGTGCGGCGCGCAGGGCACCAGCGCAGCGATGTCGCATACGATGCCCTTGGCCTTCAGCGCCTGCACGACCTTCTCACGCTTCCATTGCTGGTAGGCTGCGGCCTCGTAATGCTGCAGCGCGCAGCCGCCGCATTCGGTGAAATGGCGGCAGGCCGGGCCGATCCTGAGCGGCGAGGCTTCCAATACAGACATCAGCGCGGCGCGGTCTTTCTGGCGCGCGGCCGTGATCGTTTCGCCCGGCAGCGTGAACGGGATGAAGAGCTCCCCGCCTTCGGCATTGGCGATGCCGTCGCCCTGCGAACCGAGCCTGGCGATGGTGAAGCGTGCGCTCATCGCCCGTCCTTCCTGGCGGCGAGCAGGAACTCGCGGTTGCCGTCGCCGCCTTCGATCGGCGATGGCTGGAGTCCCAGCACGCGCCAGCCGCGAACGCCGGCCAGCCAGTCGCGCAAATTTGCGGCAATCCGTTCGGCATCGCCCTTGAGCAGGCCGCCCTTGCCGATGGCCTCGCGCCCGGCCTCGAACTGCGGCTTGACCAGAAGGATTGCCTTGGCGCCCTCGCCCGCCAATTCCAGCGCCGGCGGCAGCGCAAGCTTCAGCGAGATGAAGCTAACGTCGCAGACAAGGAAACCGGGAACGCGGCCGCCGAGATCGGCTGCCGTCAGATCGCGCGCGTTCAGCCCTTCGATCACCGTGACGCGCGGGTCGCCGGCAATGTCGGGGTGGATCTGGCCGTGGCCGACATCGATCGCCGTGACATGGGCCGCGCGGCGCTCGAGCAGCACCTGGGTGAAGCCGCCGGTCGAGGCGCCAATATCGAGCGCCTCGCTGCCGGAAGGATCGAGGCCGAAACAGTCGAGGCCCGCGATCAGCTTCAGTGCGGCGCGCGACACATAGGCCTGCGCCGGATCGTCGATGGCGACCAGGCAGTCCGGCGCGACAGGTTGGCCCGGCTTGCGGGCGACGGCGCCATCAACGGTCACCGTGCCGCGCTCGATCGCATCGCGGGCGCGTGAACGGCTGGCAAACAGGCCACGCCCGACGAGCAATTCGTCAAGCCGCTGGCGCCGGCTGGCTAGCAAAGGGGAACTCATCGGACTTCATTGGCGAAAGCCGGGCGCGAACGCAATGGTTGAATATGGCGCAAGAGGCTGCAGAATGCCGACAGCAGGCGGTTCGTCAGCCGGTGGAGGTGGCAATGCTGAAAGGTACCTGTCATTGCGGCGCTGTTCATTGGACGCTGGAGGGTGATCCCGGTGGAATCACCGCATGCAATTGCACGCTTTGCCGCCGCTACGGTGCGCTCTGGGCCTATGACTATGTCGATGAACGCATCCGCGTCGCCGGACCGCTGAAGTCGTACACACGCGCCAAGGTGGCGGAGCCCGCGCTGGAAATCCTGTTCTGTCCGACCTGCGCCTGCGTGGTCGCCTGGCGCGGCCTGCGCTCCGGCGAAAGCGGCCGCACGCGTATCGCTGTCAATGTCAGGCTTGCGCCGCCCGAGGAGGTCGCCGACCTGCCGATCGACCATTTCGACGGCCTGAATAGTTTCGATGACCTGCCGCGCGACGGCCGCTGCGTACGCGATATGTGGTTCTAAAAAACAGTGCGCGAAACCTGGCGCTCGACGGCGGGCATCAGGCCCTCATTGCCAGACGCTTCCTTGCGCGGCGGCTCAACTGCAGTGGGCGCGGCGCGCACCGCTTCCGGTAGCACGACGAGTTGAGGAACCTGCTTGTAAGAGAAGCCGCCGCGGATGTTGCCCATCTTGCCGGCGACGATATCCAGCACCGCTTTTTCAAGGTTGCGGTCGTAACGCGTTTCGGCTGCCGCCGACGCGGCCATTGCAGCCAACAAGGCCATGCCGCAAAGGAACGACTTCATTGTTCTTATCCCCTGCCTCGGGCCAAGGTCTTAGCAGGGCGCCGTTGAAAATCGGCCAAGAGACAGGGTAAGCGAACCGAAAAACAGGAGCGTTAACAAAAGCTTGGTTCAGGAAGCCGGCAAATCGATTCAGCGTCTTGACGTTCTGATTCAGGCGCGCTGCGCCTGCATGCCGCGACCGAGCGCGGCGAAGACAGTGCGCACGATGCCGGCCGAATCCAGCCCGGCGTCGGCATACATCTTTTCCGGCTTGGCATGGTCTGTGAACACATCCGGCAGCACCAGCGGGCGCACTTTGAGGCCGCTTTCCAGCAGGCCTTCATGGGCGAGGAAATGCAGCACCTGGCTGGCGAAGCCGCCGACGGCTCCCTCTTCCACGGTCACCAGCACCTCATGCGAACGGGCGAGCCGCCGGATCAGATCCTCGTCCAGCGGCTTGGCGAAGCGGGCGTCGGCAACCGTGGTGGAAAGGCCTGCAGCGCCAAGTTCCTCTGCCGCCAACAAGCAATCCTGCAGCCGCGTGCCGAAGGAAAGCAGCGCGACCTTGGTCCCTTCCTTGAGGATGCGGCCCCTGCCGATGTCGAGCAGCGAGCCGCGCTCCGGCATGTCGACGCCGACGCCGTTGCCGCGCGGATAGCGGAAGGCGACCGGGCCGTCATCATAAGCGGCCGCGGTGTGCACCATATGGCGCAGTTCCGCCTCGTCGGCGGCGGCCATGACGACGAAGCCCGGCAGCGTGGCCAGAAAGGTCGTATCGAAAGCGCCGCAGTGGGTGGCGCCGTCGGCACCGACGAAACCGGCGCGGTCGATGGGAAAACGCACCGGCAGTTTCTGGATCGCCACGTCATGGACGACCTGGTCGTAGGCGCGCTGCAGGAAGGTCGAATAGATGGCCGCGAAAGGCTTGTAGCCTTCGGTGGCGAGCCCCGCGGCGAAGGTCACCGCATGCTGCTCGGCAATGCCGACATCGAAGGTTCGCTGCGGAAACACCTCGCCGAAGAGATCGAGGCCGGTGCCGCTCGGCATGGCGGCGGTGATGGCGACGATGCGGTCGTCCTCACGCGCTTCCTGGATCAGGCTTTCGGCGAAGACCTTGGTGTAGGCGGGCGCGTTGGCCGGCGCCTTGGCCTGCGCACCGGTGATGACGTCGAATTTGTTGACGCCGTGATATTTGTCGGCCGCGGCCTCCGCCGGCGCGTAGCCCTTGCCCTTCTGGGTCACGACATGGATCAGCACCGGGCCTTTGCCATTGTCGCGGACGTTCTTCAGCACCGGGATCAGATGTTCGAGATTGTGACCGTCAATGGGGCCGATGTGGTAGAAGCCAAGCTCCTCGAACAAGGTGCCGCCGGTAACATAGCCGCGCGCATGCTCGACGGCACGGGTGATGGCGCGGTCGGCGCGCTTGCCGAGATACGACGTCAGCTTCTTGCCGAAATCACGTAGGCCCAGATAGGCCTTGCCGGAAGCGAGCCTGGCCAAATACGCGCTCATGGCGCCGGTCGGCGGCGCGATCGACATGTCGTTGTCGTTGAGGATGACGGTCAGCCGGGCGTCGAGCGCGCCGGCATTGTTCAGCGCCTCGAAGGCCATGCCGGCCGACATCGAGCCGTCGCCGATGACGGAAATGACATTGTTGCGGCCACCTGCCAGGTCGCGCGCCATGGCCATGCCGAGACCGGCCGAAATCGAGGTCGAGGAATGCGCGGCGCCGAACGGGTCGTATTCGCTCTCGGCGCGCCGGGTGAACCCGGAGAGACCGCCTTCCTGGCGCAGCGTGCGGATGCGGTCGCGGCGGCCGGTTAGGATCTTATGCGGATAGGCCTGGTGGCCAACGTCCCAGATCAGCCGGTCCTGCGGCGTGTTGAAGACATAGTGCAGCGCGACGGTCAGTTCGACAACGCCGAGGCCGGCGCCGAGATGGCCGCCGGTCTGCGACACGGCGTCAATGAGCTCGGCGCGGAGTTCCGCGGCAAGCTGCGGCAGCGCGCTCTCATCAAGCGTCCGCAAATCCGCCGGAATGCGGACCTTGTCGAGCAGCGGCGTATCTGGCTTCACTCGGGCGCGTCCTGCTTCAAATTGACCCTTCAAATTGACCGAACACGGCGCTACCAGCAGATTGCGCCATAATCATGCGCGGCAATAGGCCGCCGGCGGGCGGATGTAAATGCGCGCCAGTGACGCGCGGGTGGTCCCTTAGCTCTCGGGCAGCGGGATGAACTCTTCCTCGTCGCCAGGAACCATATCGAAGCGGCCCGTCTTCCATTCCTGCTTGGCCTGCTCGATGCGTTCTTTCGAGGACGAGACGAAATTCCACCAGATATAGCGCTTGGAGCCCAGCGAAGCGCCGCCGAACAGCATGAAATGCGCACCGCGCTCGGAGGAAACGACGATCTCCTCGCCCGGCTTGCACACCAGAAGCCGTTCGGCCGGGAAAACATCGCCGCCGAGCGAGACGTTGCCCTCCAGCGTGTAGATGGCGCGCTCCTCGGCATCGGCCGGAATTTTCACGCTGGCGCCGGCGGCCAGCCTGAGATCGGCGTAAAGCGTGTCCGAGGCGGTCGCCACGGGCGAGCGCAGGCCTGAGAACGCGCCAATGACGACGCGGCCGCTGACACCCTCGGCATCGATCTGCGGCAAGCGAGCCACCGACGTGTTCGCGAACACCGGAGCGATCTCCTCCTTGCCGTCCGGCAGCGCCAGCCAGGTCTGCAGGCCGGAAACCGACATCGGCGCGCCGCGCAGTTCTTCCGGCGTGCGCTCGGAATGGACGATACCGCGCCCGGCGGTCATCAAATTCACGTCGCCCGGCGCGATCACCATTTCGGTGCCGAGCGAATCCCGGTGCCTGATCCTGCCATCGAACAGGTAGGTGACGGTGGACAGGCCGATATGCGGATGCGGACGCACGTCGAGCGGATGGCCGGCGCGCAGGATCGCAGGGCCCATGCGGTCGAAGAAGATGAACGGCCCGACCAGGCGACGCTTTGCCGTCGGCAGAGCGCGGCGCACCTCGAAACCGCCGATGTCCTTGGCATTCGGAACGACCATCATTTCGATCTGGTCGCAGGCGAAGGCATCGCCGGGTTCAGGGTCGTTTCCCGGAAAGAAGCTCATGTTGGTTCCCTCAGGCGAAACGCAGCGCCGACCTGGCCTTCGCCTTGGCAGCCTCTTCCTCGCGATTGCGCGGCTCCTGGTTGGTTTCGAGCGAGTCGATCAATTCGCGCGCAGCGGCCGCGATCGCTTCCACTGCATGGTAAAAAGCGTGCTCGTTGCGCTTGGAGGGCTTGGTCGAGCCGCTCAGCTTACGCACGAATTGCAGCGCTGCGTCATGCACTTCGTCATTGGTCGCCGGCGGCTCGAAATTGGCCAGGGTCTTGATGTTGCGGCACATGGCTTGAACTCCTTACCTGCTTTCTCTGCCCTTACCCGGTCTGAGATCATCCGCTGAGGTGTTGAGATTCAGCTCAGGCCGAGCCGAAAATGGTGGTTTCCGAGAACCGGAGCGGAGCGTACTTGAAGTACGTGAGCACCGGAAGCGCAGGAAGTTGCCATTTGCAGGCCGACCTCACCTGAATATCAACACCTCAGTCGGCGTCCAGCGGTTCAGTTCCCACTGGCTTGCCATCGCGCGACAGCCTGATCTTCTCGACCTTGTCCTCGGCCGCTTTCAGCAGCCGGTCGCAATGCGCCTTCAGCGCTTCGCCACGTTCATAGATCTTGATCGACTGGTCGAGCGGGACGTCGCCGCGCTCAAGATCATCGACAATCTTCTCAAGCGCGTCGAGCGCCTGTTCGAAGCTCATCGCCTTGACGTCCTCATTGCCTTCCAACGCCATACTCTATCCCTTCATCAGCCGCCCGACATGGGCGGCGACTGAAAATGCCAGTCCCTGCAGATCGTAGCCGCCTTCCAGCAGGCTGACGAGTCTGTTGGAGCTGTGGCGGCCGGCGCGTTCCATCAATTGCCCGGTCGCCCAGTCGAAATCGTCCTCGGTCAGGTTGATCTCGGCCAACGGGTCGCGATGGTGCGCGTCGAAGCCCGCGGAAATGATGATCAGGTCCGGCGCGAACGCGTCGATCGACGGCAGCACGCGCGACAGGAAGGCGTCGCGGAAGAGATCGCTGCCGGTCTGCGGCGCCAGCGGCGCATTGACGATGTTGCCGGCGCCGGTCTCGCTTTTCGCGCCGGTGCCGGGATAAAGCGGCATCTGATGCGTCGAACAATAGAGCACCGACGGGTCGTCCCAGAAGATGTCCTGGGTACCGTTGCCGTGGTGAACGTCCCAGTCGACGATGGCGACGCGCTCAGCCTGATGCCTCTTTTGTGCGTAGCGGGCGGCGATCGCCGCCGTGTTGAACAGACAAAAGCCCATCGCGGTGGTCTTTTCGGCATGATGGCCAGGCGGACGGGCGGCGACAAAGACGTTTGCCGCACGGCCCTCGAAGACGTCGTCTACTGCCGCGTTGGCACCGCCGATCGCGGTGACCACGGCCTGCCAGCTTTTCGGGCTGGCGCTGGTGTCGGCGTCGATCGAGGCGATGCCGCTCTCAGGGATCGCGGCGCGGACACGCTCGACGAAATCCTCCGGGTGCGCGTAGAGGATCGTTTTCTGGTCGCCTTCCGGCGCCTTGACGCGGTCGAGCGCCGAAAAAGCCTCGTCGTCCAGCACCCGCTCGATGGCGCGCAGGCGGTCGGGCCGCTCGGGATGACCGGGCGGCGTGAGGTGTTCGAGGAAGATCGGATGCGTGTAGAGACGGGTGGCCATGGCGCCTAATCTAGGGACCTATGACCGCAATGACCATGTTTGGCAGGCCGAATGGCTGGGGAAAATCGCGTCTTGCCGTGTCGCTAATGCCATTGGCGGGTGCCGGGCTTCGCTGTAAGGTCTCCTCGCTGCCTGGTGCCCGCGACGCGGGAGAATCGGGAACACGGTTGAACTCCGTGGCGTGCCCAACACTGTAAGGGGGACCGCGCCGGCAAACGCCACTGTCGAAGACGGGAAGGCGCCGGATGCGGGACGATCCCGAGCCAGAAGACCGGCCCGGCAGACATGGTCTTCCGCTTGGTCAGGCGGGGGACTGTTTGTCGCAAGGGGAAAAGCGATGACAGCAGCAGCGATCGCCGCGAGTGGCGGCGACTTTGACCAATTGGCGCGCGACGCGGTCTACCGGGCCATGTTCACCAGGCGCGACGTGCGCAGCCATTTTGTCCCCGACGATCTCGATGACAGCGTGCTGGCGCGGCTCATCACCGCCGCGCACCATGCGCCATCTGTCGGCTATATGCAGCCGTGGAATTTCATCGTCATCCGCGATGCCGAGCGGCGCACACAAGTGCGCGACCTGTTCCTCGCGGCTCGCGAGCAGGAGCTGCCGGCGATCGAGGCGGAGCGGCAGGCGCTTTACCGCAAGCTGAAGCTCGAGGGCATCTGCGAAAGCGCGCTCAATCTATGCATCACCTGCGACCGGCATCGCTCGAAGGACTCGCCTCTCGGGCGTTGGCACAACCCGGAGATGGATCTCTACAGCACCGTCTGCGCAGTGCAGAATTTCTGGCTGGCGGCGCGGGCCGAAGGTGTCGGCGTCGGCTGGGTGAGCATCATCGAAACCGAGGCTTTGAAGCGGCTTCTCGCGATCCCCGAGCATGTCACGCCGATCGCCTATCTCTGCGTCGGCCGCGTCTCGGAATTCGCGCCGAAGCCGGACCTCGAGGCGCATGGCTGGGGCAAGCGCCTGCCATTGCCCGAACTGGTCATGAGTGAGACATTTCGCGGCGCCGGCGAGGCGCCGCTTAAATCGGCAATCGCAAACCTTGGCGGCCCATCAAAGCCATGATCAGGCGGCTCTCGGGGCATCCCAGCGCGAGCCGCCGCCAAAAGAGCCCAGCGCCTTGTCGCGCAGTTCCCTGAATTTGGACGAGGTCTCGGCGAGCCGCCGGTCCCATTCGGGATTGGGCGCCTGTCCCTCGATCGCTTCGAAATAAACCTGCATCAGCGAGGCGATGGCGAAAGGCTCGATGAAGGCCGCCTTGAAGGCCCAAGCAAAGACGATGGCGAGCACGAAGGCCCATCCGGCCAACTGCCCAGGCATGACCCAAAGGATCGCGGCGGCGGGTGCCAGCATCAACAGGAAGATGACGAAGGACACGCCCCACATGATCACCGCCAGCCAGACTGCGTTCTTGACCATGTGCTTGCCGTTCTGCGCGTAGAGCACCACGCCTTGCCTCGCCGTCTCGAATGGCGAGTTCGAATTGATGCGGATGTTGTAGCCGAGGATGATCTCGTCGACATAGGTCAGCGACAGGCGGATCACCGTGTTCATGAAGCTGACGATGCCGCTCAGGCCCGGAATGGGCAGGAAAGCGGCGATGCCGCCGATCAGGCCGGTGATGGCGCGGATGGCGCCCTTGACCAGCTGGTCGACGACGAAAAGGATGTTGGCCTCGGCGAAGCGCTGGGTGACCACTTCCTTCGCATAGGCGATCTGGCCCTGGCCATCGGGAACGTCATGGCCGTCGATCAGATGCACCATGACGGCAATATGGCCCGCTTTCAGCACATAGAGGATGTATTCGCGGATCCAGTAGACGGCGATCGAGACGACGCCGAAGCCGACCACGCCGCCCCACAGCGCAAAGGACATCGGACCGTCTGGATCGGTCGAGATGTGCCCGACGCCATAACCGACGCTGGCGCCGGTCCCGGTCGCCATGATGTAGGCGGCCGTGATGCCGAAATAGACGATCATGCGAAAGACGATGAACGGCCATGTCCGCATCATGATCAACACAGACTGACCAATGCTGAAGTCCCACATTCCCCGACTCTCCCACCCTTAAGAGAATGGCCGGGGAGCATGCGCTCGCCCCGGCGATTGTCAATCGCGGCAGGGTTGCGCCGGCCCGAAACCGGTGCACAACCCGGTGGCTTGATTACCCAAGCGAACCGTCAAGGCTTCTTGCGCAAGCCTTCGAGCAATTGCTTGAACGCCGCAATCGCCTTCTTCGACGTCGCTTCGGGGTCCTTGGAATTGGCGATTCGCTGCGCAGCCTGACTGCTGGCGCCATTGATCAGCCGTGAGGTCGTCTCGGGATCAAGCTCCGGAACGACCACGCCCTCTTCCTGCAGCCTGGTCAGATGCTCGGTCATCGAGGCGGTGCAGGCATTGGCGTTCGGCCACTGTGCCGGGTCGCCGAGCACCGCCGGGCCGTCGCGGAACATGATGCGCTGGATTTCCGGCTCCAGCGCCATCTCGATATAGGTGGTGCATTCGTCGACGAAATGCTGCCAGCGGGTCGGCGCCTTGGAAGCCACCTCGTTGACCCGCAAGGCCATCTCGCCGTCGATTTCGGCGATCACCGCCTGCAGCAGCCCCTTCTTGTCGCCGAAGTGGTGGTAGAGCGCGCCGCGCGTCAGGCCGGCCGAAGCGGTGAAATCGTCCATCGAGGCCTCAGCATAGCCGATCGTGCCAAAGGCATGGCGGGCGGCCGCGATCAGCTTGGCGCGTGTCTCGGCGATCATCTCCTTGCGCGGTTTGCGCATGGCCCTGGACCTATTAACATACGTCTCGTATGCCAATTGACATACGCGACGTATGAACTATCTGACTTTCATACGCTGCGTATGTAGTTGCGACATTCACCCTTGTCGAGGAGCAGGACCATGCGAAACCCTTATTCGGACATCTTTCGGGCTCCCGGCACGAAAGGCTTTGCCGCGGCGGCTTTCATCGCGCGATTGCCGATCGCCATGGCGCCCATCGGCATCGTGGCGATGCTGTCACAGACGCATGGCGAATATTGGCTGGCCGGCGCGGTCTCCGCGACCTATGCGCTGGTCAACGCCTTCCTGTCGCCGCAGGTGTCTCGGCTGGTGGACCGGCGCGGCCAGACGGCGATCGCCGCGCCGATGACGCTCGTTTCGGTGCTTTCCTTCGCGACATTGATCGTTGCGGCCAACCAGCACTGGCCGATCTGGACGTTGTTCCTGTCGGCGCTGCTTGCGGCCCCCATGCCCAGCATCCCGGCGCTGGTCAGGGCGCGCTGGACCGAGATCTTCCGCGACCGGCTGGAGCTCAACACGGCGTTTGCCTTCGAATCGGCCGCCGACGAACTGGTCTATGTCGCCGGCGCCTCGCTGTCGGTGGGCTTGAGCGCGGCGCTGTTTCCCGAAGCCGGGATGGTGGTCAGCACATTGCTGCTTGCGCTCGGCTCGGCGGCATTCCTGCTGCAGCGCTCGTCCGAGCCGCCGGTCCGCCCGGCCGAACATGGCGCGGCCGGCTCGGCGATCCGCCTGCGGCCGGTGCAGATCATCACCTTCGCGCTGATCTTCGTCGGCGCGACCTTCGCTACCACGGAAGTGACGACGGTGGCGATCACCAAAGAGCTCGGCCAGCCTGAGGCAGCGAGCCTCGTCATCGGCGTCTATGCGCTGGGATCCTTCGTGCTCGGCATCATCGTCGGCGCGCTCAGCCTCGAGGCGCCGCTGCAGCGGCAATTGGCACTCGCGGTCACCGTGATCGCGCTCACCACCTTACCGCTGCTCTTCGCTGACACCGTGCCGACGCTGGCGCTGGCTGTGTTCGTCAGCGGCGTCGCGATCTCGCCGACCTTCATCACCGCCTTCGGCCTGATCGAGCGCCACGTGCCGCCGGCGATGCTCACTGAAGGTGTCACCTGGGTGACAACCGGCATCGGCATCGGCATGGCGCTGGGCTCCTTCGCCGCCGGCTGGATGGTCGACAGTTTCGGTCCGCAGAACGGGTTCTGGGTTTCGGTCGCGGCGGGCGCGATCGCGCTGGTCACCGTGCTTGCCGGCCAATGCCGGCTGGCGATTGACGATTGCAATGTGGACAGAGGCGAAGCGGTAATGCCCGCGGAATGAACGAACACGCTGGCGAAGGGCCGGGCGTCAGCCCCGTTGACGCTCCGAATAGCTGGCTGCCGAGACGACGAAGAGCCCCGTTGGCGCGCCATGCAGCACCACGTCCCTGTCAAAGGTGAAGCCGCATTTCTCCAACACGCGGCGCGAGGCCGGATTTGCCGGCCGCGCCAAGGCGATCACCCGCTGGGCTTCCAACGTCAGGAATGCTGCACACAACGCTTCCATGACCAGTTCGCTGGCATAGCCGCGACCCCAACTGTCGGGATGGAGGTGGTAAGAAAGGTTCAGTCCTTCGAAATCGTTGGAAACGGTGACGCCGCCGAAGCCGACCAGCCTGCCTTTCGCCTCGGCCGCCCAGCGACCGAAACCGTATTTGTCCCAATGGTCGATGTCGCGGGCAAGCCTTGCCGAGCTCTGCTGCGGCGTGTCGGGTGTCGGGTCGGGGCGATGCGCGACCAGCTCGGGCCGCGAGAAGAGATCGACCAGGAAATCGAGATCGGCAGCCGTCGGCCGGCGCAGCGACAGCCTTTTGCTGTTCTGATTGGACGGAAGAGACTTGCTCATCATCCTGGCCGGCGATCCGGGACCTTAGAGGATCTCCGTTTTGGCGATATGGATGCCAAACCCTTCAAGACCGACATAGTGGCGCTCGCGCGAGGCGATCAGGTTGATCGAGGAGATGCCCAGATCCCTGAGAATCTGGGCGCCAAGGCCGATCTCGCGCCATTCGTTCTCGCGGCGGCGGGCTTCCTCATGGTCCTCGCGCTCGCCACTCGCGGGCCGCTTGCGCTCCTGATGGGCGACGCCGACCGAGCCTTCGCGCAGATAGACGATGACGCCGCGCCTGCGCTCGCCCATCGCCTTCATGATGCCGTCGAGCCTGTGGCTGGTGCCGAAGACGTCGGTGACGACATCTTCCGAATGCAGGCGCACCGGCACCTCTTCGCCATCACGGATATCGCCGAAGACGACCGCGACGTGGTGCATGGAATCCCAGGGCAGCGTGTAGGTAAAGACCTGAGCCTTGCCACCGGGCGTCTCGATATCGGAGCAGGCGACGCGTTCTACCAGCGTCTCCTTGCGCTGCCGATAGGCGATGAGGTCGGCGACCGAGACCTGCTTCAGCCCATGTTCCTCGGCGAAGGCCTGAACTTGCGGGCCGCGCTTGACGGTGCCGTCGTCGTTGACCAGCTCGGAAATGACGCCGACCGGCGGCAGGCCGGCGAGCTTGCAGAGATCGACCGCGGCCTCGGTATGGCCCGAGCGCATCAAGACGCCGCCTTCGCGCGCGATCAGCGGGAAGATGTGACCGGGGCGCACGAAATCCGAGGGGCCGACATTGCCGTTGGCAAGGTTGCGCACGGTGAGCGTGCGGTCGTCGGCGGAAATGCCGGTCGTGGTGCCGTGCTTGAAATCGACGCTGACGGTGAAGGCGGTGGTGTGGGCGGAATCATTATCCGCCACCATCGGCGCGAGGTTCAGCCGCCTCGCGTCCTCGCGCAGCATCGGCGTGCAGACGATGCCGGAGGTGTTGCGGACGATGAAGGCCATCTTCTCCGGCGTGCAATGGACGGCGGCGACGATCAGGTCGCCCTCGTTCTCGCGCCCGTCATCGTCCATGACGACGACGATCTCGCCGCGCTCGAAGGCACGGATCGCTTCGACGATCTTCTTCTGGTCGTATGGCATCGGCGCTCGCTTCGCTCGCAAGGGAGTAGGGGAATAGGGCAGTAAGGGAATAGGGGAAAGGAAAAAGTTTTGGCCACCGGGCAAGCGTTAGCATGCTCCCTATTGCCTTACTCCCCTACTCCCCTCCCTGTCTGTCCTCTGTGCCGCAGATAATGATCGGCGATCGCGCAGGCAACCATGGCTTCGCCGATCGGCACGGCGCGGATGCCGACGCACGGGTCGTGGCGGCCCTTGGTCATCACCTCGACATCCTTGCCGTCCTTGTCGATCGACTGGCGCGGGGTCAGGATCGACGAGGTCGGCTTGACGGCGAAGCGGGCGACGATCGCCTGCCCGGTCGTGATGCCGCCGAGGATGCCGCCGGCATTGTTGGACAGGAACACCGGCTTGCCGTCATTGCCCATCCGCATCTCGTCGGCGTTCTGTTCGCCGGTGATGCGGGCCGCCTCGAAGCCATTGCCGATCTCGACGCCCTTGACAGCGTTGATCGACATCAGGCCGGACGCGATGTCCTGGTCGAGCTTGGCATAGATCGGCGCGCCGAGGCCGGCCGGCACGCCGTCGGCGACGATCTCGATCACCGCGCCGACCGATGAGCCGGCCTTGCGGATGCCGTCGAGATAGGCGGTGAAGACCGGGACCGAGGCCGGATCCGGGGTGAAGAACGGGTTCTCGGCGTCGCCAACGAAATTCCAGTTCCAGTTGGCGCGGTCGATCGACTTTTCGCCCATCGAGACCAGCGCGCCGCGCACCGTCACGCCGGGCACTATCCGGCGCGCCAGGGCGCCGGCCGCAACCCGCGCTGCCGTCTCGCGCGCCGAGGAGCGGCCGCCGCCGCGGTGGTCACGCAGCCCGTATTTGACGTCGTAGGTATAGTCGGCATGGCCTGGCCGGTATTGGCGGGCGATCTCGCCATAGTCCTTGGAGCGCTGGTCGACATTCTCGATCAGCATCGACACCGGCGTGCCGGTGGTGATCATCGTCTCGCCGTCTTCGTCGAGGATGAAGCCGGACAGTATCTTGACCTCGTCCGGCTCGCGGCGCTGGGTGACGAAGCGCGACTGGCCGGGGCGGCGGCGGTCGAGCTCGGCCTGGATGTCCTCGCGCTTGAAGCGGATGCCAGGGGGACAGCCGTCGACGACGCAGCCGAGGGCGGCGCCATGGCTTTCACCCCAGGTGGTGACGCGAAAGAGATGGCCGAATGTGTTGTGCGACATTAGAATACGCCCTGCCCGGTGAGGTAACCCGGTTAAGGCTGCCTTCTATTGGCGTTTTCCACAGTGGTCAAACGGCTGCATCAAACTGTGATCTGGCGGATTTAGTTTTGACACATTCGGTTGGTTTCTGCTCTCTTCCCATCCGCCGTTGAGGATCCGCCGCTACCAGCCGGCGCAATGACTTAAAAGAGGACGACGATGCGTACCCTGATTGGCGCGGCTTGCGCCATGTTGCTGATTTCCACCGCCGCTGCGTTCGCCGGCCAGACCGAAGGCCTGATCAAGAAGGTCGACAAAGACACGCTGACGCTGACGCTCGACGACGGCAAGGCCTACAAGCTCAACGCCGAGACCGATATCGACTCGCTGAAGCCCGGCATGGACATCGTCATCGCCTATGACGTGACCAATGGCGAGAATGTCGTAACGGATATGCAGTTGCCCGACAGCGACCAGAACTAAATTCAGGTGAGGCCGGCCTGCGAAGGGCGGCTTCCTGCGCTTCCGGTGCTCACGTACTGAAAGTACGCTCCGCTCCGGTTCTCGGAATCCACCCTTCTCGACTCGGCCTGACCTGAATTTGCAGGGCGCGATTTGTTAAAGCCACTCCAAGCTCCGGCCCTCCAGCCGCAGCAGACGATCCTGGGGGATTTCGAGGCTGGCGGCCTCCTGCTTGGAAATGCCGGTGACCAAGCGGAAGAAGCAGCGCATGACGCCGCCATGGGTGACGCAGACGGTCGGCTGACGCAGCGCGTCGAACCACGGCTTTATCCGCTCGAGCAGCATCTCGTAGCTTTCCGCGCCCTCGCCGGGCGGCTGGAAATCCCACTTGGCGTGGCGGCGGCCGTCGGTTGAACCGGGGGCACGCCTCTCCAGTTCGGCGAAGGTGAAGCCCTGCCAGTCGCCGAAACTTATCTCGACCAGGCGCGGATCGGTGCGGTAGCCGGAGGGATCGAGCCCCATAGCTTCGCGCATCAGCTCCATCGTCTCACGCGTGCGCCGCATCGGGCTGGCGACAAAGTCGAAATCCGCAGGATTTCTGACGAGCTCCGCCAACCGTAGGCCATTTCGCGTCGCCTGCTTGCGGCCAAACGCATTGATGTCCGTGTCGGCCTGGCCCTGCAGGCGGCGCTCGGCATTCCACTCGGTCTGGCCGTGGCGCGCGATGTAGACGAGCGGATACATCAGGTCTTCCAAGGTCGGGCCAGGGCCTGGACGAATGATAGGCGAAGGTAAGGATCAGTCCTTGACGGTCGAGATATCCGGCGCATCGACCGCCTTCATGCCGACGACATGGTAGCCGGAATCGACATGATGAACCTCGCCGGTCACGCCGCGCGACAGGTCCGACAGGAAATAGACGCCGGAATCGCCGACTTCTTCCTGGGTGACCGTCTGCTTCAGCGGCGAATTGTACTCGTTCCACTTCAGGATATAGCGGAAATCGCCGATGCCGGAGGCGGCCAGCGTCTTGATCGGACCGGCGGAGATCGCGTTGACGCGGATCTTCTTGGCCCCGAGATCGACCGCGAGATAGCGTACGCTGGCCTCGAGTGCCGCCTTGGCGACGCCCATGACGTTGTAATGCGGCATTACCTTCTCGGCGCCGTAATAGGTCAGCGTCAAAAGCGAGCCGCCATCGGTCATCAGCGGCTCGGCGCGCTTGGCGATGGTGGTGAAGGAAAACACCGAGATGTCCATGGTGCGCAGGAAATTGTCCCGCGTCGTCTCGACATAGCGGCCGGTGAGCTCATCCTTGTCGGAGAAGGCGATGGCGTGGACGAGGAAGTCGAGCTTGCCCCAGTGCTTGGCAATGTCGGCGAAGACGGCGTCGAGGCTTTCCGGGTCGGTGACGTCGCAATGGCCGGCGACATGCGCGTTGAGTTCGGCCGCGAGCGGCTCGACGCGCTTCTTGAAGGCCTCGCCCTGATAGGTCAGCGCGATTTCGGCGCCGTGATCGACGCAAGCCTTGGCGATGCCGAAAGCGATCGACCGATTGTTGGCGACGCCCAGGATCAGGCCCCGCTTACCGGCCATCAGGCCCTGTCCACCCGCCATGTGCAAGCTCTCCGCAAGAATATCTGCTTTGTGGAGAGCCTATCGCACAGGCACAAAGCCCCTTCAAGCGCTCAAAAGACACTGCAACAGGAACAAAATTCCCTCAATCACCCTTTTCTGCGGCGCATCAGGGCCTCAAGCTCGGCATCGCCGCCCTCTGGCAGCATCAGCCGCACATGGGCATAGAGATCGCCATGGCCGCCGGCCTTTTCCGGCAGGCCCCTGCCCTTCAGGCGCAGCACCTTGTCCGAGCTCGACCATGCCGGAACGTTAACCGCGAGCTTGCCGGTCGGCGTCTCGACCGCCACCTTGGCGCCGAGCACGGCATCGGCCAGATCGACGGGCAGATCGACATGCAGGTCGCGCCCCTCGATGCGGTAGCGCGGATGGCGGCGAATGTGGATCTTGACCAGCGCGTCGCCCGGCTGGCCCGGACCTTGCTCGCCCTGGCCCTTCAGGCGGATCGTCTGGCCGTCCTCGACATAGGCCGGCAGCTTGACCGCGACCTTGCGGCCGTCGGGGAACATCGCCGTCACCTTATCGGCGGTGGCTGCCTCCTCGACGCTGATGTCCATGGTAACGTTGAGATCGGCCGCCTGGACCGGCTGGCGGCGGTCTGCCCGGCCGGCGCCGCGGGCACCGGAAAACGCTTCGCCGAATATCTGGCTGAAGATGTCGCTGTTGCCGTCGAACGGATCGCCGCCCGGGCGCCCGGTACGGAATTCGAAATGCGCACCGCCCGGGCCCTGCTGGCGGCGGAAACCGGCGAACGGATCGCCGCCGGCCGCGCCCTCAAAACCCTGGAATTTCGGCTTGCCCTCGGCGTCGATCTCGCCGCGATCATAGGCGGCGCGCGTCTTCTCGTCGCCGACGATCTCGTAAGCCTGGTTGGCGGCCGCAAAACGGTCCTTCGCCTTGGGATCATTCGGATTCTGGTCCGGATGATACTTCTTGGCGAGCTTGCGGTAAGCCGATTTTATGTCCTTGGCCGATGCGTTCTTGGCAACGCCCAGCACCTCATAGGGGTCGCGCATGCTTCCTGCCTGCAAGAGAGAATGGATTTGTAGTCGCCCCCTATATGCGCTCGCATAGGAAGAAATTCCAGTGGCGCAAGGGCATTTAGCGCCTGAAACTCAGAGCGTCGCAAATTCAGGGCGCCGCCGAAATCAAAGCGCCTTGAATTCCTGCATGCGCCAGCCACCGGCGCCGGCGAGGCACAACTCGCCCTTGTAGAGCGCGACGCCGTCGAAGCTCTCGCGCGTGGCGCTGAAGCGGCGGCAGGTCACACCACCATCCTTCAGCTCGACCAATTCGGTGATGGCGCCGCGCGAGCCGGTGCCGGTGTTGGCCCATGGCACGGCCTGGCCGCCAAGTTCCTTGATATCCGCGGAAGAAACGGCGTTGCCGATGGTGGTCTGGTCGGAGTCCTTGTCGGCGATCGCCGGAGCGGCAGGCGAGGACGGCGCGCTGGAAGTGATGATCGAGCGGTCGACGTCCACCTTTTCCAGGCTGAAGCCGCCCGCACCGCAGCCGGCAAGGGAAAGGGCCGCCGTCACGACCACAGCCTTGACGCTGGCCGAAGCGATAACGCCCCATTGCCCGCTGTCAAAAGCTTGCGCGATACGCAACAATCGGCGAACTCCTCCCGGAACGGTAAAAATTCGGAAAACTATGAACGAAACTGAGTTAACAAGCGGTGACTTCACCGAGGCCGCGGAGCCTTTCAAGCTCTTTGCCGCATGGCTGGAGGATGCCACGAAAAGCGAGCCCAACGATCCCAACGCAGTGGCGCTGGCAACCGTCGACGCCGACGGCATGCCCGATGTGCGGATGGTGCTGCTCAAGGGCTTCGACGAAAAGGGATTTGTCTTCTACACGAATTTCGAGAGCGTCAAGGGCCGCGAAATTCTTGGCAGCATGAAGGCGGCGATGTGCTTCCACTGGAAATCGCTGCGCCGCCAGGTGCGGGTGCGCGGGCCGGTCGAGATCGTCGGCGACGCCGAGGCCGACGTCTATTATGCCACGCGCCCGCGCGGCAGCCGCATCGGCGCCTGGGCCTCGAAACAGTCGCGGCCGCTGGAGAGCCGCTTCGCGCTGGAAAAGGCGGTGGCTGAATACACGGCGCGTTACGCCATCGGCGATATCCCGCGGCCAAAACACTGGTCGGGCTTCCGCATCCTGCCGCAGACGATCGAGTTCTGGCATGACAGGCCGTTCCGCCTGCATGACCGCATCCTCTTCTCACGTAACGCCACCGGCGGCTGGGACAAGACGCGGCTATATCCTTGACGTTATGAGGATGGCGTGTGCGATTGAAGCTGCCTTTGGGGTAGGAAGGAAAGACGCATGAGCCTTTTCCTAGCCTTTCTCGGCGTCTCGTTCGTCGTGCTTGCCACGCCTGGGCCGGACACTGCCATCACCATCCGCAACACGCTGCTTGGCGGGCGCATGGCGGGCGTGTTCACCGCGCTCGGCATCTCCAGCGGCCAGACGATCTGGGCGCTGGCCACCAGCGCCGGCATCGTCGCGCTGCTTGTCGCATCGGAACCGCTGTTCCTTGCCGTCAAATATGCGGGCGCGGCCTATCTCATCTATCTCGGCTTCAAGGCCCTGCAGGAAGCGCTGCGGCCGCCTCATCGCCAGGACACGGAAACCGTGGCCAGGCCCGCGCGCCGTCTGACGGCGGCAAGCGCCTATCGCCAGGGGCTGCTCAGCGATCTTGGCAATCCGAAGATGGCGGTATTTTTTGCCAGCTTGCTGCCACAGTTCGTGCCGCCCGGCGGAGAGAGCTTTTCGGCGCTGCTCGGGGCGCGGTCTTCGCCGTCATGACGTTCACCTGGCTCGCGCTCTATGCGACCGCAGTCGCCAAGGCTGGGGATTTCCTGCGCCGCCCGTCGATTCGCCGTACCATCGAAGGCCTGACCGGAATGGTGCTGATCGGCCTCGGCATACGCATCGCGACCGAACACCGGTGAGCGGGTGATCCGCCCTACAGGGCCGCCTGCGCGACCTATTTCTTCCTGGTCATGAAAGCGGTGAGCGCAGCGCGCGCCTCTTCGGAGGTCAGCCGCTCGCGGAAATGCTCGCTTTCGACCTTGATGCGGGCGATCAATTCTTCGCGCGGCTCGCGCATCAGATCGCGCGCGATCTTCAGCGCCTGCGGCGGCTTGGCGGCGATGCCGTTGGCGGCGGCCAACACCGCGCTTTCGAGGGAGTCTTCCGCGACGACATCGTAGATCAGCCCCGCGGCCTTGGCGCGCTCGGCCGAAAAGCCTTCGCCGAGGCCGAGCAGCGCGAAGGCGCCTTGCCGGCCAAGCAGCCGCGGCGCGATCAGGCTGGAGCCGGCTTCAGGTACCAGGCCGAGATCGACGAAGGGCGTGCGGAACAGCGTGCGCGGGGTGGCGAAAGTCAAGTCGCAATGCAAATTGAGCGTGGTGCCGATGCCCACCGCAATGCCGTCGACGCCCGACACCATCGGCTTTTCGGCCTTGGCCAGCGCCATCAGGAAATCCCAGACCTCGTTGCCGCCCTCGCCACCTTCGGCGATGACCAGGAAATCGGCAAGGTCGTTGCCGGAGGAGAAGGCGCCCGGAACGCCGAGGAAGGCATGGACGCGGACCGCCGGATCGGCGTCGCCTTCGGCGAGCGCCGCCGACATTTTCGCATACATGGCGCGCGTCAGCGCGTTCTTTTTGTCCGGGCGGTTGATGCGGATGATCTGCACGGCGCCTTGGCGCTCGACGAGGATGTGGTCTGTCACGGTTGGTCCTTTGAACGTCAGGATGCTTAAGCGGAAATCAGCGCCTTGCCGGCGACGGCGAGGCTTTCGGCGCCACCGATGACGCGATCCTTGAGCGCGCGCGTCTCGCCGAGCAGGTTTTCGGCGAAGAAGCGGCAAAGGGCGATGCGGTCGCGGTCGGCCAGCCCGCCTTGCGCCAGATAGGCGCCGCCGGCAGCGAGCGAGATCAGGCGCAGATAGGGCGTGGCGCCGGCCATGGCTGCGTCGGCTTTGCCATCGGCCGTGAGCTTCTGCAGGAAGCGCGTCGCCTCGTCGAGATCGGCCAGCGCACGGTCGAGATTGTCGGCGGTGCGGCCGAAACCGTCGATCTTGGAGGTGCGCACCGCATCGGCCACCGCTTTCAATTCGCCGATATAGGAATGCACATGCTCGCCACCGCCGAGCGGCAGCTTTCGCGCCACAAGATCGATCGCCTGGATGCCGTTGGTGCCTTCATAGATCGGCGCGATGCGGGCATCGCGATAGAGCGCCGCGGCACCCGTCTCCTCGATAAAGCCCACGCCGCCATGCACTTGGACGCCGAGGGAGGCGACTTCGACGCCGATATCGGTGGAAAAGGCTTTTGCGAGCGGCGTCAGCAGGCTGGCACGGTCATGCCATTTGGCGGCGGCCTCCCCATGGCCGACACGCGCGCGGTCGAGCGCATGCGCGCAGGAATAGCTGATCGAGCGCGCGATCTGGGTTAGCGCCTTCATGGTCAAGAGATTGCGCTGCACGTCCGGGTGATGGACGATCGGCGCCATGCCGGAGCCCGAATAGGCCGAAGCCTTGCCCTGGCGGCGCTCATTGGCATAAGCGATCGCCTTCTGCGTGGCGGTCTCGGCCACGGCCACGCCCTGCATGCCGACGGCAAGGCGGGCGTTGTTCATCATGGTGAACATGCAGGCCAGCCCCTTGTTCTCCTCGCCGATCAGCCAGCCGACGGCGCCCGGTGCGGAGCCTCGAAAACCGTCGCCATAGATCATGGTGCAGGTAGGCGAGGCATGGATGCCGAGCTTGTGCTCGAGGCCGGAACAGAAGACGTCGTTGCGGGCGCCGAGCGAGCCGTCGTCGTTGACGAAGAACTTCGGCACCAAAAACAGCGAGATGCCGCGCGTGCCGGCCGGCGCGTCGGGCAGCCTGGCCAGCACCAGATGCACGATGTTGTCGGTGAAATCATGCTCGCCATAGGTGATGAAGATTTTCTGGCCGAAGATGCGGTAGGTGCCGTCGCCGACGGGCTCGGCGCGGCTGCGCAAGGCCGCGAGGTCGGAGCCCGCCTGCGGCTCGGTCAGGTTCATCGTGCCCATCCACTCGCCGGAGACGAGTTTTGCGAGGTATTTGGCCTTGAGGTCCTCCGAGGCGTGTTTGTCGAGCGCCTCGACGGCGCCCATGGTCAGCGTTGGGCCGATGCCGAAGGCCATGGCGGCGGAGTTCCACATTTCGAGCGCGGCGACGCCGAGCATGGTCGGCAGGCCCTGTCCGCCGAATTCTTCCGGACCCGACAGCGCGTTCCAACCGCCTTCGATCCAGCGCCGGTAGAGCTCCTTCCAGCCGGGGGGCGTGGTGACCGCGGCGTCCTTCAGCACAGCACCTTGCTCGTCGCCGATCTTGTAGAGCGGAGCGACCTCCTCGCTGGCGAAGCGACCCGCCTCGGCCAGGATCGCGTCGACAAGGTGCTCGCCGAGATCGCCGAAAATGCCCGCGTCAAGCGCCGCCTTCAGCCCCGCCACTTGCTTCAGCGTGAAGGCGATGTCCTCGACCGGCGCGCGATACATGTCTGCTCCTCCTCCGTTCCAGCCAATCCTAGCGCATGGCCGAAGCGAAACCACGCGTCGATTTCGCGCCTTCTTTTTACGTAAACGTCAAATTTTGTCACGCGGATTTTGCGTGGACGTCGTCATTCACGGGCGGAGCGGACGCGCAGACCCGAGGATGGGCCTGACAATCGGAAAACCGCGTGCCACTTTTCCTGGATTACCAGCCGGATGTAATTCGCCGTAGAATTTTGAGTGGTAATTGCAACCTTGAGATTGGCCGTGGCCTGCAAAGGTCACGGAATGGATCCTCGGGTCTACGCGTCCGCTGCGCTCCCGCTCCGTGCCCGTGGATGACGAAGCTCGGACGCTGCGGCTGATTTCCGGAGGCTGCGATTGCTTCGTTGGGGCAAGCGTCCTGAACCTTCGCGCTTGGTCCAAGCGTCCGGAATTGCGCAGAAACAAAACGGTCTCTCAACGTATGCTGCGGCCCACCGCCTGCAGCGCCAGGAAGGCTTCGTAACGTCTGTCGTGCCAAGCGCGCATGTCACCCGACGCAGGTGTAAAGACATCGCCTAGCCGGGACATGGCAGGCATGGCGGTCGAAAGGTCCGCATACCGGCCAGCCGCGACAGCTCCGAGCATCGCAGCGCCCAGCAGCACCGGTTCGGGCGATTGCGACGCGGCGACCGCCAAGCCGGCGGCGTCGGCAAGCAATTGCCGCACCAGCGGCGACTGCCCGGCGCCGCCGCTGATGACGATGGTATCGACGGCAAGACCGGATGACGCCATCGCCGCCACGATCTGGCGCACGCCATAGCCGAGCCCGCAAAGCCCGGCCACGTAGAGGCCGACGAGACTTTCGACGGAACGGTCGGTGCCGAGTCCGGCAATCAGGCCGCGCGCGTCCGGATCGGCCAAGGGTGAGCGATTGCCGAGGAATTCGGGGACGACATGGATGCTTCCCGCGAGCGTGGCGGCGGCCGACAGGTCGGGCGAACCCGCCGTGGCTGCCGCGGCCAGCCAATCGACCAGCGATTTGCCTTCGGCCGCGGCACGCGCGGAGGCCTCGGCTTCGGCCGGGTGGAAATGCACCAGCAGATCGATGGCCGCGCCGGCCGCCGACTGGCCGCCCTCGCTCAGCCAGAGCCCGGGCACCATGGCGGAATAATAGGGTCCCCACACGCCCGGCACGAAAGCAGGACCTTCGCTGCTTGCCATGGTGCAGGCAGAGGTGCCGAGCACATAGGCCATGCGCGACGAGATGGTGCCGGCTTCGCCCGCGGCCCCCACGGTGCCGACGCCGCCGGCATGGGCGTCGATCAGCCCGGCAGCGACCACGGTGCCCGCGACCAATCCCAATTCAACGGCGGCCGCTTCCGTCAGGCCGGCGCCCAGCGCCGTGCCGGGATCGACCACGTCGGTACCGATGCGGGCAAAACCCTCGTCGGCAAGTTCACCGAGGCCCACGGCATGGAAATAGCTTTCGTCCCAGCGCCGCTCGTGGCCGAGATAGGTCCATTTGCAGGCGAGCGTGCAGACCGAACGCGCAAGGCTGCCCGTGGCGCGCCAGGTGAGGTAATCGGCGAGGTCGAAGAAATGCCTCGCTTGGGCAAAGGTCTCCGGCAGGTTCTCCTTCAGCCACAAAAGCTTCGGCGTCTCCATTTCCGGCGAAATGACGCCACCGACGTAGTCGAGGACCGGGTGCCTGAGGGCGTTGATGCGCCTGGTCTGGTCGAGGGCGCGGTGGTCCATCCAGACGATGATGTTTCTGTCGCTATCTCCCGCGCGGCCGACCGGCAAAGGTTCGCCCTCGTCGCCGACCACCACCAGCGAACAGGTCGCGTCGAAGCCGATGCCGCCGATTTCCCGGGGATCGACGCCCGCCTTCCCGACCGCCTCGCGCACGCTGGCGCATACAGCCTGCCAGATGTCCCGGCTGGACTGCTCAGCGATCTCGCCGGGCTCGACGAAGAGCGCGATGTCGCGCTTGGCGGAAGCGAGCAGCTGGCCGCGCTCGTCAAAGACGCCGGCGCGCGCGCTGCCGGTGCCGACATCGATGCCGAGGAAGTGGGAAGGCATGGGAACCTCAAAGGCAGTAGGCAGTAGGCAGTAGGCAGTAGGCAGTAGGAGATGGTCCGTGTTGGATGGCCGGAGGCAACCGCCTCTTTCCCTATTCCCTACTGCCTAATTCCTATTGCCTACAAATCATTGCTCTGCGGCAGGATCACCAGATCCCGAATGGTGACGTTTCTCGGCCGCGTCAGCATGAACAGGACGGCGTCCGCGACCTCCGTGGGCTGCATCAGTCCGCCGGCCGCCAGCTCGTCCTCGAGCTTCTGCTTCGGCCAATCGCTGATCAGCGCCGTCACCACCGGTCCGGGCGCCACCGCGCCGACGCGCAGGCCATGCTTGGCCACCTGCCGGCGCAGCGTATGGACGAAGGCCTGTATGGCGTGTTTCGAGGCCGTGTAGACCGGCTCCCAGACGACGGGGACGAGGCCCGCAATCGAACTTGTGACAATGATGTCGCCGGTCTTGCGTTCGACCATATGCGGCAGCACCGCGTGCACCGAGCGGAACACCGAGTTGATGTTGAGGTTCAGCATGCGATCCCAGGCATCCGGATCGCCGTTGAGGATCTCGCCGCCCACATAGGAGCCGGCATTGGCGTGGAAGATGTCGAGCTGGCCAGCCTTTTCGAGGATGCCGGGCATCATGGTCGCCACGCTTGCCGGGTTGGTGAGATCGACCACCAGCGGGATCGCGCCGTCGCCGAGCTCGGCGACCACCTCCTTCAGCCTGTCCTCCGCGAGGTCGACCAGCACGACGCGGGCGCCGGCGGCAAGCATCGCCCTGGCGCATTCGAGACCGATGCCCGATGCCGCGCCGGTGACCGCGGCGACTTTTCCCGAAAGATTGTGAGCCATGTGTACCCTTCTCGTTTGAACTGTTCAGGCGCGGCCGTGCGAGGCACGGGAGCGGCGCGCGAGGGAGTCGACGATCACGGCGATGGCCAGAACGGCACCGGTGATCATGTAACGAAGCGACGAGGACAGATCGAGCAGCGTCAGGCCGCTGGCGATCGACTGGATGACAATGATTCCGAGCAGCGCCGAATAGGCGCTACCGCGGCCGCCGAACAGGCTGGTGCCGCCGATGACCGCGGCCGCGATGGCGTTCAGGTTGACGTCGCCGGTGCCGGCCTGCTGGCTGGCGGAAGCGAGTCGCGCGGCGGCCAGCACGCCGCCCAGCGCGGCAAAGAGCGAGCACAGCGCGAAGGCGCTGAGATAGATGGCGCGCACCTTGATGCCGGCGCGCCGCGCCGCCTCGCGGTTGCCGCCGACGGCGGTCATCGAACGCCCCCACTTGGTCCGGGTCAGCGCATAGTTCATCGCCACGACGAGGCCGACGAAGAGGCCGAACATCCACGGAATGCCGCGCGACTGGTTGAGGTAGGCGACGATCAGCTCGAGGCCGACGGTTATGATGGCGACGCGGACGATTAGCCCGGTCACGGACGGTGCCGACAGGTTGGCCGCGCGGCGGCGCGCAAAGGTGCGAAGCCCGCTGACCAGCATCGCCAGGCCCGGGATCGCCGCCAGCGTGTACGAGATCCATTTCGGCATCACCATCAGTTGGCCGAAATCCACCAGCGCCGATCCGTATGGCAGGTTGATCGAGCCGGTGGAGCCGAGGATGTAGAGCTGCATGCCCAGCACCGCGAGCAGGCCGGCAAGCGTCGAAACGAAGCTCGGCATGCCCAGACGGTTGAACAAAAGGGCATAGAGCGAGCCGATCAGAGCGCCGAAGGCCAACGCGGCGAGGATGGCGAGCGCGACCGGCCAGCCTTGGTTGACCCAGAGCGTGCCGACCATCGCCGAGGCGAAGCCGCTGATCGAGCCGACGGAAAGATCGATCTCGCCGACCATCAGCACGCAGACAATGCCGAGCGCGATGACGCCGACGGTCGAGCAGTCGAACAAGAGATTGACCAGATTACTGCTGGAAACGAACACCGGGTTGAGACTGGTGAAGACGGTCCAGATGACCACGAGCCCGACGATGACCGGCAACGAACCGAGGTCGCCGCTGCGCACGCGGTCGAGGAAGGCGCGAACCGCTCCGCTGACTCCTGCTTCATGCTTCACTCGCGCGTCGGCGCGGTCGAGCGCCAGCGGGGCGGAGGGGCTTTTCTCTGCCGTCATGGGCGCTGCTCCCCCGCCTGTGCGCTGCCGGTGTGATCGCGCTCCATGCGCAAGCGCTCGGCGCGACGCGACACCGCGTTGTTGGAGGCGCCCGTAATGGCGCTCACCAGATCCTGGTTCGAGGCGTCGGGCTCGAAGACGCCGTTGTTGCGCCCCAGCCGCAGCACCACGATGCGGTCGGCGACGGTGCGGACATCCTCCATGTTGTGACTGATCATTACGACGCCGAGGCCGCGCGAGCGGACGCGGTCGATCAGGTTGAGCACCTCCGCCGTCTGGGCGACGCCGAGCGCCGCGGTCGGCTCATCGAGCAGGATGAGTTTCGGCTCGAGCAACAGCGAGCGCGCGATCGCGACCGTCTGGCGCTGGCCACCCGACAGCGAGGCGACCGCCTCGCGCACGCTCGGGATGCGCGCCGACAATTCGTTGAGCAGCGTCCAGGCACGCATCTCCATCGCCACCTCGTCCAGCCGCAGCGGGCTGAGCTCGTTGCCGAGGAAAATGTTGGCGACGACGTCGAGATTCTCGCAGAGGGCGAGATCCTGGAATACCGTGGCGATGCCGAGCGTCAGCGCTGCGCGCGGGTCGGGCAGCGTGACCGACTTGCCCCGGAAATTGATCGTTCCCGAGCTCGGCTGGTGCACGCCGGCGAGGATCTTGACCAGCGTCGACTTTCCGGCGCCGTTGTCGCCGACCAGCGCGACGACTTCGCCGGCATGGACGTCGAAATCGATATCGGTCAGCGCCGAAACGGCGCCGAAATTCTTCGATATGCCGCGCAGGCTGAGCACCAGCTCGCCGACGGAAGCCGACTCTTCAAGACTCTCACTCATGCGCCGCCTTTCTGACTGTCGTTCCCTGGGCATCCGGCCGCCGACGGGGCGGCCGGATGCCCTATGATCACTTGGTGATGCCGAGCTTCTTGCAGCCCTCGGCATAACGGTCGACGCAGAGCTCGGCGGCCGTGTTGATCTTCTTGTCGATGATCTCGGCCTTGAGGTTCTCCTGCGTCACCACCGCCGGCGTGAAGAGCTGCGAGGGTGTGTCGTAAAGCGTCATCTCGGCCTTCGGCTTCTCGCCCGACAAGAGCTTGACGGCCACGTTGGCCGCGGCGGCCGCAACGATCTCGCTCGGCTTGGAGATGGTGTTGTACTGGTCGCCGGCAATGATCAGCTGCAGCGCGGCGATCGTCGCGTCGTTGCCGGTCACCGGCGGAACCGGATCGACGCCGGCCGCCTTGAAGGCGGCGATCGCGCCGCCGCCAGTGCCGTCATTGGCGGCGACGACGCCGAGGATCTTGGCGCCGAAGCGGGTGATCTGTCCGCTCGCCCATTGCTGCGCCTTCGGCGGCGCCCATTCCGGCGTGTCGAACTCGGCCAGGATCGGATAGCCGCTGTTGTCGAGACCCTCATGGATGCCCTTCTTGATCAGGCCGGCGGCAGCATCGGTCGGCGAGCCGTTGATCTGCAGCAGACCGCCGCCGGCCGGATCGACTTTCAAAGCCTTGAGGTGCTCGACCAGCGAGTCGGCGATGGCCTTGCCGATGCCTTCATTGTTGAAGGACACGTAGAAATCGGCGGGCGCCGTCGGGATGGGCCGGTCATAGGCGATCACCTTGACGCCCTGGCTCTGCGCGAGCTTCACCAGCGAGGCGGCGGCGGTCGAATCGACCGGGTCGAGCACGATGGCCTTGGCGCCCTGCGAGATCACCGAATTGAACTGCTGCTGCTGGCGCGCCGCATCGGCGTCAGCGTTCTGGTAGATCACCTTGCATCCAGGGCAGAGCTTCTTCATCTCGGCGACGAAGCCGGGATAGTCGTGCTGCTCGTAGCGGGTCGACGCCTGGTCGGGCATCAGGAAGGCAACCGTGGCGTCGGTGACGGTGTCGGCAAATGCCGCGGTGCTGCCGAGCAGCGAGACCGCGAAAACGGCCGCGATTGTCGACTTCAAGGCAAACGGCGATTTCCTAGCATGTCTGGTCATTCGAATGTCTCCGTTTCGAGAAATGGTTTCACGAGGACCTGCGCGGTGAACCATGCGCCAGGCCTTGACTGCATGTCGAACTGTTGAAAGGAGTATGATCGCGGCTGAGGATCGATGGATCCCGATTAACCACGCAGACATCCTCCTGAACGTGCTGGATTTCGGGCAAACGAACCCCAGCACAGGGTGCCCTGCACCCCGCCTCTTTCCTTCCCTGAATGTTTCTTTGTCGATGCAATTCCGGACGAAAGATCTTTCTGACCGGAACCGCTTTAGGCTCCTCCCGCTCCTCCCTGTTAGGCGGCAATCTCCGCGTTGACGTTCTCAGCCAGCAAGGCCCTGAAGCGCGAAGGCGACATGCCTTTTTGCGCCAGGAACTGGCGATTGAAATTCGAGATGTTGTTGTAGCCGGCGGCATAGCAGATTTCGGTGATCGACATCTGCGCCTCGCTCATCAAGAGCTGGCAGGCAAGGTTGATGCGCAGACGGTTGACATACTGCACCAGCGCCATCCCGGTGTGGCGGCGGAAGCTGCGCGAGAAGGCGCTCGGGCTGCGCCCGGCGATCTCGGCCAGAGTGCCTTCGCTGAACGGCTCGGTCAGGTGGCAGTTGATGTAAGCGAGCGCCTGGTTGATGCCGGCCGACATGAAGCCCGAAGGGTCGGGCAGATAGCCCGCGCTGGCCAGCGTGCGGACGTCGCCGGCGCGGTTCAATATATCGAGCACGGCCATGAACAGCGACAGGCGGCGCACGCCCTGCGCCTCGGTCAGTTCCGCCAGCAGGGGCGCCACGAGCTCAGCCGTCGCCGGCGAGAACAGCGCGCCGCGGCGGCTGGTTTCGAGGATGCCGGCGCAGGCGGCAAGTTCGGGCAAGGCAGCGGAGGCGCCGGCGATGAATTCTTCCGAGAACTGCACGACTCGGCCGCGCAGCGGCACGGTCTCGCCCGGCGGCACGTCGCTGACCCAGTTGTGCGGCAGGTTGGGCCCGGTGAGCACCAGATTGCCCGGCTCGAACTCGCCGATGAAGTCGCCGACGAAATAGCGGCCGGTGGTGGCCACGACCAGATGCAGCTCGTACTCGGGATGGAAGTGCCAGCGGACAGTGCGGAAAGGGTAGCCGTGGGCCCAAGCCTTGAACGACTCTCCCTGTCTGATCTGGACGACTTCCAGGTCCGGATTCATCTTCATTTCCTCCCCGCGCGGGTCCGGTCTTGGGACCGGTTGCTGCGCTTCGTCAGGCAGGCTCGTGTATTCCCACTGGCCGCCGTGATTGAAAGCTTAGGCGGCAATTGAAACGCCTGCCACCACGGCTTGTCCACCCCACTGATACTTTTTTGACGTTTTGGAGGAGGTCGAAGCAGCCGATGTTCTGAAGCACTTCCTTAACCATAGCGGTTCAGGATCGTTTCCTGGTCAGTGGGGACACCCTGATTGAAAAAGCCGGCGCGCCCTCTTCGCCGCCTGGCGCTTCTCGCGGCGGCGGTTGCGCTGGGCACGGCGGCAAAGGCCTCGGATTTCTCCGAGCCGTGGAAGAATGCCGACCGCCCGCTGGTGATCGACGCCTACGAATACAATTCGATCGACTGGCAGCAGCTCGTCACCGACAAGCGCATCGCCGGCTTCATCAACAAGGCGTCCGACGGATTGCCGCCGCCCTATGTCTGTTTCGGCGCCGAAGCCGACGTCAAACTCTGCAAGGCGCAGTGGAAGCGCTATGCGGTGACGCGCGAATTGTTCCAGACGCGCAAGGTCGTGGCCAAGGCGCTTGGCTTGAAATGGGGCGCCTATCACATGGCGCGGCCCGGCAATCCGGTCGAGCAGGCGAATAATTTCATCGATTTCGCCGAGCCGGCGCCGGACGAGCTGATGGCCCTCGACATCGAAGGCATCGATCCAACGCAATGGATGTCGCTGGAAGACGCCGAGGAATTCGTGCGCCAGCTGCATCGCCGCCTCGGCCGCTTCCCGGTGCTCTATGTCAACGGCAAGACCGCCCAGTATATCGCCGACAACCGCTACCAGTATCGCCTCCTGTCGCGGCTGCCGCTCTGGTATGCGCGATACAAGCCCGACATCGACGTGCATTTCCCGATGGGCAACTGGCAGGGCTACGCGCTCTGGCAATTCTCGGCGCACACCAATTGCGGCCGCTTCCGTTGTCCCTACCGCGTGCCCGGCACGCCCAATGACATCGATGTCAGCGTCGCGCCGATGAGCGCCGATGAGCTGCGCCGGCAATGGGCCTTTGGCGGCCTGCTCGACGTGCCGGCCGATTACCTCGCCTCGATCCCGGTGCCACTCTCGCGCGAAAGAGCCCTCGCCGGCAAGGTCACCATCACCTATGCCGACGTGGCGACGCCGCCGACGGTCGAGGAAATGGTCGCGGTCCTCGGCGCGCGCTGGCAGAAATTCCGCGACGGGTTCCGCATGCCGGTGGTGAAGACGGTGCCGCGGCGTGCCAGCTTCGGCATCGTGCAATATGTCGCCTGGAAACGCTCCGGACAGCGCACGCCCGAGCAGATCGACGCGGCTTTCGCCTCCGCGGCCGATCCAGTCAGCACCGCCTCGACGGCGCTCGACAGCGCCAAGCGCTGACTTCTTCCAAAGCCCGAATTCTTCCAAGAGCCCAGGGGGACATCAGCGATGGCTGCCGAGGCTCGCATACATGCCGGTGGTGCGAAACTGTGTCGGGTTGATGCCATAGCAGCGGCGAAAGACCTTCGAAAAATAGTTCGCATCCTCGAAGCCGCACAGCACCGCGACCTCCTTCACCGGCAGGAAATCCGCCTTGGTCAGGAGTTTCGCCGCGCGCTGCAGGCGCTGCTGCAAGACGAATTCGGCCGGCGGCAGCCCTTCGCTCTCGGCGAAGCAGCGCGAGAAATGGGCGCGGCTGAGGCCGCTGATTTCGACCAGCTCCGCCACCGGCAGCGGCTTGTCGAGATTGGCGTTGATGTGGTCGATGACAGGCTGCATGGCGCTCTGCTTCTCCGCGAAGGCATGCGAGCCGAAGACATCGTCATAGAGGGCCATCGCCGCCTCATAGGCGATCGCGGAGGCCGCGCCTGGCGACGCGGCGCCCTTGATCAGCCGCAGGCTGCAATCGGCAAGGTGATCGATGGTCGCCGGCTGCAGCCGGAACACCGGGCCCGAGACGCTGAGGATAGATTTGTGGACGCGAAGCGCCTCCTCGCCGTTCATCGATATCCAGAAATATTCCCAGCGGTCGCCCTTGGCCAACCAGTAGCGATGGTTGTGCGGCA
This sequence comes from Mesorhizobium argentiipisi (SeqCode), assembly GCF_037179585.1. Classification (NCBI taxonomy): domain Bacteria; kingdom Pseudomonadati; phylum Pseudomonadota; class Alphaproteobacteria; order Hyphomicrobiales; family Phyllobacteriaceae; genus Mesorhizobium; species Mesorhizobium argentiipisi (SeqCode). Next base: position 149,514 of record NZ_JAPYKO010000013.1, read on the forward strand.
CCAGAACCAGCAGCGTATCGTTCGCCTGCAGACGATAGTTGCGGCTCTCGTAACGCAGCTGACCGGTGCCGCTGATCGTATGCTGGAGAACCGTGAACGGGGTCTGGCCGCGCTTTCGCCCGTCCCAGTCGTAGGTCTCGGCCTCGCGCACTTCATAGCCGGTGCTGGTCGGCATGGCGTGCAGGCGCTGGCGGCCGCGCGGCAGCGAGATCGTCCGCATCAGCTTTCCGTTGGCGATCAGGTCATGCAGCACAAAATTACCCTCGAAAGCATAATCCTTCTCTGGTCGCGCCGGCGAATAAGCGCATAATCCGGCCTCTCAGAACGCGAAAGACCCGCGGTCGAGGAGCGGGTGGGAGGAGAAAAGCCGGATTTCCGGCCTTGACTGGCATGCGCGCTGTTGCGTGCGGCCATGTTCTCCTCCGTTGCTCCTTGCCTAGCATTCGATTGGATCGAGGTGAAGGTGATGAGTTTCAAAATCGCTATTATCGGCGCCGGCAGCGTCGGCTTCACCAAGAAGCTGTTCACCGACATCCTGTGCGTGCCGGAATTCAAGGACATCGAATGCGCGCTGACCGACATCAGCGAGCACAATCTCGGGATGATCAAGGCGATCCTCGACAGGATCGTGGAAGCGAACAAGCTGCCGACCAAGGTGACGGCAACGACCGACCGCCGCAAGGCGCTGGAGGGCGCGCGCTACATCATCAGCTGCGTGCGCGTCGGCGGACTGGAGGCCTATGCGGACGACATCCGCATCCCGCTCAAATATGGCATCGACCAGTGCGTCGGCGACACGATCTGCGCCGGCGGCATCCTCTACGGCCAGCGCAACATTCCGGTGATCCTCGACTTCTGCCGGGACATCCGCGAGGTCGCCGACACCGGCGCCAAGTTCCTGAACTATGCCAACCCTATGGCCATGAACACCTGGGCCGCGATTGAGTACGGCAAAGTGGACACGGTCGGCCTGTGCCACGGCGTGCAGCACGGCGCCGAGCAGATCGCCGAAGTGCTCGGCGCAAAGTCGCCCAAGGAGCTCGACTATGTCTGCTCCGGCATCAACCATCAGACCTGGTTTATCGAGCTCAGGCTGAACGGCCGGCCGATCGGCAAGGACGAGCTGGTCGCCGCCTTCGAGGCCCACCCCGTCTATTCGAAGCAGGAGAAGCTGCGCATCGACGTTTTGAAGCGCTTCGGCGTCTATTCGACCGAAAGCAACGGGCATCTCTCCGAATATCTGCCTTGGTATCGCAAGCGCCCCGACGAGATCACGCGCTGGATCGACATGTCGGACTGGATTCATGGCGAGACCGGCGGTTATCTGCGCTACTCGACCGAGACCCGCAACTGGTTCGAGACGGAATATCCGCAATTCCTCGAAGCGGCGTCGAAGCCGATCGACCCGGCAAAGCGCTCCAACGAGCATGCCAGCCACATTCTCGAAGCGCTTGAGACGAACCGCGTCTATCGCGGCCACTTCAATGTCAAGAACAACGGCGTGATCACCAACCTGCCGCAGGACGCCATCATCGAGTCACCCGGTTTCGTCGACCGCTTCGGCATCAACATGGCGGCCGGCATCACGCTGCCGGAGGCCTGCGCGGCCACCTGCATGGCCGCGATCAATGTGCAGCGCATGTCGGTGCATGCCGCGATCGCCGGCGACATCGACCTGTTGAAGCTCGCCGTCCTGCATGACCCGCTGGTCGGCGCGGTGTCGACGCCGGAAGAGGTCTGGCAGATGGTGGACGAGATGGTCGTCGCCCAGGCCGCCTGGCTGCCGCAATATGCCGATGCCGTTCCGGCGGCAAAGGAGCGGCTTTCGAAAGCCAAGGTCAAGACCCGCGAATGGGCCGGCGCGGCCAGGCGCAACGTGCGCTCGATCGAGGAACTGCGCGCCGAAAAGGCGGCACTCAAACAGGCCGGCTGAGATACGGGCAGGCAGGCGGACATGCAGGAGGCGCGTCCGCCAGATCAGCCGTCCAGAACAAGAGGCGGGCAGCAGCAGGCGTCCAAAACAACTGGGAGGAGACGATGAGGACCTTACGCAGAATTGGCTTTGCCGCCGGACTGGCGGTGAGCGCTGCCATTCCGGCACACGCTTTCGCATCCGAGCCGACGATCCCGCCGGAACCGGCGACGTTTCCGGCCGAGGGCAAGATCCACTATGTGGCGCGCGACTCCATCCTGGAGTTCAAGGCGCTGCCCGAATATCACGAGCCGGGCTGGGTGACCGAGAAATACGTCAAGGCCGGCAAGCTGCCGCCGGTCAAGGACAGGCTGCCCAAGGAGCCCCTGGTCTTCAGGACGGGCAACATGCCGGACGGCATCGGCGTCTATGGCGACACGATGCGCCACGTCATCGGCGGAAGGCCGGAAGGCTGGAACTATGGCGCCGGCCAGACGCAAGGCTGGGGCGGCATCGACATCGGCCTGTCCGAATGCCTGACGCGCACGGCGCCGCTGTTCCAGGTCGAAGCCAAGGACATCGAGCCGCTGCCCAACCTCGCCAAGAGCTGGGAATGGTCGAAGGACGGCCACAAGCTCACCATGCATCTGATCGAAGGCGCCAAATGGTCGGACGGCGCACCCTTCAACGCCGACGACGTTATGTTCTATTGGGAGGACGAAGTGCTCGATCCCAACGTCTCGCCGCTGAACGGCGCGACGCAGGAAACCTTCGGCGTCGGCACGACGCTTAAGAAGATCGACGACTACACCGTGGAATGGACCTTCAAGGCGGCGTTCCCGAAGCAATATCTCTTTGCGATGGCCTATGGCACTTTCTGCCCCGGCCCGTCGCACATATTGAAGCCGCAGCATCCGAAATATTCGAAGAACACCTACGACCAGTTCAAGAACGCCTTCCCGCCGGAATTCATGAACATGCCGGTGATGGGCGCCTGGGTGCCGGTAGCATACCGGCCGGACGACATCATCGTCCTGCGCCGCAATCCCTACTATTGGAAGGTCGACGAGAAGGGCAACCAACTGCCCTACCTCAACGAGCTGCAATACAAGCTCTCGACCTGGGCCGATCGCGACGTCCAAGCGGTGGCGGGCTCGGGCGACTTCTCCAACCTGGAGCAGCCGGAGAACTTCGTCGCCTCGCTGAAGCGTGCCGCCGAGAAGAACGCGCCGGCACGGCTTGCCTTCGGTCCCCGCCTCATCGGTTACAATCTGCGCATGAATTTTTCCGCCAATGGCTGGGGCAACCCGGACGAGCGCGGCCAAGCGCTGCGTGAGCTCAACCGCAACGAGGATTTCCGCAAGGCGGTCACCATGGCGCTCGACCGCAAGGCACTCGGCGACTCGCTGGTCAAGGGCCCGTTCACCGCCATCTATCCGGGCGGCTTCTCCTCGGGCACCAGCTTCTATGACCGCAAATCGACCGTCTACTATTCCTTCGATCTCAAAGGCGCCAAAGCCGAACTTGCCAAGGCCGGTCTCAAGGACACTGATGGCGACGGTTTCGTGAACTTCCCGGCCGGTACGGCCGGCGGCAAGAATGTCGAGATCGTGATGCTGGTCAACAACGACTACACGACCGACAAGAGCCTTGCCGAGGGCGTCGTCGCCCAAATGGAAAAGCTTGGGCTGAGGGTGGTCATCAACGGCGTCAACGGCACGCAGCGCGATGCAACCCAATATTCCGGCCGCTTCGACTGGCTGATCCGGCGCAATGAGACCGAACTGACTTCCGTGGTGCAGAACACCGAGCAGCTCGCTCCCGTCGGTCCGAAGACCAGCTGGAACCATCGCGCGCCGGAAAGCGGGGAGGTCGACCTGATGCCGTTCGAGAAGGACCTTGTCGACATCGTCAACAAGTTCGTCGCGACGCAGGACAATGACGAGCGCGCCGACCTGATGCGAAAGTTCCAGAAGATATCGACGGAAAACGTCTACAATGTCGGCCTGACGGAATATCCTGGAGCGCTGATCGTCAACAAGCGCTTCTCCAACATCCCGCAGGGCACGCCGATCTACATGTTCAACTGGGCCGAGGATTCGATCATCCGCGAACGCGTCTTCGTCGCCGCCGACAAGGAAGCGAAGTATGAGCTCTTCCCCGAGGAGCTTCCCGGCAAGCCCGGAGACAAGGGCCCGATGAACTAGTTAACCTCCCCTGACGAAGAGAACTCCGGTCGCGCCGCTGGCGCGGCGGGACATAACCAAATCTCGGAGGCGCCCCAGAAGCGGCCGGGAAGAAGGGAAGTGGACCATCGGATGTTGCGATTCCTGCTTATGCGCATAGCGTCGGCGCTTCCCGTCCTCGCAATCTTGAGCCTCGTCACCTTCGCCATCATCCAGGCGCCGCCTGGCGACTATGCCGACTACATCAAATCGCAGCTGATCAACCAGGGCGGCGCGTCCTATGCCGAAGCGGATGCGCAAGCCCAGGCTTACCGTGTCGAACACGGCCTCGATAAGCCGCTGCCCGTCCAGTATCTCAACTGGATCGGCGACATCGTCACGCGCGGCGATTTCGGCTACAGCCTCTATTACAACAAGCCGGTGGCCGATGTGGTGGGCGAGCGCCTGCCGCGCACCTTGCTTCTGGCGCTGGTCTGCCATCTGCTCGCCTCGGTGCTCGGCATCACCTTCGGCATATGGGCGGCGACAAGGCAGTATAGCTGGATCGACTCGACACTTTCGGCGATCTCGTTCCTCGGCATGACGGTGCCGCGCTTCCTGATGGCGCTGATCATCGTCTATCTGCTGGTCTTCCAGTTCAACGTCTCTGAGATCGGCTCGTTCTTCTCGCCGCAATATGGCGGCGCGCCCTGGTCGTGGGCGAAGTTCGTCGATCTGGTCAAGCACGTCTGGCCGGTTGTGGCGATCGCGACCTTCGGCGGGCTCGCCTACAATATGCGCGTGATGCGCGGCAATCTGCTCGACACGCTCAACGCGCAATATGTCGAGACGGCCAAGGCCAAAGGCCTGACCGGCGGCGCTGTGGTGATGCGGCACGCCGTGCCCAACGCGTTGCATCCTCTCGTCATGTACCAGGGCGTGGTGCTGCCCTACATGCTGACCGGCGAGATCGAGACGGCGATCATCTTCGCGCTGCCTACCGTCGGGCCGGCGATCGTCGGCTCGATGGCGGTAGGCGACGTCTATGTCACGGCGACCTTCATGATGGTGCTGTCGGCGACGCTGATCGTCGGCAACATCGTTGCCGACATGCTGCTCGTGCTGCTCGATCCCCGCATCCGCCAGTTCGGGGAGCGCTAGATGCTGGCGCGCGACCCGTCTCCCCCGCCGCCGGCCGAAGGCACAGTAGCAGAACCCGCCCAAGGCAATGAGAGCTATATCGCCCTTGTCTGGCGCCGCCTGAAGCGTTCCTGGACAGGAATGGCCGGGCTGTGCCTGGTCGTGCTCCTGCTTGTCATGGCGGTATTCGCGGATTTCCTGGCGCCCTCCGATCCGAAGGCGACCGATGTGGCCTTCGCGCCGCCGCAACTGCCCGTCTTGCACGACAAGAACGGCAATTTCGTCGCGCGGCCGAGAATCTATGCCTTGGCCGATTCGACCGACCTCGATCCGGTCACCTTCCAGCCGATCGTCGGGCCTGACTACGACCATCCGCGGCTGCTCGGATTCTTCGTCGAGGGTGCGCCCTACAAGCTCTTTGGGCTCATCCCTGCGAACCGGCACTTCTTCGGCTCGATGGACGGTCAGCCGGTGCATTTCCTCGGCACCGACAAGTTCGGCCGCGACGTGCTGTCGCGCGCCATCCACGGCTCGCGCGTATCGCTGATGATCGCGCTGACGGTGGTCTTCATCATCACCGTGATCGGCACCACCGTCGGCATGGTCTCCGGCTATTTCGGCGGCAAGTTCGATGTCTGGATGCAGCGCTTCGTCGAGCTGGTGCTCGCCTTCCCGCAACTGCCGCTCTATCTCGCGCTGACGACGCTGATCCCCGTGACAGCACCGACGAATGTCTTCCTCGCCTTCGTCATCGTCGTCATGTCGGCGCTGGGCTGGGCGCAGATGTCGCGCGAAGTGCGCGGCAAGACACTGGCGCTGGCGCGGATCGACTATGTGCGCGCCGCCATGGCGGTGGGCGCCACAGACCGGCGCATCATCATGCAGCACATCTTCCCCAATGTGATGAGCCACGTGATCGTCGCGGTGACGCTGGCGATCCCGACCGTGGTGCTGCTCGAATCCTTTCTCGGCTTCCTCGGCTTCGCGGTGAAGCCGCCGCTGATTTCCTGGGGGTTGATGCTGCAGGACACGGCGACCTATTCGGTCATCGGCACCTATCCCTGGATCCTGTCGCCGGTCGGCTTCGTGCTGATCACCGTCTTTGCCTTCAACGCGCTGGGCGACGGCCTGCGCGATGCCGTCGATCCCTATTGAGGTGGCCGGATGACTACGATCGCGCTCGCAGACAATTTCGCGCCAGCCGTCCGGCTCGACCATGACGCGCGCCATGAACAGCCCATCATCGACGCGCGCAACATCGAGGTTGCCTTCAAGGTCGAGCACGGCACCGTCGAGGCGGTAAAGGACGTCTCGTTCCAGCTTTATCGCGGCGAGACGATCGCAATCGTCGGCGAGTCCGGCTCAGGCAAGTCGGTGACGGCGCGCACCGTCATGGGGCTTTTATCGCGCCGGGCGACGGTTTCGCCGCGGTCGTGCGTCGACTATTGCGGGCAGAACATCCTGAAATTCCCCGAGAGCGCCCGGCGCAAGCTGCGCGGCAACCGCATCTCGATGATCTTCCAGGAGCCGATGAGCTCGCTGAACCCGATCTATACGGTCGGCAGCCAGATCGTCGAGGCGATCAGGGTGCATCGCAGAGTCGGCCGCAAGAAGGCCTGGGCGCGAGCGCTCGAGCTTTTGCGGCATGTCCAGATTCCCGAGCCGGAGGCAAGGCTCAAGCAGTATCCACATCAGCTCTCGGGCGGCCAGCGGCAGCGTGTCATGATCGCCATGGCCTTGGCCAACGAACCCGACGTGCTGATCGCCGACGAGCCGACCACCGCGCTCGACGTCACCGTGCAGGCGCAGATCCTGAACCTGATCCGCAACCTGCAGAAAGAGCTGCGGATGGCGGTGATCCTGATCACGCACGATCTCACCGTGGTGCGCAAGTTCTCCGACTACGTCTATGTCATGCAGCATGGCGAGATGCGCGAGCATAACGTCACCGAGCGGCTCTTTGCCAATCCCCAACATCCCTACACGCAGCGGCTGCTCGCCTCCGAGCCGCACGGACGGCCGAAGGTGCTGCCCGACCAGTCCCGCACGATCCTCGAGGCGAATGGGGTGCGCGTCTGTTTCATGCTGCGCCACGGCTCTTTCATGAAGCCGGACTGGCGCGAGCTGGTCGCGGTCGACGATCTCGGCCTGAAACTTTGCCGCCATGAGACCCTTGGTCTGGTCGGCGAATCCGGCTCCGGCAAGACCACTTTCGGGCAAGCCCTGCTTCGGTTGCTCGACGCCAAGCGCGGGGAGATCCGTTTCGACGACCAGCCGATCCAGGGTCTCGCGCGGGCCGAGATGCGGCCGCTGCGCTCGCGCATGCAGATCGTGTTCCAGGATCCGTTCTCCTCGCTCAACCCGCGCATGACGATCGGCCAGATCATCGAGGAAGGGCTGGTCGTCAACAGGCTGGGTGCGACGCGGCGCGAGCGGAACGAGCGGGTGCGCGAGGCGCTGGTCAGCGCCGGCATGCCCGGCAATATCCTGTCGCGCTTCCCGCATGAATTCTCCGGCGGCCAGCGGCAGCGCATCGCGATCGCGCGGGCGATTGCGCTGGAGCCCGAATTCATCCTGCTCGACGAGCCGACTTCGGCGCTCGACCTTTCCGTGCAGGCGCAGATCATCGACCTGTTGCGCAAGCTGCAGGACGAGCGGGGTCTCAGCTATCTCTTCATCTCGCACGATCTCAAGGTGGTGCGAGCGCTGTGCCATCGCGTCATCGTCATGCAGCACGGCAAGATCGTCGAACAGGGACCCGTCGACGAGGTCCTTTCCAATCCCAAGACCGCCTACACGGAACGGCTCGTCAGGGCCGCTTTCGACGTGGCCTAGAAGTGCCGGAGGTTTTTACAGTGGCAAGAAATCCCAGGATCGCGTTCATCGGCGCCGGCTCGACGGTGTTCATGAAGAACATCGTCGGCGACGTGCTGCAGCGGCCGGCGCTGTCGGGCGCGACGATCGCATTGATGGACATCAACCCGCAGCGGCTGGAAGAGAGCGCCATCGTCGTCAACAAGCTGATCGCGACGCTCGGCGTCAAGGCGAAGGCCGAGACCTATTCCGACCAGCGCAAGGCGCTTTCCGGTGCCGACTTCGTCGTCGTCGCCTTCCAGATCGGCGGCTACGAGCCCTGCACCGTGACCGATTTCGAGGTGCCGAAGAAATACGGCCTGCGCCAGACGATCGCCGACACGCTCGGCGTCGGCGGCATCATGCGGGGCCTGAGGACCGTGCCGCATCTATGGAAGATCTGCGAGGACATGCTCGCAGTCTGCCCCGAAGCGATCATGCTGCAATATGTCAACCCGATGGCGATCAACACCTGGGCGATCGCCGAGAAATATCCCAAGATCAAGCAGGTCGGGCTCTGCCACTCGGTGCAGGGCACGGCGATGGAATTGGCGCACGATCTCGACCTTCCCTATGAGGAGATCCGCTACCGCTCGGCCGGCATCAATCACATGGCCTTCTATTTGAAGTTCGAGCATCGCCAGCCGGACGGCACCTACCGCGACCTCTACCCCGACCTCGTGCGCGCCTATCGCGAGGGTCGTGCGCCAAAACCCGGCTGGAACCCGCGCTGCCCGAACAAGGTGCGCTACGAGATGCTGACCAGGCTCGGCTATTTCGTCACCGAGAGCTCCGAGCATTTCGCCGAATACACGCCCTATTTCATCAAGGACGGCCGACCCGACCTGATCGAGAAATACGGCATTCCGCTCGACGAATATCCGAAACGCTGCATCGAGCAGATCGAGCGCTGGAAGGGCCAGGCGGAGGCCTATCGCTCGGCCGACCGAATCGAAGTCGAGCAATCCAGGGAGTATGCTTCCTCGATCATGAATTCGGTGTGGACCGGCGAGCCGTCGGTTATCTACGGCAATGTGCGCAACAATGGCTGCATCACCTCGCTGCCTTTCGACTGCGCGGCGGAAGTGCCGTGCCTGGTCGATGCCTCCGGCATCCAGCCCACTTACATCGGCGAATTGCCGCCGCAGCTGACGGCGCTGATCCGCACCAATATCAATGTGCAGGAGCTGACGGTGCGAGCGCTGATGAGCGAAAACCGCGAGCACATCTACCACGCGGCGATGATGGACCCGCACACGGCGGCCGAGCTCGACCTCGATCAGATCTGGTCGTTGGTCGACGACCTGCTTGCCGCACATGGCGACTGGCTGCCGGCCTGGGCGCGAGGCCGGCGCAAGAGCGCGGCCGCCTGAACTCCGGGATTACGCCCCGGCCTTCTCGCGCTCGACGGCGCGCCAGCCGATGTCGTGGCGATAAAAGCCTTGCGGCCAGTCTATTTGCTCGATCGCCGCGTAGGCCTTGGCCTGCGCCTCGCCGACGGTCTTGCCGAGCGCGGTGACGTTGAGCACGCGGCCGCCATTGGCGACCAGCGCGCCGCCATTGATGGCGGTGCCGGCGTGGAAGACCTGGACGCCCTCGCCTTCCGCTTCGTCGAGGCCGCGGATGACCGAACCTTTTTCCGGCGTGCCGGGATAGCCCCGCGCCGCCATCACCACGGTCAACGCCGTCTCGTCGCTCCAGCGGATAGACATATGCGCGAGCTGGCCGTCGACGGCGGCGTTGAGCAGGACGAGCAGGTCGTCCTTCAGCCGCATCATCAGCACCTGGCATTCAGGGTCGCCGAAACGGGTGTTGTATTCGATCAGCTTGGGGCCGTGGTCGGTGATCATAAGGCCGGCAAAGAGGATGCCGGCGAAAGGCGCGCCGAGATTGGCCATGCCGCGCATGGTCGGCTCGATGATCTCGCGCATGGTGCGCTCGGTCATTTCCGGTGTCATCACCGGCGCCGGCGAATAGGCGCCCATGCCGCCGGTGTTCGGCCCGGTATCGCCGTCGCCGACGCGCTTGTGGTCCTGCGCGGTGCCGAAGGGCAGCGCGGTGGCGCCGTCGCACAGGCAGAAGAAGCTCGCCTCCTCGCCGGTCAGATATTCCTCGACCACGACCTCGGCGCCGGCCGCGCCGAAGGCGCCGTCGAAACAGGCTTCCAGCGCGGCGTTCGCCTCATCGAGCGTCATGGCGATGGTAACGCCCTTGCCGGCGGCGAGCCCGTCGGCCTTGATGACGATCGGCGCCCCGGTCTTCTTGACATAGGCTTTCGCCGAGGCGAGGTCGCTGAAACGGCCATAGGCGGCGGTCGGAATGTTGAACTTGGCGCAAAGATCCTTGGTGAAGCCCTTCGAGCCTTCGAGCCTTGCCGCGGCCTTTGACGGACCGAAGACGCGGATGCCCCAGGCGCGCAGATCATCGGCAATGCCGGCGACCAGCGGCCCTTCCGGACCGACCACCACCAGATCGATCTTCTTTTCCTGGCAGAAGGCGGCCACAGTGGAATGGTCGGCGACGTCGAGCTTCACCGGTTCGGCGATGCGGCCGATGCCCGGATTGCCGGGCAAGGCGTAGAGCTTCGTCAACAGCGGCGAGGCGGACATCTTCCAGGCCACCGCATGTTCGCGGCCACCCGAACCGAGAAGAAGAACGTTCATGGCCACCTCTTGCTGATCGTCTCCCTGAACCCGCTATTGGTCCGCGGGCGACGGGTCAAGGCGTCTTGGCATTTTGGCGGCAATTGCGCACGAGAACAGGGGCCTCATCAAGGCCAATGAGACAGGTGCCGAATTTGACCGGTCGGGGAAAACGGAAGCTTCGGAGAGCGGCTCAGCTCTGGAAAATGCCTCAGCTTTGGAAAACGATGGGAAACCAATCCTCGCGCAGTTTCTGGCCGGGCTTCATGTCGTGGCCGGGATAGGGCGGCGAGGTGCGGCCGGGACGCTCGACATAATGCGCGTCGTCGCCGACCCAGCGCAGCGACAGCGCCCGGCGCCGCGCCGCGGTCAGGTTGCCGCGCGCGCCATGCGCGGTGCGGAAGTCGAAGAGGATGGCGTCGCCCGGCTCCATCTCCCATTCCAGAACCTTCATCGACGGGTCGTTGTCGGGATCGGGCACCGGCAGGTAGTCGCCCTCGCCAGCGTAGAAATTGGCGTCGTTCAGCCAGCGCACCGGCAGCACCATCTTTTCCCATTTGTGCGAGCCGGCGATCAGCCTCAGCGTCGCTTCCTTCACCGGATCGATCGGGATCCAGAAGCTAACCGTCTGGCTGCCGTCGACGAAGTAATAGGGGATGTCCTGGTGCCAGGGCGTCGGCTTCTGCGTGCCGGGCTCCTTGACTAGGACGTGGTCGTGAAAGAATTGGGCGCTGCGCGACTGCATGACCGCGGCCGCGAGCTCGGCGGCCGGCGATTCCCTGACGATCCTGACGAATTCCGGGATGCGCTCCCAGTTGCAATAATCGTCGAAGAAGCTGCCCTTGCCGCCGGCGATGTCGGAAGCGGTGGCGCTGCTGTTGCGCATATTGCGCTCGATGCCGTCGGCGATCACGTCGACCCAGTCCTTGAAGGCGCCGCGAATGCAGACCGCGCCGTCGCGCTGATAATCGGCAATCGTCGAAGCATCGATCTTTGGGCTGGCCATGGCGCTCGATCTCTTTGTTGACGTAATCCGGACGGAAAACGGCTGCACATTTCCCGGAATTGCTCGTGGGCGACGCGACTATCGCAAGCGCCCGACATCGCGTAAAATAATAACTTGTCATCTGATTTATAGTTTGTGCCTATGAGGCTGACCCTCACCCAGTTGCGCTATGTCGTTGCCGTCGCCCGCTATGGCAGCGTGACCGCGGCAGCCCAGGCGCTGAACGTGTCGCAGCCGTCGATCTCGGTGGCGATCGACAATGTCGAGGCCGACCTTGGCCAGAAACTGTTCGTGCGCCAGCGCGGCAGTGGCGTTTCGCTGACATCCTTCGGCCGCAGGGCTGTGGCCAAGGCAAGGCAGGTGTTGGGCGAGGCGGACGAACTGGCGGCGCTCGGTTCGCGCAACGCCGATGTCGGCGGCGAACTGGTGCGCGGCTGCTTCGAGGATCTGGCGCCCTATTTCGCGCCGGCGCTGATGCGCGCCTTCGCCGAGCGCTGCCCGGCTGTCACCGTCGTCATCGGCGATGAAACCTTCGATACGCTGGGGCGGCGCCTGGCCGACAGCGCCGTCGATCTCGGCCTCACCTACGATCTCGGCCTGCCCGGGCATTTCAAGCGCATTCTCCTGCACGAGCTGCGGCCGCACGCGCTTTTGCCGGCCGGCCATGAGCTGGCGGACAAGCACGCGGTCAGCCTGGCAGAACTCGCGCAGCATCCTCTGATCACCACCGACCAGCCGCATAGCTGGCAGCATATGCTCGACCTCTTCCTCAGCCGCGGCCTGTCGCCGGTCGCGCGGGCGACGACGAGTTCGTTCGAGCTGCAGCGCTCCATGGTGGCCAACGGCTTCGGCGTCGCGGTCAGCTACACGAGGCCCCATGGCGACCGCAGCTATGACGGCCTGCCGCTGGTCTGCAAGCCGCTCTCCGATCCGCTGCCGATGCAGCGCATCATCCTCACCCACGACACGCGCCAGCGCCTGTCGAAGGCGGCCCTTGCCTTCATCGAAGTCGCCAAGGCATGGTTTGCCGGTCACGATGTTTTCACTGGTTAAGCGACACAGCGTCCCGCTTGACGGCGCCACTCGCGACTGTCACTTCAACATGATGGAAACCGTCCAGTCGAAAGCGATCCAGGGCCGCGTCGCCGATGCGCCGAGCGGCCATTGGGTCTATCGGGTGCTGCCGCGCTGGCTGTGGCCCTATGCGCAGCTTGCGCGCTGGGACAGGCCTATCGGCTGGCAGCTGCTGTTGTGGCCCTGCTGGTGGTCGGCGGCGCTCGCCGCGGGCGCCTATCCGCGCCCGACCGACCCGCTGCTGACGTTGCTTCCGGCGCCTTGGTATCTGCTGTTGTTCTTCATCGGCGCGGTCGCCATGCGCGGCGCCGGCTGCACCTATAACGACCTCGCAGACGAGGACATCGACAACCAGGTCGAGCGCACGCGCTCGCGGCCGCTGCCCGCCGGCAAGGTGACCCGCCGCCAGGCTTGGGCATTCGTCATCATCCAGGCGCTCATCGGGCTTGCCGTGCTGTTGCAGTTCAACAGCTTCGCCATTCCGCTCGGCATCGCCTCGCTGGCGATCGTCGCCGTCTACCCGTTCATGAAGCGCATCACCAACTGGCCGCAACTCGTGCTGGGGCTGGCCTTCTCCTGGGGCGCGCTGATGGGCTGGGCGGTCGAGTTCGGCGACATCGATGATCCGGCGATCATGCTCTATATCGGCTCGATCCTGTGGGTGATCGGCTACGATACGATCTACGCTCATCAGGACAAAGAAGATGACGCCATCGTCGGCGTGCGCTCCACGGCGCGGCTGTTCGGCGACAACACCAAGACCTGGCTCACCGGGCTCTATGGCGGCGCGCTGATCTGCTTCGCCCTCGCCTTTGCCTCGGCGCAGGTGCCGGTGGTGGCGCTGGCCGGGCTGATCGCCGCCGGCGCACATATGGCGCGCCAGATCATCCGGCTCGACATCAACAATCCGGACCAGTGCCTGAAATTGTTCAAGTCGAACAACCAGGTCGGCTGGCTGATCTTCCTCGGCCTGATCGGCGGCTCGGTGTGGATATGGCTGAAGCCGCTGGTGTAGCGGCGCCGCTTTCCCTTCTCCCCTTGTTGTGGGAGAAGGTGGATCGGCGCGCAGCGCCGAGACGGATGAGGGGTGTTCCAGCGGAGTGAGGCGTTGGCATTCCCTGGAGCACCCCTTATCCGTCGCCTTCGGCGACACCTTCTCCCGCAAGGGGAGAAGGGAGAATCGCGCTACTCCCTTGCGATAATCTCCTGGCCGTCGATAACCAGTCTCAGCCCCAGATTGCCGGCCTTGCGGCGGGCGAGGAAGCGCGGGCGGCGCATGGTGGAGGCGCGGCCCTTGCGGCGCTCCTGCGGCGGCAGCGCCTTGATGGCAGCGCCGAGCGATTCTTCCAGCGTGCGGGCGATGCCATCGGCCTCGATCAGCAGCATCGGCAGGCGATAGGCGTCGGCCCAGGCGCGCCAGTCGGCGGCGACGTCCTCGAGATCGTCGGCGACAAGCAGCGGCACCGACAGCATCGGATCATTGTGCAGGAGTTCGAGCGTCACGGTGACATTGCCGTCCGGATCCTCCATGGCGCGGGCGGCGACGCCGCGGAACGCATTGGGGGGCAGCGCGATGATCGCTGGCACGCCGCTCATCTCCAGCACACGGCGGATGACCGCGCCGCGCTGGTCGATGGTGAAGGTCACATCGCCATAGTCGTCGCGGGTGGCGTAGCTCACCATCTGCGGCAGGCGAAACGGGTCGAGACGCATGTTGCGCCCGGCCCAGACTGGCTTCAGTCCAGTGTTCATCGATGTCTTCCCTGTTAGTCCTGAGGGCCGTTTTCCGGTTCTCTCAGGGCCGGTTTTTCCGGCCTCGTTATGGGAAGAAATATTAGCGCTCGCTTCTTACCGGCGCGCTTAAGAAAGTCGGTTAAATTTTGCTGATCTGAGCCGATGGTTATCGGAATGCGACCGGCCACCGGATCCAGGAAGGATCAGATAACCTTACCGGGATTCATGATGCCGGCCGGATCGAAGGCCGCCTTCACGCGGCGCATCAGGTCGATCGCCATCGGCGGGGCCGTGGCTATCAGCTCGTCGCGCTTCAATTGGCCGATGCCGTGCTCGGCCGAGATCGAGCCATGGACGGAGCGCACGACATCGTGCACGGCGTGGTTCATAGGGTGGTAGAGTTCGAGGAACGCCTCGTCCTGCCAATCCACGGGACGCGAGATGTTGTAGTGCAGATTGCCGTCGCCCATGTGACCGAAGCAGACCACGCGCGCGCCGGGGCAGACCCCCTCCACCACGCCGGCCGCCTTTTCGATGAACTCGGGGATCGAGGCGGTCGGCACCGAAATGTCGTGCTTGATCGAAGCGCCCTCGGGCTTCTGGCACTCGGGAAGCGTCTCGCGGAAATTCCAGAAGGCGTCGCCCTGGGCAAGGCTTGCCGACACCACCGCGTCGCCGACGATGCCCTGCTCGAGAGCCTCGGCCAGGATTTCTTCGATCAGCGCCCTGCCGTCTTCCTCGGAGCGGCCGGACGAGATCTGCATCAGCACATACCACGGCCAGTCGTCGGCCAGCGGCCGCGTGATGCCTTGCCCGTGCTTGAGCGTGAAATCGTATGGCCTTTTGCCGATCAGCTCGAAAGCGGTCAACGACGCGCCGGCCCTGTCCATCGCCAGGGTGAACAGCGACAGCGCGTCTTTTGGCGACGATGGCAGGCCGGCAAAGGCTACCTCCCTGCCCTTCGGCTTCGGAAAGAGTTTCAGCACCGCGGCGGTGATGATGCCGAGCGTGCCTTCGGCACCGACGAAGAGGTTCTTCAGATCGTAGCCGGTGTTGTCCTTCTTCAGCTTGCGCAAATCGTCGAACACCTCGCCGGTCGGCAGCACCACTTCAACGCCGAGGCAGAGCTCGCGCGCATTGCCATAGGCAAGCACACCGGTGCCGCCGGCGTTGGAGGAGAGATTGCCGCCGATCTGGCAGGAGCCCTGGGCAGCGAGCGAGAGCGGAAACAGCCGATCGGCGGCGTCGGCCGCCTCCTGCAGCGTCTGCAGGATGACGCCGGCCTCGACCGTCACCGTGTTCGACAGAACGTCGATCTCGCGGATGCGGTTCAGCCGCGATAGCGAGAGCACGATGTCGCGGCCGGATTTGTCCGGCACCTGGGCGCCGACCAATCCGGTGTTGCCGCTTTGCGGCACAATCGGCGTTCCGGTCTCGGTCGCAAGGCGCATGATACGGCTCACTTCCTCGACGCTGCCGGGGCGCAGCACCAGCGATGTCCGGCCGTGCCATAGGCCGCGCCGCTCGGTGATGTAAGGCGCGATGTCGGCCTGGTCGCGCAATGCATATTTGTCGCCGACGATGGCCGCGAAACGGTTGATGATGGCGGGATCGAGATCGAAGGGCTGATCGTTCATGGCGAGAACCTAGAGCAATTCCAGGAAAAGTGCGAAGCGGTTTCCGTCCGGAATTGCGTCAAAACAAAGAGATAGACTCAGCGGTCTTGTCACGTGGCGCGGCGGCGCGGGCGAGCCGGTCATTGATCGCCTCGCCCAGGCCCTCGAACGGGATCGGCTCGACGGCGATGGCCGCGGCGCCGACACGGTCGAGCGCCTGCATATAGGCGAAGAGGTTGCTTGCCGCTTCGCGCAGGTCGCCCCTTTCGGATAGGTTGCGCAGCGCAACGGCCCGTTCCCAGCCCTCGGCGCGGTTGCCGCCGAACGCAAGCAACGCCTCGCCTTCGGCAATTTTCCCGACGTTGAGCCGCATCGCAGCGCCCGGCGCGTAATGCGAGGCGAGCATGCCCGGCGCCTCGATGCCGCCGGCGCCGCGCGACAATTTCGCGCCAGCCACCGTCTCGATCTCCTCCGCGCCGATGCCGCCGGGCCGCAGCAGCCGCAACTTGCCGTTCTCGACCTTGAGAATAGTCGATTCCAGGCCGACCGGCGTCGCGCCGCCATCAACGACCAGCCTGATCCTGTCGCCGAGATCGGCGGCGACCGCCTGCGCTGTCGTGCCGCTGATCTTTCCGGAGGAATTGGCGCTTGGGGCGGCGAGCGGCCTGCCGAGGCGCGAGATCAGTTCGCCACCGAAACCACGCGGCATGCGCAGCGCGATCGTGTCCAGCCCCGCGGTGACCAGCGGATGGATACCGTTGCCGGCGCGCTGCGGCAGCACCAGCGTCAGCGGACCGGGCCAGAAGGCTTCGGCCAGTTTTGCCGACAGCGGGTCGAAGCTGGCGATACGGTCCGCCATCGCGCGATCAGCGACATGGGCGATCAGCGGATTGAAGCGCGGCCGGCCCTTGACCTCGAAAATACGCGCTACGGCAACGCCGTTGCTGGCGTCGCCCGCCAGGCCATAAACTGTTTCGGTCGGGATGGCGACGACGTCACCGCCTTCGAGCAGCGCCAATGCCTGCTCCATAGCCTCGCCGATCGCCAGTATCTCAGCCAAATCCGCCACCAATCCTGAACATGCCGGTCCCGTAATACGGCCGCTTCCATCGGGCAAGTGCGGGCATTGGCGATTTATCAATCCCTAAAATGTTAAGTTTCCATGCAAGCCGGCTTCAATCGGACGGCCCTAGGGTGCGGGTTCAATGCGGTTGCGGGCTTGGGAGTTTGTAATGCGTTTGCTCGGAGCGTTCGGTATCAGCCTTCTGGCGATGAACGGCGCGGCACATGCTTCATCAATCGTCGTGGTGGCACCCTCGACCTCGACGCCTTCGGTTATCAGGCTGAATGCGATCGACCCGACCAAGCTGTCCGCGGCCTCGGCGCCGTCGATCATAGCGCTTGGCGATCCCATGCCCGCCGTCACCGACGAAAAGGTCGCGGCAATTCCCGAGAAGTCCGGGCACCAGCAAGCCCCGATGATCATTCGCGGCGGCATCGTCGGCGGCGCTTTCGCAACACCCGCGGCGACCGCGGCGGCCAAGCCCGCAACACCGACGACCGCACCGGCAGCCACCGCGCCGGCGAACGGCTCGTCGCCGGCAGTGCCCGCGAACGGCACCGCAACCGCTTCGAACGGCACCAGCAAAACCGGCAGCCAGCCGGCCGCGACAGCCAATGCGTCGGGCGGCGCGCAGCCGCCGAATGCCCAGCCGCTGCCGCGCGTCGGCAAGGCGATGTAGGCACTGGATACCGCCTCGATGTGAGACGCGATTTCCGCGCGGTCAGCCGACGATTTTTGAAAAATCCGCGACCTGATCGGTGGCGGCGCGGATGCGGGCGAGCAGCGCCAGACGGTTGGCGCGCACGGCCTGGTCCTCATCATTCACGAGAACGCCCTCAAAGAATGAATCAACCGGTTCGCGCAATACGCTAAGCGCCAGCATGGCAGCGGAAAAATCTTCATTTTGAATTGCTTGGCCGGCTTCCTTCTCGGCCTGATTCACCGCGGCATAGAGCTTCTTTTCCGCGCCCTCGCGGAACAGAGCCGGCTCAACGGTTTCGGCGATGAGCGTTTTCTTCTTCTCTTCGGCGGCAAGGATGTTGGCGGCGCGCTTGGTTCCGGCAAGCAGGTTCTTGCCCTCGTCAGTGTCGAGCAAGGAACCCAGCGCCTCGACGCGGCGAACGATCTGCAGCAGGTCGTCGGACTGCGGCGTGATGACGGCATCGATCAGGTCGTGCCGCGCGCCCTGGTCGCGGAGGTAGACTTTCAAGCGGTCGTGGAAGAAGGCGAGGAGGTCGGACGACTGATCCGCGTCGTTCTTGAAGTTTCCAAAGGCCTTGCCGAAAATAGCCTTCAGCGCCAGACGAATGCGGTTCTCGATGAGGATTCTGACAACGCCAAGCGCGGCTCGCCGCAGCGCAAAGGGGTCCTTGCTGCCGGTCGGCTTCTCGTCGATCGCCCAAAAGCCGGTCAGCGTGTCGAGCTTGTCGGCGAGCGCGACCGCAACCGAGACCGGATCGGTCGGCACGCAGTCGGAAGGACCCTGCGGCTTGTAATGCTCCTCGGCCGCCGCCGCGACCGATGGGTGCTCGCCTTGCAGCAGCGCGTATTTGCGGCCCATGGCGCCCTGCAATTCGGGGAACTCGCCGACCACTTCGGTTTGCAGATCGGCCTTGGCTAAGACGGCAGCCCGGCTTGCGAGCGCGGTAATCTCCCCCCTCGAGGGGGAGATGTCGCCGAAGGCGACAGAGGGGGTCGCCTCGCGTAGAGCGCCGACGCTGCCTCTCGCCGCAGAAGATGTCGGCGCTTCAGGCGCGGCGACCCCCTCTGGCCTGCCGGCCATCTCCCCCTCGAGGGGGGAGATCGACTTCGCCACCACAGCCGCAAGCTCTTCAGCCAGCCGCTTGATACGCGCGACCCGCGCGCCTTGCGTGCCCAGCTTGGCATGGAAGGTGACGTTGAGATGATCGAGGCGCGCCATGCGCTGATCGAGCGGCTTCTTCAAATCCAGGTCAAACTTCGCCGCCGATTCCTTCAGCTGGTCGAGGTCGGGCAGATCGCCCTGGTCGGTCTTCCAGAAATAGAGCGCATCGGACAGGCGGGCGCGCACCACCTTGCCGTTGCCGTAGGCGATTTCCTTGCCGCCGTCGGTCGCTTCGATGTTGGCGACCAGGACGAAGCGGTTCGACAGGTTTTCGCCCGCGGCCTGCGGCCGGGTGACGAAACACTTCTGGTTGGCGCGGATGGTGAGGCGGATGACCTCGCCTGGAATGGTGAGGAAATCCTGCTCGAACTCGCCCATCAGCACGACCGGCCATTCGACCAGGCCAGAGACTTCCTCCAGCAGGCCCTCGTCCTCGACGAGGTCGAGGCCGTTGGCGAAGGCGGTGTTGCGGGCGTCGGCCAGGATGATCTCCTTGCGGCGGTCGGCATCGAGCACGACCTTGGCCGCTTCGAGCTTCGCCACATAGTCGTCGAAGCGGCGCACGGCGATCGGGCCCGGCGCGTGGAAGCGATGGCCATAGGTGACGTTGCCTGAGCGGATGCCGTCGATCTCGAAATCGACCACCACCGGCTCCTCGGTCTCCGGGCCGAAGGTGCAGACGATCGACTGCAGCGGCCGCACCCAGCGCAGCGAGCCGGGTTTCGCCGAGGCCGGCCCCCAGCGCATCGATTTCGGCCAAGGGAAGTTCCTGATGATGCCCGGCACCAGCTCGGCAATGATCTCTTCCGCTGCCCTACCCGGCTTCACGATATCGGCGACGTAGAAGTCGCCCTTCTTCGGGTCGGAATGGACATGGGCGTCCGCGATCGACGAAAGACCGGCCTTGCGCAGGAAGCCCTGCACGGCCTGCTCGGGGGCCGTGGTCGAGGGCCCCTTGATCTCTTCGTGGATATCCTTGGAGCGCGCAGTCAAGCCACGGATGTCGAGGGCCAGGCGCCGCGGTGTCCAGTATTCGCGCGCCGCCTCATAAGTCAGGCCCGCCTCGACCAGACCGTCGGTCAGCATCTTCCTGAGGTCGCCGGCAGCCTTGCGCTGCATGCGGGCGGGAATTTCCTCGGAGCGAAGTTCGAGCAGCAAGTCGGGCATTGATTGGTTCCCTACCCTCCCCTTGATGGGGAGGGTCGGCGCGCAGCGCCGTAACGAATGGGCGGGAAATAGCAACTCGGTCGGCCGCTGTCACCCCGCAAGCAGATCGCCTCTTCAAGCGATTTCACGGAATTTTTCGACCCACTGTCGGGTAGGCGCCGCCCCGCCCGTCCTTGGAGCAGAACTTCCCATGAACCAAACACTGCGCTGAAGCGACAAACGCTCAGGCAGAGACCTATTGGCTGAACGGCGATGAAGACGGCATCGAGAACCCTGCAGATCCTGGCGCTCAGCGCCTGCTTCGCCGCCCAGGCGCATGGCACGATCACGATGCCGGGGGTCAGGCAGGCGCTGCGCACGATCGACGGCGCATCGGCGAAGATCATGTTGCCGGCCGGCGCCGCCATCGAGCCTGTGAAAGCCGTAGCGGCTTAAGTCGCCGCCAGCCCGCCCGCCCGCGTCTTGAGGAACGCCTCGCCACAAGCCTTGGCCAGATTGCGCACGCGCAGGATATAGCTTTGCCGCTCGGTGACCGAGATCACGCCGCGCGCGTCGAGCAGGTTGAAGACATGGCTTGCCTTGATGCACTGGTCGTAGGCCGGGAAGACCATGCGGTGGTACCCCTCCCCCTTGAGGGGAGGGTGGCCAGACGAAGTCTGGTCGGGAGGGGTCGCCCGCGACACGCTCGACGCATTTCTCGCGGTGCCTTCAGCGAGGACCCCCTCTGTCGGCTTCGCCGACATCTCCCCCTCAAGGGGGGAGATTGTCGCCCCTGCGGCGAGCAGCGCCTTGCACTCGGCCTCGGCGTCCTCGAAATGCCTCAGCAGCATCGCGGTGTTGGCGAATTCGAAATTGTGGCGCGAATATTCCTGCTCGGCCTGCAGGAAGACATCGCCATAGGTGACTTTCTCGGCGCCCTCACGGCCGTTGAAGTTCAGGTCGTAGACATTGTCGACGCCCTGAACATACATGGCGAGCCGCTCCAGCCCGTAGGTCAGCTCGCCCGCCACCGGCGCGCATTCGATGCCGCAGACCTGCTGGAAATAGGTGAACTGCGAGACTTCCATGCCGTCGCACCAGCACTCCCAGCCAAGCCCCCAGGCGCCCAGCGTCGGGCTTTCCCAGTCGTCCTCGACGAAGCGGATGTCGTGCAGGAGCGGATCGACGCCGATCGCTTCCAGCGAGCCGAGATAGAGCTCCTGCAGGTTCGGCGGATTGGGCTTCAGGATCACCTGGTACTGGTAATAGTGCTGGAGCCGATTCGGGTTCTCGCCGTAGCGGCCGTCCTTCGGCCGGCGCGAAGGCTGGACGTAAGCGGCGTTCCAGCGCAGCGGGCCCAGCGCGCGCAAGGTGGTCGCCGGATGAAAAGTGCCGGCGCCGACTTCCATGTCGTAGGGCTGCAGGATGAGGCAACCATAGTCCGCCCAGTAATTGTGCAAGGTCAGGATCAGCCCCTGGAAGGAGCGGCTGGGATGCATGTGGGCGGGGATCTCGATGGTCACGGCGGCCTCGGAAAGCGCAGGATGACGCTTCCCTAGTTGCCGGGCCGCCGAGCGTCAAGGCGGTGGCTCGCGCCCGGCAAGGCGGAAAGCTTTGCGGCGGGCTGGCCCATTGCCGTCGAGCGGCGGTCGCCGTTTGCTCCGTTGCGCTCCAACGACAGAGGTTTCGCTATGTCCGGTCAACTCACTGTACGACCCGTCACAAGGCAGGATTACGAGCAATGGCTGCCGCTGTGGGACGGCTACAACGCGTTTTACGGGCGCTCCGGCCCGACGGCGCTTGCCGGCGAAATCACGCAGATGACCTGGTCGCGTTTCTTCGACGCCTATGAGCCGGTGCATGCGTTCGTGGCCGAGCGCGATGGCAATCTGCTCGGCCTCGTCCACTATCTCTATCATCGCTCGACGACGTCGATCGCGCCGAGCTGCTACCTGCAGGATCTCTTCACCACGCAGGCCGCGCGCGGCCAAGGCGTCGGCCGGGCGCTGATCGAAGGCGTCTATGAGCGCGCCAGGCAAGCGGGCGCGAACCGCGTCTATTGGCTGACGCATGAGACGAACCACACGGCGATGCAGCTTTACGACAAAATAGGCGAGAAGTCCGGGTTCGTCGTCTACAGAGAGATGTTCTGAAAATGCAGCGGGGCCCCGAAGGGCCCCGCCAGAAACTCAATACTGCAAACGCTCAGCCTTTCGGCGCGGGCGCCGGCACCGGCTTTGCCTTGGGAGTTTCCTGCGCGGTGTTGGACTCGATCGGCGGCAGGCCCTTGAGCAACTTCTGCTGCAAGGTGGCGAGCACATCCGGATCCGGCTTCAGGTCGCGCGCCTGGTTCCACTGGTAGGTTGCCTCGAGCTTGCGGCCGACGCGCCAGTAGGCATCGCCGAGATGGTCGTTCAGGACCGGATCCTCGGGCTTCAGCGAAACGGCGCGCTCCATCTCGCGCACGGCATCGTCGAAGCGGCCCATCCGGTAATAGGCCCAGCCGAGCGAATCGACGATGTAGCCGTCGTTCGGCCGCAGATCCACGGCCTTCTGGATCATCGCCAGGCCTTCCTTGAGGTTCATGTTCATGTCGACCCAGGAATAGCCGAGATAGTTCATGACCTGCGGCTGGTCGGGCTGCAACTCCAGCGCCTTGCGGAAGTTGGGTTCGGCCTTCGGCCATTCCTTCAGCCGCTCATAAGCGATGCCGCGCTGGTAAAAGATGTTCCAGTTGGCGGCCGTCGGCGTCTTCAGCTGCTCGACGGCCTTGTCATAAAGATTGGCGGCCGAGCGGAAATCTTCCTTCGAGCCATAGACGCCGCCAAGCGCCAGATAGGCGCGCATGTCCTCCGGATGCTTGTCGAGATAGGCCTTGAGATGGGCGATGGCCTCGTCATGCTTGTCGAGATCGGCGAGGTTGAGGCCGAGCTGGAGATCGGAAAGCTCCTTCAGCGGCGAGGACGCCGGGATGCGGCGGTAAAGCGAGATGGCGCCCTCGCCGTCCTTGAGCTGCTCGGCGACGGCGGCAAGCTGCACCAGGGCCGCATCGCTGTCCGGCTTCAGCGCCAGCGCATATTGCAGGTATAGCCGCACGAAGGGCTCGCCGCCGCGGTTGAGCGCGGTGGCAAGGTCGAGCAGGATTTCGGACGCGCCGTCGGCCGGGCCGGCGACGAGCGGCTCGATCTTGTCCCCCTTGGCGATGCGGTCGCGCAGGGTGGTGATTTCAAGCTTGCCCGGCGCGAAGGCCTCGGCCTGGTTCAACACCGCCAGCGCCTTCGACTTGTCGCCCTTGCGGACGAGAAACGAGGCATAGGCCTGCGCATTGCGCATCCAGGTTTCGGGCGCGGAGCCGCCGGCCGTGGTGTCGGCCAGCGTGGCGGCGTAGAGTTCATCGGCCTTGTCGTTCAGGCCGGCGGCGTCGGCGATCAGCGCGCGGTGGAACGACTTGAACAAGCCGAACCAGTCCGGGCCCTTGAGCTTGTCGATGGAATCCATCGCCTCGGACGCGTTGCCGGCGCCCTGCTTGGCCCAGCCGTCCATGACGCCGGAGAGCAACCGGTCGAGATCGGATTCGAGCGAGAGCTTCAGCCAGTACTGCGCCTTGGCGTAGTCCTTCTTGTGGAAGGAATCTATGGCCAGCGCCAAGCGCGAGAAGCGCTCTACGTCCGGCACCTCCTTCAGCTTGTCGGCATAGACCAGCGATTCCTCGAAGCGGCCTTGCGCGACGAGAGCCAGCATCAGGCTCTGCTGCAGATCCTTATCGTTCGGCGCAAAGGCCAGCGCCTGCTTGTAATAAGCGATCGCGTCGTCGAGATCGTTGTCGCTCTCGGCGATATGAGCCGCGAGATAGGCGCCCGAGAATGACGTGATCTGCAGCGGTTGGGCCTCTTCCTTGGCCTGGACCGGCAGCACCCAAAGCGCCACACCGGTCAAAAATGCCAGCCTCGTCAGCCAGCGCGCACGTCCTTGCCGCATCGTATCCCTTTCAGCCAGACGCGATCCCGCCCTTGGAGGACCGCCCACAGACTCGATCTTTTCGGGTCAAAGCATGGCCTTTTTGGGGTCGGGCTTCAATCCGCAGCGAATCACAATGCAATCATCCGGCTTAAAAAACGATGCCGCGCCAGCGAAAAATGCCGCGCGGAGGCCGGGATGCCCATATGCCGGCATCGGATTGCCTACAGATAGGTATCGCTGAATCCGCTGGCGGCAACCGCATCGCACAGGCCGAACCATTCGCAGCCGGAGCACGCCTGGCGCGTCAGGCCGGCGGAAAAAGCCTTCCGCATCCCGGCCAGGCTGGAGGCATCCAGCACGAGCATGTCTCCGTCCCGGATCGGCCGGTTGAGGAAAGCCCCCACGTCACGCGCGGCGAGCCGGTCCCGCTCGGCGGCGCTCTCGCGCAGGCAATGCGGCTCCGGTTCGCCGAGCAGCGGGGCGCAGATGTCGTCCGGGCCGGAAACGATCATAACCGCCTCCCCCTCGCCCAACCGCTTCACCACCTTGTCGTAATTGGCGGTGAAGGCCGGCGAGTAGCCCTTGCCGACATAGGTCAGCAGGCAGAGGAGATGATGGGCGCGCAGCCTGACGGTCATCGCGTCCCGGACGAGTGGTCGCCTTGCTCCGCACGATCGGTGGAAAAGAGCTTCAGCGTCGCCGCGCCCAGCGCCGACTTGAGCAGGCCGCCGACGATGAAGGGCAGGAAACCGAAGGTGATGGCCTTTTCCGTGCCGATCATGACGGCAAGCCAGGCCGTGCCGAGAACCAGGCAAAGCAGGTTGCCGATGAGCATGGCGGCGAAGGCAAGCATGACGCGCTTGCCGTTCCAGCCGCGTTCGGCCAGCCAGCCGACGACGGCGCCGACGACCGGGAAAGCGAAGAGATAGCCGCCGGTCGGACCGACGAAATGTTGTATCCCGGCCGCTCCGCCCGCCAGCACCGGAAATCCTGCCGCGCCCTCAACGAGCCAGGCGGCGATGGTGAGCGCACCGAAGCGCCAGCCATAAAGCGCGCCGACCAGGGTGACGGCGAAGGTCTGCATGGTCACCGGAACCGGCACCATCGGCACTTCGATATAGGACGACAGCGCCAGGAACAGCGAGCCGAGAATCACGGCGCCGATCTGCCAGGCGAGCGAACGGCTGTGCAACTGCAACGGGCTGAAAGAGGGCTTGTAGGTGGAAACGGCTGCGTTGGTCACGGTGTCTTCCCTGGCTGGATTCGAATTATAGATAATTTTCGAACTTCATCTATTATCGAATCCATATTTTTGCAGAGATGGCAAGTCCGTCTGCGACACGGCGTTGCGAGCAGATGGCGGACACAGACGATCCGGGTCGTACCGGATTGCGCCGAAGCGTGATATTGACGCCGATCGCGATGCGACGAGGTCCGCTACCCGACAATGGCGAAGGCGTCGCGGGTCTTGCCGGAAGCGGTCTTGACCGGCTTCTGGCCGATCCATTGCACGTGCCGTCCGAGCGTCGCGGCCGCCGATTCGGTGTTGCCTTGCCTCAGCGCGCTCAGGATCGCCCGATGATCCTGGTCGGTGCGGGTTTCCCATTCCGAGCGCCAGGCCGCGAACAGGAAACGAGCGCTCGCGGCATGCAGGTCGTCGATGGTGGAGAGCAGGCGCGGCATGTTGCAGGGCGCCAGGATCAGCCGGTGGAAGGTGCGATTGGCCTCTTCCCAGGAGCGCACGTCGCGGGATTTGTCGCCGGCCTTGGTCGCCTCCTCTGCCTGATCAAGGATCGACGCCGTCAGATGCGGCGCGGCATGGCGCAGCGCCAGCACTTCGAGCGCAGCGCGCATCTCGGCCACCTCCCTCACCTCGCCGAGATCGAAGGAAGCGACGCGCACGCCGCGGCGCGGCTCGCTGATCGCCAACCCTTGAGCCTCCAGACGCCGGAAGGCCTCGCGCACCGGGACATGGCTGGTGTTGAATTCCTCGGCGACATGGTCCTGGCGCAGCCGCGAACCGGGCTCGATCGCGCCCGAAATGATGCGGTCCGCCAGTTCCTTGCTGATGCGGACGGCGATCGTGTCTTCTGTGCTGGCCATATTTTATAGATAATTTGCCGGACCGCTCCTTGTCGAGACGGCCGGCACGGGATTCACAGGCGCCCTGCCCGGCGGATGCAGGGCATGCAGGCAGGCCGAAGGCTCAGTTCACCCGGCTGATGCAGAAATCGATGACGTCGATCAAAGCCGACTTCTGTGGCGTCGCCTCAAGCGGCGCCAGCGCGTCGCGGGCGATCTCGCCGAAATGGCGGGCGCGGCCGATCGTATCGGCGATGGCGCCGTGGCGGGCCATCAGGCCGATCGCCTTTTCGAGCCCGGCATCGTCGGTGACATTTTCCTCGATGGCGCGCTTCCAGAAGCTGCGCTCGGCCTTGGTGCCGCGCCGGTAGGCGAGGATCACAGGCAGCGTCACCTTGCCCTCGCGGAAATCGTCGCCGACATTCTTGCCGAGATCCTTGCTCGAGCCGCCATAATCCAGCGCGTCGTCGATGAGCTGGAAGGCAAGGCCGAGATTCATGCCGTAGGAGCGCAGCGCGGCGCGGTCGGTGCGCGAGGCCAGGGCGATCACCGGTCCCACTTCGGCGGCGGCCGAGAACAGCGCCGCGGTCTTGGCCTTGATGACGGCGAAATGCTCGTCCTCGGTGGTTTCGAGGTTCTTGGCGGCGGCAAGCTGCATCACCTCGCCCTCGGCGATGATGGAGGCCGCAGCCGACAGGATATCCAAGGCCTCCAGCGAGCCGACCTCGACCATCATGCGGAAAGCCTGGCCGAGCAGGAAATCGCCAACGAGCACGCTCGCCTGATTGCCCCAGATCATGCGCGCCGTCTTCTTGCCGCGGCGCAGCGCGCTCTCGTCGACCACGTCGTCATGCAGAAGCGTCGCCGTGTGCATGAATTCGACGGCGGTCGCGAGCTTGACATGGCCTTCGCCGGAATAGCCGAACATCTGCGCGGCGGCGAGCGTGAGCATCGGCCTGAGCCGCTTGCCGCCCGACGAGATCAGGTGATTGGCGATCTCCGGGATCATCTCGACGTCGGAGCCGGCCTTGGACAGGATCAACTCGTTGACGCGCCCCATGTCGGCGGCTGTCAGATCGATCAAATCCTTGATGGAAGCGGGTTCCCGCTTGCCTTCGATGTTGAGAACGACACCCACCACGACAACTCCCGTCAATTTGACGCGTACGACGCCCCCTTGAAACTCCCCGCGCTGAAACGAGTTCAGGCGGCGCGCTTCAAGTCTTCGTTTTGATGCATGTCGTTGTCCCAGAACCGCTGCGCACTTCTGGGCGACATGCACTAGTCCCGCGCCGACTCTAGGGCGGCACAACCGGGCACGGCAAGAGGCGAATTGGCGCGGCTTTGCCGGCGATGTGTCCGCCTACGTTTACACGGACGCCACAACCTGCGATTTTCGTTCCATGATCGAGCTTGTCCGCACCAATGACGCCGTCGTCATCTCCTTCGTCGAATCGCTGATGCGCGATGCCGGTATCGCCTGTTTCGTCGCCGACCAGAATATGAGCGTGCTCGACGGCTCGCTCGGCATCCTGCCCCGGCGCGTGATGGTCGATGCCGAGAAAGTCGACGCCGCGCGCCGCATCCTCAAGGATGCCGGCATCGAGAACGAGATCCGCAAAAAGTGATGGCAACCAGCGCCGTCCCCGTCCCGGATACGCCGGCGCACACGGTCGATGCCTTTCATCGTGGACGCTTCTGGCTGGTGCAGCCGAGCCGGGGCGGTCATCGCGCCGGCATGGACGCCATGACGCTGGCGGCCGCCGTGCCGTCCGGCTTTTCCGGCCGGCTCGCCGATTTCGGCGCGGGCGCCGGCGCGGCCGCCCTTGCCGTGCTGTCGCGCTGCCCGGCGGCGCGGGCCGTCCTGGTCGAGCGCTCGACCGAAATGGCGGAGTTCGCCGCCGCCACACTTTCGCACCCCGGCAATGCGCATCTTGGCGACCGCGCTTCGGTGCTGGCGGCCGACGTGACGCTGACCGGTCGGGCGCGGAGCGAGGCCGGGCTTGCCGACAACTCCTTCGACTTCGTCATCATGAATCCGCCGTTCAACGCAGCCGAGGATCGCTCGACGCCCGACACGCTGCGCAGAGAGGCGCATGTGACGGAGGACGGGCTGTTCGAGCGCTGGATCAGAAGCGCCGCCGCCGTCGTCAGGCCGCGCGGCGGGCTGGCCGTCATCGCACGGCCCGAGCAGCTCGTTGCCATCCTCGACGCGATCGAGGGGCGCTTCGGCGACGCCGAGATGCTGTGCGTGCATCCGCGGCCGGACGCAGCGGCGATCCGTATCGTCGTCAGGGCGGCGCTCGGGGCGCGCGGAAAATTGTCGATCCGCCCGCCGCTCACCTTGCACGGACCGACCGGCAACGCGCCGGCGGAACGAACGGAAATGATCAACAATGGCCTGGCATCGCTGTTCGGCGATTGATCCCGGGCGCGCGATGCGGCATTGCCGTTGGGTGGCGAATTCCTACATGCCAAGCAATGACGTCGCGCCTGAGAGACACTGCCAACCTGCTTGGTTTCATCCAGTTCCTTCGCATTTGGTCCGGAGACAACAGTTCGTGAAACGCCTTTTCAATCGCCTGCTGCCGAAATCCTGGCGCTCGACAGTCGTCACCATTCCGGTCATCCGGCTGCAAGGCGCCATCATGCCGGGCGGCGGCCAGTTCCGGCCGAGCCTGTCGCTCGCCTCGACGGCGGGGCTTATTGAGAAGGCGTTCGGCTTCGACGCGCCGGCGGTCGCCATCTCGATCAACTCGCCCGGCGGCTCGCCGGTGCAGTCGCGACTGATCTTCAAACGCATCCGCGACCTGGCGGCGGAGAAGAACAAGAAGGTGCTGGTCTTCGTCGAGGACGTGGCGGCTTCCGGCGGCTACATGATCGCGGTCGCAGGCGACGAGATCTTCGCCGACCCGTCCTCGATCGTCGGCTCGATCGGCGTGGTCTCGGCCTCTTTCGGCTTCCCCGAACTGATGAAGAAGATCGGCGTCGAGCGGCGCGTCCACACCGCCGGCCAGAACAAGGCCGTGCTCGATCCGTTCAAGCCCGAGAAGAAGGAGGACGTCGAGCGGCTGAAGGCGCTGCAGCTTGAAGTGCACGAGACCTTCATCGACCTCGTCAAGGAGCGGCGCGGCAGCAAGCTCAAGGACGATCCGGACCTGTTCACCGGCCTGTTCTGGACCGCCAAGCGAGGCCTCGAGCTCGGCCTTGTCGATGCGCTGGGCGATATGCGCAGCGTGCTCAAGACCCGTTTCGGCGAGAAGACGCAGCTCAAGCTGATCACCGCGCCGCGCGGTCTGTTCGGCCGTTTCGGCCTGTTCGGCTCGCGTTTCTCAGCGGCCGATATCGCCGCTGCTGCCGCAAACGGCGTCCTCGATGCGGCGGAAGAGCGCGCACTGTGGGCGCGCTTCGGGCTTTGAAAAAGCCATGATTGCGTCTAGCATGGCCGCTTGACCGACCCATTCGGCCGGCCTTGCCGCGAGAACGCGGGAGGAGTTTGATATGCCGCAGATCATTTTCTTCGCCGTTGTCGGCGCCGCCGCTTACTTCGGCTATCGCGCTTTCGTGCGTGAGGCCGAACGCGTGACGGCCAAGATCCGGCGTACCGAGAAACAGGCGGCGAACGGCACGATGGGAACGCTGGTCAAGGATCCGAAGACCGGCGAATACCGTCTGGCCAAGGACTGAAGCCATCTCGCCAGCAGTCGACATTCTGGAACCCGGCACAGAAGTCCGGACGTGGCTTGCGCCGGCCAAGATCAATCTGGCGCTGCATGTCACCGGACAGCGCTCCGACGGCTACCACCTCATCGACAGCCTTGCCGTCTTCACCCGCTTCGGCGACCGGCTCGATATCGAGCCGGCTGAGCAGGACGAATTCTCCGTGTCTGGCCGTTATGCCGCCGGCCTGCCGCTCGACGACGGCAATCTGGTTGTGAAGGCGCGTGATGCCTTGCGCCGGGAGGCTGGCGTGCACAATACGCCGCCCGTCGCCATCAGGCTGGAGAAGAACCTGCCGATCGCCTCCGGCGTCGGCGGCGGCTCGAGCGACGCGGCGGCCGCGCTCAACGGCCTGGCGCGGCTCTGGAAGCTCGATATCGGCGATGGTTCGCTGGCCCGGATCGGGCTTTCGCTCGGCGCCGACCTGCCGATGTGCCTGACGTCAAAGCCGCTGGTCGCGCGCGGCATCGGCGATGAGGTGTCGCCGCTCTCCGCATTTCCGGCGCTCGGCCTGGTGCTGGTCAATCCGGGCATCGCGGTCTCGACACCGGACGTGTTCAAGGCGCTATCCAGCCGCGACAACGAAGCGCTGCCGCCGCTGCCGAAACGGCTCGACTTCCACGCCATCCGAAACTGGCTGGAGGCGACGCGCAACGATCTCGAACCCGCCGCGCGTTCGATCGAACCTGCGATCGGCGAGGCGCTCAAGGTGCTCAGGCGTGCCGACGCCGCGTTCGCGCGCATGTCCGGCTCGGGCGCCACATGCTTCGGCCTGTTCGAGACCGGCAATGTCGCCAAGCGCGCCGCGATCGCGATCCGCGCCCGCCATCCCGACTGGTTCGTCGCCGCGACGCGCAGCATGGAGGTGAGCGGTGGCGAAGCTTGACGAAAGCCGGCCCTTCATTCCGGTGCGCATCGCGGTGCTGACCGTCTCCGACACACGCAGCTTTGCCGACGACAAGTCCGGCCAGACGCTGGCCGACCGCATCGCGGAAGCCGGCCATACGCTTGCCGCGCGCGATATCGTGACCGACGACCGCGACAAGATCCGCGACAAGGTGCTTGGCTGGTCGAGGGACGAAAACATCGATGTCGTCATCACCACCGGGGGCACCGGCTTTACCGGCCGCGACGTGACGCCGGAGGCGTTGGAGCCGATCTTCGAAAAGCGCATGGACGGCTTTTCGGAAGTCTTCCACCGCATCTCCTACGACAAGATTGGCACCTCGACGATTCAGAGCCGGGCGACCGGCGGCGTTGTCAACGCGACCTTCGTCTTCGTGCTGCCGGGCTCGCCCGGCGCCTGCAGGGACGCCTGGGACGGCATCATCAAGGCTCAGCTCGACTACCGGCACATGCCCTGCAACTTCGTCGAGATCATGCCGCGGCTGGACGAGCATCTTCGGCGCGGCGGCAAGCCCGCCTCGTAACCGCAGGCATCACTTCGGCGGCGCCACCCAGATTTCGGCGTTCAACCGCCTGGTCGCCAGGCCGCGTGCCAGGGCTTCGGCGCTGCGCGCGCTCTTTGCCAGAGCCGAGGCCTGACGCTTGCTGACGACAAGCCCCTCCGCCAGCGCCCGGTTGCCCGAAAAGACGCGGGCCAGGAAAGGCGCGCGATCGGCCCGGGCGCGCGAGAAGCGCGCCGGCATGGTCTGTTTTGCCGTGTGGGCGACGACCTCGTCGATCCAGCCCTCGGCAAGCCGGGCGCCGGGTTCCAGAAGCAGCAGCCAATCGCCCTTGGCCTGGCCTATGCCCACGGCGATCCCGCCGCTCACATAATGACAGCCGGCATGCTCGGCCACCCGGTGCGTCTGGTCGGCGGAACCTTGATCGCAGACGATCACGTCCCGCACCACGCCTTCGACCGCGCCGCCGACCAGCGAGGCGAGCGTACGGGCGAGGCCCTCTTCGTCATTCTTGGTTTCGATGAGAACGCTGAGCATTTTTAGCCGAATAGCGGAAAGCGCGGCGATGCGCCAGTTGCGCGCCCAAGCGAAAAAGTTCTTGCTTTGTTCTCATCGGCGAAATAGGAATAGTTTCATGAACAGAGCGATTCGACAGCCTGCGGACAGTCCCTGGGAGAGGGCGAAAATGGAACAGATCGTGCGCGCCGACATTGCCGCTTTCGGAGCAGGAAGAGCCGAAATGGCAAATGCGATGATCGAGCAGAGCGGCATGCGCGTGCGGCCCGACCGCAATCGCGGCCGCTCGGCCGGCATCAACCCATCCGGCCGGTTCGAGCCGGTCAGCCGGCATGTCTTCGACGACGGCTGGAACTCGCTGGAGGAACTGCCGCCGTTCAAGACGGAAGTGCAGGTCGAAAAGCCGCGCACGATCATCACGCGCAACGAATCGCCCGACATTTCCTTCGACCGCTCGATCAATCCCTATCGCGGCTGCGAGCATGGCTGCGTCTACTGCTTCGCCAGGCCAACGCATGCCTTCATGGGCCTGTCACCGGGACTCGATTTCGAATCGAAGCTGTTCGCCAAGCCGGATGCGGCGCGCATGCTGGACAGGGAATTGTCGAAGCCGGGCTATCAGCCGCGCACCATCGCCATCGGCACCAACACCGATCCCTACCAGCCGATAGAGAAACAATACCGGATCATGCGCGAGATCCTGGAAGTGTTGGAGGCGCGCGGCCACCCTGTCGGTATCGTGACGAAGTCGGCGCTGGTGACGCGCGATATCGACATCCTGTCGCGCATGGCCGAGCGCGGCCTTGCCAAGGTGGCGCTATCGGTGACGACGATGGACCGGATGCTGGCGAGAACGATGGAGCCGCGCGCGTCGACGCCGACGAAGCGGCTGGAGGCGATCAGACAGCTTTCGGATGCCGGCATTCCGGCATCCGTGATGGTGGCGCCGATTACCCCCGGCCTCACCGATCAGGAGATGGAGCGCATCCTCGATTCGGCCAGAGCCGCAGGCGCGCGGGAGGCCGGCTACGTCATCCTGCGCCTGCCGCTCGAAGTGGCGCCGATCTTCAAGGACTGGCTGTTGCGGCATTATCCGGACCGCTACCGGCATGTGATGTCGCTGATCCGCTCGATGCGCGACGGCAAGGATTACGATTCCGAATGGGGCAAGCGCATGAAGGGCGCCGGTCCCTATGCCTGGCAGATCGGCCGGCGCTTCGAGATCGCCGCCAAGCGGCTCGGCCTCAATGTCGAGCGACGGCAGCTTCGCACCGACCAATTCGTCGCAGGCTCAGGCGCCGGCGAGCAGCTGATGCTGCTTTGACGTCGGCACCGGCCGTGACGGGACGGCGCTAAGCACTTCCAGGTAAAGTGATTTTCCGTCTGGAATTGTTATTTTATTCGAAATTCCGTCCGGCCCATGTCCCCCGGCCGTGAGACGGTGCCTTCCCGGTCCGACGCCCCATCGACCCGGAAGGACTTGCGGAGAATCGGAGCCGATGCGAACCTCGCCGCACCATGGCTCGCGCGCGTTCCGATTCTCCGCTTCTCTTTGAAATGGTCGAGAAGCCCGACTTCTCGATCGAGACGAAGGCGATGGCGGACGGGCTGTGGCCAGTTGCCGGCATGGACGAGGCAGGCCGCGGTCCGCTCGCGGGTCCGGTGGTGGCCGCCGCGGTGGTGCTCAACCCCGCCAATATTCCGGAAGGCCTCGACGATTCCAAACGCCTCACCCATTTGCAGCGCGAGGCGCTGTTCCTGAAGATTCTCGGCTCGGCGCTCAGCGTCTCGATGGCCTCGATCAGCGCCGAAGGCATCGACAACAGCAACATTCTGAAAGCAAGCCTGGAAGCGATGCGCCGCGCGGCCGCGGGTCTCTCGCTGCAGCCGAAACTCGCCTTGGCCGATGGCCGCGACATTCCGCCTGGTCTCGCCTGCGAAGGCCGGGCGCTGATCAAAGGCGACCAGCGCTCGCAATCGATCGCCGCCGCCTCGATCGTCGCCAAGGTGATGCGCGACCGCATGATGTGCGGCTGCGGCGGGCACCACGAACATTACGGCTTCGAAGTGCATATGGGCTACGCGACGGTCCGGCACCGCACCGCCATCGAGGCGCACGGCCCGGTGGCAAGGCTGCACCGCGCCTCGTTCGCGCCGTTCCGGTTGGGTGGGGCTGAGATAGCAGAAGAGGAAGAGAGCTTCGCCGGGCTGGAATAATCTCCCCCCTTGAGGGAGATGGTCGGCAGGCAGACGGGGTCGCCTCGCGTGAAGCGCCGACCTCCTTCCCTCCCCACAAAATCGTTGGAGCTCGACGCGCCAGGACCCCCTGTGTCGCCTTCGGCGACATCTCCCCCTCGAGGGCATATGCGCTAAGATAGCTTTGGCATGGCTTGAAACTTGCGCTTTCGTGGTGGCTCGCGCCAACGATGTCGCAAGGCATGGAGATTCTGGCGCAGGGTTGCCAAGGGCGGCTGAGTAAAGATGG